>NZ_JBVYOK010000003.1:0-552687 GCF_056120445.1 Paenibacillus sp. sgz302115
AAGGAGGCCCATGTTCTCCGTTTGTATATGAGTACCTGTGAAATTCATCTCATTGGACGCCGTTTGGATTTCCATTTAGCTTTTGCAGCTTAGAAATGGACTTTCTCAACAGTCTGAATTTCTCCACTTCATTCCGCTGAGCGACCTCCCCCCGGATAGTTAGCGGGAAAAACTCCACTTATTTCCTTCTAAAATCACTGAATGGATGGAAATGGAGAGAATTAAGTCTACTTTTTCCATCTAATCACCAAAAAATCGGTGAAACTCGAAAATTAGGTTTCCTTTTTCCACTTCATCCAATCTCGCAGTTCATTTCGTAAGCGATTGCCCTGATTACGGGGGCACAGGAGATCACCATAAAGTGTTGCTTCGGGCGGCGGTTTTTATGTAAGCTAAAGATAGAAAGTTTTTAAGGAGTTATGATAGAGATGAAGATGCAAGCACCTACTATGGAGCAGGCGCAGGCTGAGCTGCAAAAATATTACGGTTATCCCGACTTCCGGGAAGGCCAGAAGAAAATAGTCATGAATCTGCTGGAAGGCCGCGATACGCTGGGCATCATGCCGACCGGAGGCGGAAAATCCATCTGCTATCAGGTTCCGGCTCTCTTGCTGCCGGGGCTTACGCTGGTCATTTCACCGCTGATTTCCCTGATGAAGGACCAGGTGGATGCGCTGACTACGGCTGGGATTTCGGCCGCCTATATCAATAGCACATTAAGCGGTAAGGAAGTCAATGAGCGGATTCGGGCTGCGCGGCGGGGCGAGCTGAAGCTGCTGTATGTGGCGCCGGAGCGGCTGGAGCTGGACTGGTTCCGCCTGGAAATGGCGGGGTTGTCCATCTCCTGCGTCGCTGTGGATGAAGCGCACTGCGTCTCCCAGTGGGGACATGATTTCCGCACCAGCTATCTGGCGGTATCACCTTTTGTGGAGGAGCTGCCGGAGCGGCCGATACTCGCCGCCTTTACCGCAACGGCTACGCCGGAGGTTACGGAGGATATGGTCCGGCTGCTGCGGCTGCGCCAGCCCGGTGTCTTTGTGACCGGCCTTGGCCGGGATAATCTGGCCATGTCGGTGCTGCGCGGCGAGAACAAACGCGAGTTCGTCATGGACTATACGGCACAGCACTCTCATGAGCCGGGGATTGTCTATGCCGCCACCCGCAAGGATGTCGATGATCTGTACAGCCGTCTGCAGGCTGCGGGAATCGCCGCCGGCCGTTATCATGCGGGGATGAATGACCAGGAGCGGGCGGAGAGCCAGGAAGGCTTCCTCTATGACGATATCCGCGTAATGGTAGCGACAAACGCCTTCGGGATGGGGATCGACAAGTCGAACGTGCGGTATGTCATCCACTACAATATGCCGAAAAATATGGAGGCTTACGTTCAGGAGGCGGGCCGTGCCGGACGCGACGGCGAGCCGAGCCAGTGCATCCTGCTCTTCAGCGCGCAGGACATTATGACGCAGAAGTTCCTGATCGAGCAGAATCCTCAGGATGTAGACCGCAAAGCCAATGATTACCGCAAGCTTCAGCAAATGATAGATTACTGCTATACCACCCGCTGTCTGCGCAGCGCACAGCTTGATTATTTCGGCGAAGAGCATGGAGACAAGCCGTGCGGCATATGCAGCTCCTGTACTGATGAACGCGAGCTGGTGGATATGACGGTGGATGCCCAGAAGATCTTCTCCTGTATACACCGCATGCGTGAACGCTATGGCGTAGCGCTGGTATCCTCGGTGCTGAAAGGCTCGCGCAACCAGAAGGTGCTGCAGTACGGCTTCGAGAAGCTGCCCACGCATGGGGCGATGTCCACCCGCACGGAGAAGGAGATCACCGAGAGCATCAATGTGCTGATCTCGGAGGGGTATCTGGCCTTGTCGGAAGGCCAGTATCCCGTGGTGCGGCTCCAGCCGCTGGCAGCCGAGGTGCTGCGCGGCCAGCGCCAGGTGCTGCAGCGCGTGTCGCGCCAGCGCAGCACCGGAGGCGGCTACAGCGGGCGGGACCGCAGCCGCGCGCGCGACCTGTCACCGTCGGCGGTCAACGAGACGGTGTTCGAGCAGCTGCGCCTGATCCGCCGCGAGCTGGCGGGGCGCGAGCATGTGCCGTCCTATATTATTTTCAATGATGCCACGCTGCGCGAGATGAGTGTGGTTTGCCCGCAGACTGAAGCGGAAATGCTGAGAGTCAAAGGGGTAGGCGAATTGAAATACAAGAAATACGGCAAGGAATTTTTGGAGTTTTTTCAAAATGAAATGTAAAGAAGGTTAGTAGGCATGAAGATCATCCTGGCCACCTTAAATGCCAAATATATTCACACCTCGCTGGCGATCCGTCTCTTGAAGGCGTACAGTGAGCACGAGTTTCAGGACATTCATTTGGCAGAATACACCATCAAAGATCCCGTGATGAATATCGTGTCCGACCTGTTCCAGAAGAAACCGGATGTGATCGGCTTTTCCTGCTATATATGGAACATTGAAGAGACCGTCAAGCTGGTCGGGATACTCAAGCAGGTGATGCCTGAGGTTACGATTGTGCTCGGCGGACCGGAAGTATCCTATGAGCCGCTTTATTGGATGAAACGGGAGGCGGGCATTGATTTTGTAGTGAATGGCGACGGGGAAGAGACCTTTCACCATTTGCTGCAGGAGCTGCGGGATGAGCGCAAGTTCCATTTCGTCTACGGGGCTGCTTACCGTAAGGGCGAGGAACTGATTGTCAATCCTCCGCGCCCCAAAAGCGATCTGAACACGCTGCCCACGCCGCACCGTTTCCCGGAGGACCTGCCGGATCTCGGCAAGCGGATCGTGTATTTCGAGACCAGCCGGGGCTGCCCGTTCAACTGCCAGTTCTGCCTGTCCAGCATCGAGGTAGGCGTGCGTTATTATGATATTGAGCGGGTGAAGTCCGATCTGCTCTATCTCATTGAGAATGGCGCCAAGGTAATTAAATTTCTTGACCGTACCTTCAACATCAACCGTAATTACGCGATGGAGATGTTCCAGTTCCTGATCGACAACCATCAGGGCTGTATATTCCAGTTCGAGATTACGGCGGATATTATGCGCCCCGAGGTGCTTGATTTTCTGGCTGAGAACGCGCCTCCGGGCATCTTCCGCTTCGAGATTGGCGTACAATCGACCAATGATGAGACGAACGAGCTGGTCAAACGCCGCCAGAATTTCACCAAGCTGTCACGTACCGTTATGAAAATCAAAGCCAGCGGCAACATCGACCAGCATCTCGATCTGATTGCCGGACTGCCGCAGGAGGATTACACGACCTTCCGTAAAACCTTCAACGATGTGTTTGCGATGGAGCCGGAAGAGCTGCAGCTCGGCTTTCTCAAAATGCTGCGTGGCACCGGTCTGCGTGCCCAGGCGGCCAAATATGACTACACGTATATGGAGCACGCTCCCTACGAGATTTTGAGCAGCCATGTCATGCCGTTCTCCGACATTATCCGCCTCAAGCGGCTGGAGGATGTGCTGGAGAAATACTGGAACAGCCACCGGCTGGATCATTCGGTGAAATATCTCATCCGCCATGTGTTCAAATCGCCGTTCGATTTCTTTCAGGAATTCGGTGATTACTGGGAAGAGCAGGGCTGGCAGAAGATTGGCCATCAGCTCGAGGACCTGTTCACCCGGCTGCATGCCTTCCTTACGGACCGCGGAACGGATTCCATGGATATCGTCACCGGACTGATGAAGCTGGATTATTTCCTGGGCCACAAGTACAAGCCGCGCAAGATCTGGTGGGATATTACGCTGGACAAGTCTGACTGGGCCAAATATATGAAGGAGATCACCGACCACCCTGAGCGCCTCTCAGCCAAGCTGGCGGAGGCTGGGTTCAGCGAGCGGGAGCTGCAAAAGTTCACCGTGCTTGAGGTGCTGCCGTTCCAGCTAGAGCCGGTGCTGGAGTCCATCAGCGGACTGCGCTTTGATCCGGCTGCTGTGGAGGCTGAAGCGGCCTTAAGTGCTGCGGCGGTTGCTTCAGCCGATACGGATCACACTGCCGATGCTGCAGCCGGAAATGCCGGCGGCAGGGGAGAGCGGCTTAGTGTACCGGTCAGCCGGGAATTGCATGCGGCAGTTGCCGGCACGGTTGCGGACAGTGCCTCCACGGCGCTGGCCGAAGCTCAGCCGGCAGCGGGCGGAAGCACACTGCTGGTCGTAATGTACCAGCAGGATGAGAGCCAGCGGGCGCAGTATTACACGTTGCCTTTATAGACAGGCCGCTTCATGCGGGCAGAGAAGAGGGATACAGGATGAATGCAAATGAACCGGTCTCATTGTGTTTGTATGAGGAAAAGTACAAAGAGGACCTGCTTGCCTTTGAGCTTCCCCCGGAGCAGGAGCAATTTACCGGACTACCGGCAGAGACTCTGACTGAAGCTTTAACCAATCCCGGCAAAACTGCGGTTGTCATTGTAAAGGGAGAACGGGCGGTAGGTTTTTTTATTCTGCACCGCGGTGAGGAGATTGCAGACTTCTATAGTGATTATTCCGGGGCGGTACTGCTGCGTGCGTTTCTGATCAACTATGCCTGCCAGGGCCAAGGGATCGCCAAAGCCGCTATGGCGCTGCTGCCGGGCTTCCTGCGGACTCATTTTCCTGCTATGCAGGAGATCGTTCTTGCAGTTAATGAAAGAAATACCTCTGCCGGGAACCTCTATTCCCGGGCTGGGTTTCTCGATAAAGGGCTTCGCCGCAGCGGGCGCAAGGGTACGCAGAAGGTGCTGCAGTATGCTTTAGGCGAAGCTTTTGTGGAGACTGGTCTATGACACGCAATGAGGAAGCCCTGCGGGAGCGGCTGATCGGGATCTTTAACGGCAGCCCGCTGCTGCTGGACGTATTCACACGGGCGCAGGGGCTAGGAAACTACCCATATTATGTTGGGGCGGGTTTCCTGGTGCAGACGGTATGGAACCATCTTACGGGCCGCGCGCCGGAGCATGGAATCAGCGACATAGACATCGTCTATTATGACGCAGATGATTTGAGCTATGCGGCAGAGGATGCGATGATTGCTAAGGGCCGGGAGCTTTTTAGCGGGCTAACGATTCCGGTGGACCTGAAAAATCAGGCCCGGGTGCATCTGTGGTACGGAGATAAGTTCGGCATAGAGCTTCAGCCTTATGTATCGCTAGAGGCGGCAATTGACAGTTGGCCAACTACAGTGACTTCGCTTGGAGCCAGACTTGCTGCGGATGGCGAATGGCGGATTTATGCTCCCTTTGGCCTGCAGGATTTGTTTACTCTGACCCTGAGGCCCAACAAGGTGCTGATTAACGAGGAGATTTACATTACTAAGACGCAGAAATGGCTAAGCAAATGGCCGGAGCTGACAGTTGTTCCTTGGATGGATATGTAATAAAATGGATTATGCCACAATAAAATAAAAAAAGGGGCTGTGTTGCAGCACAGCCCCTGCGTACAACCACTGCTGTAGAGCAGCGGGTCGTCCCATCCAGTGTTGTTGGAGTAGACCGTTACCTTTGCCGGGGCGGTCTATTTCTTTTTAATATAGCCCAGCAGTGCAAGTATGAACATTCCGAACACGAACATTAGTGAAAGAGCATCTTTTACCTCCATTACCGTCACCTCCTCCAAGGGAGAGACCGGCAGCTCACGAGCAGTGCTGTACAAGGAAATCATAACATATTAATTCTGTTAAAAAATGGAGCATTAGTAGATTTCTATCGGAAAAATACAAAGACAGGCATCCGCCAAATTCCGGAGTGCCTGTCTTTGCGTTTGTTCTAATGAGCGGTGGGCTGAAGCAGCAGTGATTCGGCGGGAAGATGGCGGACGAGCCAATCCAGCACATCGGCGGTAACCTGATCGCGGTTCACCTCATTAAGCATTTCATGTCTGCCCTCCGGGTACAGCCTGTATTCCACATCCGCAATCCCCCGCTCCCGGTAGATTTCGGCCAGACGCAGAACGCCTTGACCGTTCATTCCAACAGGGTCTTTTGCGCCCGCGAACAAGTATACGGGCTTATCAGTGCATAATGTCAGCAGCGTTTCGCCGGAATGGATATCCCGCAGCAGCCGGAAAAAATCGCGGAAGAAGCGGGTGGTGCAGATCGCTCCGCAAAAAGGATCAGCAATGAAGCGGTCCACCTCCTCCGGGTCACTGCTGAGCCAGTCAAAGGCTGTTCTTATTGGAGAGAAGGAACGGTTATAAGGGCCGAATACAATACCGTTCAGCAGGACACTGCGATGGCGTACGCCCTGCAGCTTGTATTGCATCCCTGCCAGCGTTTCTGCCAGTCCCAGCAGGCTGCGCGGTCCATTGGTGCCGCTGAGAATAAAGCCGGCGTACTCTTCATGGCCTTCCTCGCACATCAGCTTCTGAGCCAGAAAAGAGCCCATGCTGTGGGCAAGAAGGAAAATCGGCAGGCCCTCATGCCGGGAACGGGCAATGCCGCCGAGCTGGAGCAGATTGCGCCGCATCCAGTAGAAGCCGTCCTCGCCGGTGTCCCCCAGCAAATCTACCCTGCCTGCCGTTTGGCCGTGGCCCCGGTGGTCATTGGCGTATACAGCATAACCCGCGCCGGTAAGCGCCGCCGCAAAACGGGCATAGCGGGCAGCCGTCTCGCACATGCCATGGGCAATCTGGACAATTCCCCGGACCGTAGCCTCCGGCTCCGGCAGCCATTCATAGACATGAATCGGGACCCCGAGGGGATCGGTCATCTTAAAGCTGTTTTCCCTCATACCGTTCCTCCTAAAAGTTTTGTAAGGAATACTTCTTGGAGATACTGCGACAAAACTTACTTCGAAAGCATATGCTTAGTTTTGTAAGGAATACTTCTTGGAGACACTGCGACAAAACTTGCTTCGGAAGCATACGCGCTACCTATTAATTCTATGCCTGCCCCGGCCTGGCTTATGGCAAATACGAGCGGAGTACAGTGGAATGCCCTTCGATTCCGTAGGCTCCCAGGGTGGACGGAAGCAGGTAGCATTCTCCGGCGGAATAAGGCTGGGAGCCGCCATCCCAGGTCAGATGCCCGCTGCCTTCGCAGACCACGAGAATCGTGAAGCTGTCCGGAGTGGTGGACAGGCTCCATTCCCCGTTCACAACGCCTTTTTCGACAATAAAATAAGGGGAAGCGGCAATCTGCAGCCACTCACCAGCCACAGCGCTATCGGTTTTCATGGAAGTGGCGCCTGCGCCTTCATAGGCGGTTACGTTCAGCGAATCCTCGATATGAAGCTCACGCGGCTTGCCATCCAGACCCGGGCGGTCGTAGTCGTAAATGCGGTATGTAGTGTCGGAGTTCTGCTGAATTTCCGCTACAACCACTCCGGCGCAGAGTGCGTGCACAGTTCCGGCAGGGATATAGAAGGCGTCGCCTGCGGAGACCGTAATTTCCTGCATGGTGTCCATAACCGTTCCGTTATCCAGCGCTTCACGCAGGCTTTCGCGGGTTACACCGTCTTTGAGACCGTAGATGATTTTGGCGCCTGGCTTGGCGTCCAGCACATACCACATCTCTGTTTTGCCCAGTTCGCCCTTTGGCAATCCTTCGTAATCATCGGTAGGGTGCACCTGCACGGACAGGTTGTCATTGCAGTCCAGCAGCTTAATCAGCAGCGGGAATCTTCCGCCGTCCTTGGGGCTGCCCTTGCTGCCGAACCATTCTTGCCCGAATTGCTCGCGGATCTGATCCAGTCCTTGTCCGGCCAGCTCGCCGTTCAGCACCGAAGAGGTGCCGTTCGGATGATCGGCGATCATCCAGCCTTCCCCAATATGCCCTTCTGGCAGCTCCAGACCGAACTTCTCCAAAGCCCGGCCTCCCCAGACACGTTCTTTGAACTCCGGTTGAAATTTTAATGGATATGGCTTAGTCATCATTGCATCTTCCTTCCCGAATATAAAATAATTTGTCGCTCAGTTTACTTGCTGCGTGCCGGTTCGAAGAATTCCAGCTTTTCTCCGTCCGGACCGTCAAAAAAGAAATAGCGGCTGCCGTTTGCCACCGTGGAGACAGCAGTTAGACCTTGAAGGCCAAGCCCGGCAATCCGTCTGTGCTCTTCCTCAATGCCTTCCACCGTGAAGGCTACATGACTGACTTTTCCCTCCTGGGGCAGCCCCTCGGACACTCCTTCAACCAGCTCGATCTCAACACTGGTCTGACCGGGGAAGCTGAGGAAGGCCAGGCGCAGAGCGTCACCGGGCTTGCCCACAATATCCTGCAGCGTGAGGCCGATGACTTCCTGGTAAAAGCTCAGTGAACGCTCCAGCTTGTCCACCTTAATGCCAATGTGCTCCACTTTGCTTACTGTCATTAATGGTCAGCTCCTTTTTTCTTCTCCACTGCGATTACATAAGGGGCAGTGTCCCGCTGAAGCTGGCGGTACACAATGCTCTGGGCCTTCCCGGACGGCAGCTCCGCCGCCCAGGCCGTGACGGCGGCGGCTTCGCGGTCCCCGCCATCATGGCCGGGATAGAGCACCGCCGTGATGATGCCGCCGGGGCGCAGCAGCGCAAGCGCCGCCTCCAGCGCGGCCAGCGTGCTCTCCGGCTCGGTGATGATGGTCTTGTCGGCATCGCCCGCAGGCAGATAGCCGAGATTGAACATCACCGCCGAGACCGTTCCGCGCCAGTCCTGCGGAACGGCTTCCGCCATTGCTGCATGGCTGCGCTGCAGCAGCGTCACGGGAGACAGCGCCGCAGGCGCCTCCTCCCGGGCCAGCCGCAGGCGCTCTTCGGCAAGACTCAGCGCCGCAGGCTGAATGTCAAAGCCGTACACCCCGCCGCGCGGCCCGGCCGCCTTGGCGAGGAACAATGTGTCCGCACCGGTGCCCACGGTGGCGTCAATGGCGCGGCCGCCTTGCTGCAGGCGCTCGGCGGTCAATTTATGGGCAAAGCTAAGGACCGACATGAAGCCCATTAGCTTTTCCTCCAATATTTACCCTGCCAGGTGTCCCGGTTAACCAGCTCATTGTCGATAGCGTTCAGCACTTCCCATTTCTTGAGGCTCCACATCGGTCCGACCAGCAGGTCGCGCGGCGCATCGCCGGTCAGCCGGTGCACAATCATCTCCGGCGGCAGAATTTCCAGCGAGTCGGCAATCAGCTTCACATACTCGTCCTGCTCCAAAAAACGCAGCAGTCCGGCATCGTACTGCTTAACCATTGGCGTTTTGCGCATCAGGTGCAGCAGGTGGATTTTGATGCCCTGCACATCCATATTGGCTACAGCGGATACCGTCTCCAGCATCATTTCATGTGTTTCCTGCGGCAGCCCGTGAATAATGTGGGTGCAGACCCGGATGCCGTGACGCCGCAGCTTCTGGACAGCGTCGATATAACACGCCGTATCATGAGCACGGTTGATCAGCTCCGAAGTGGATTCGTGTATGGTCTGCAGGCCCATCTCCACCCAGAGATACGTACACTGGTTCAGCTCTGCGAGATATTCGACCACATCATCCGGCAGACAGTCGGGGCGGGTAGCGATAGACAGGCCGACGACACCCGGCTGCTCCAGAATTACCTCATAATATTCCCTTAGCTCCTCAACCGGAGCGTACGTATTGGTGTAGGCCTGGAAATAACCGATGTACTTCGCGTTCGGCCATTTCAGATGCTGTCTGTCGCGCACATTAGCAAACTGTGTGACCAGATCGTCACGGCGGCTGCCGGCGAAATCGCCGGAGCCTCTGGCGCTGCAGAAGGTGCAGCCTCCTTTGGCGATGGAACCGTCCCGGTTCGGGCAGGTGAAGCCTGCGTCCAGCATCACTTTGAACACCTTAGTGTCCATCTGCTCACGCATTTCGTAGTTCCAGGTATGAAAACGTTTATCCCCCCACAGCAGCGGGGAGGAGGTCTGTAGAAGGTTAGACATGGACTGCTCCTTTCTATTTAACCTTTCCATTGTATCAAAGATCGGCGGCGAACGTAACATTTCCACCCGGATTTTCCACTTGAAAATAGGCTTGAAATAGAGCGGTTTTACCTTGCGAATGCTTACACATTATGTTATATTTGAAGTGTAAAAAAGCCGCAGCAGCAACTATAATCTCTATTTCTTGAATTCATAATTTCATGTCGCAAGGTCAATAATATAACCCAAGAGGTGATCATGATGAATTCTCAAACGGCTTATGCCGAAGGAAAAGGCTCCATTGATGTACAGCTGACTCCCGACGAAGCGCTCGCGCTGACGGGCGTGGAATTTAACGGCAACCATAAGATCAAGACAGAAGCACAGCGCAAGATCAGAAACGCATTCGAGAAGAAATTTGATTTTAACACGCCTTCGCGGTAAGCTACGAACCGCCCTGACAAGTGGACCCCAATTCCAAATACAACAAAGAAGGAATTTTTCGCCGGCTGTTCCCCAGCCGGGCGGAGAATTCCTTTTTCCATGAATATAGAGGTTGTATTCGTATTGAAAATCCTTTACTTTTGCGGACAAGTTCGGCACAATATTGCAAGTGACAGTGTTTGTATCAGAGAAAAGCGGAGGAGTACCTATGCGTTTACGCGGAAGAAAAGGAATACGTGAAAGTCTGGAGGAGCAGACCGACCTGGTCATCCTTGACCCTCGCAGCCTCAAGGGGCAGTGGTCTGAACTTTTTGGCAACAATCATCCGATTCATGTTGAATTTGGAATGGGTAAGGGACAGTTTATCAGCCAAATGAGCTTTAAATATCCCGATATCAATTTTATCGGCGTTGATATGTATGATGAGCTGATCCGCCGTGCGGCGGAGAAGGCGAGAGCGGTCTGGGAGCCGGCAGGGCAGGATACGCCGCCCAACCTGAAGGTTGCGCTGGCCAATATTAACTATGCAGAGGAAGTTTTTGCACCTGGCGAGCTGGAGCGGATCTATCTGAACTTCAGCGATCCGTGGCCCAAGGCCAAGCATGCGCGTAGAAGACTGACTCACCCGCGGTTTCTCGACAAATACCGCGGACTGCTCAGCCCGCTTGGCGAAATTCATCTAAAGACGGATTCCCGCAGCCTGTTTGAATTCTCGCTGAATGCTTTTGCCGACTACGGCCTGCAAATGAAGAACATCTCCCTGGATTTGCACCCGGACGGGATCATGAATGAAGAGCATGTTATGACAGAATACGAGACCAAATTTTTTGGCCGCGGCGTCAACATTCACCGCTGCGAGGCCATTGTCGGTGCACAGGCGCTGGAGCGGTATCAGGCTTCGCGCCTGGATAAATACCGCCTGTAGGCCAAACATAGCAAAAGGCATTCCAAGGGGATAACCTGGATGCCTTTTGATGTTCTTACCAGCTTTGTTCAAGCATATCAATAATGCTCTGGGCGCTCTGCAGCGGATGGAACCGGGCAATTTCCTTGAGATGGCTTTTTCGCTTGGCCTGTACATCGTCATAGTTGTACAGCAGCCGTTCCATCCATTTGTCAATGACGTCCAGTGACGCAATGGGTTCGCCGAGCCCGGCCGCCGTAAAGTACCGGCAGTTCTCTTCTTCCTGGCCGGGCAGCGGATGATGAAAGAGCATGGGGATGCCTTTGGCCAGCCCTTCGCTGCAGGTCATCCCGCCCGGCTTAGTGACGAGGAGATCAGAAATTTCCATCAGCTTGTCGATTTCACGCGTGAAGCCGATCAGGGAAATGTTGGGATGACTGTAGCGCGGGTCCTCCTGCATCTGCCGCATCAGCTTCTCATTTGTGCCAAGGCAAAAAACAATCTGAACCTTCTCCCGCCAGCCGGCAAGAGCTTCGTTCACGACCTCATCGTTCATCATGCCCCAGCCGCCGCCCATGACCATGACAGTCGGCATGTCCTGCAGGCTGAACTGCTGCAGAATTCCCTCCCTGCCGGGATGCTCCCAGAAGCTCGGATGCACCGGCATGCCGGTGACCTGGATTTTGGCTGCAGCAACGCCCCGGCGGCGCAGCTTGGCCTTGACCTCCGGGGCGGAGACCAAATAGCGGTCTACCTCAGGGCTGATCCAGGTGGCGTGGGCATCATAATCGGTTATGACCGTAATGAGCGGCACCTTGAACGCCGGGTACAGCCGTTTGAGACGGGAGACCACGGCGCTCGGAATGAAGTGGGTGCAGATGATAATGTCCGGCTTTAGCTGCTTCACAATATTTTGCGTATGTGTATAAAATAAGCGGTGCAGGGCAAGTGTGGTAAGACGATTAAATGATTTCTGGTGACGGTACACATAACCCATCAGCCGGGGCTGGGAGGTTACCGTCTTGCGGTAAGCCGATACAATAAGCGGTGCCATCTTGGGATTCAGGAAGCTTCCAAGCTCCAGCACCTTCGTTTGTATATGGGGCGATAATTTGCGCAGGCTGCTCGACAGCGCATAAGCTGCTTGCGTATGCCCAGCGCCAAAACCTTCCGACAGCAAGAGTATTCTTTTTTTGCGCAATTTATATTTCACCTGTTTTCGCAATGGTTTTCGCTGGTCCGAATTGTACGTGCAGTGCCGGGCATCAGAACCACAAGGCAATTGTGCCTGCAGCGGCGCCGGTACCGATCACGGCCCCTGCAACAACATCGGACGGATAATGCAGTCCAAGATAGATCCGGGAGAATCCGACGATGCAGGCGAGCGGCAGAAGGATAACGGTCAGGGCAGGGAAGGCTGCCATATAGGGAACCGTAGAGGCAAAGATAGCTGTAGTATGGCCTGAAGGAAAAGAATGATCCTTAAGCGGATTGCGAAATGTATTTGTTCCCGGAAGTGCCAGATACGGCCGCATTCGCGGGTAGAGCTTCTTGGCGATGGCGACAGGAATGTGGCTGACCGTCAAGGAAACAAGAGCCTGAAGTCCCGTCGTTCTCCACGGCTGCGGAGATAGCGCCCAGACCAGCACATTTATGCCGATGGCGCTTGTAGCTCCTCCCAGATGGGTAAGATAGAAGAGCCAGAAGTTCAGAAATGGGTTGTGCAAGCTTCCGTTAATCCACTTGAACAGGCGCCGCTCCAAGAGATGTAATCTCATAAATAAATGTCTCATATCTTGTTCCCTCCGAATAGTACGGCTGAAGATAACAGGCGCGCAGGCTGCAGTAATCTGGTATATCCCTTAAAGCTGTCTTTATCATACTTTTTTCAGGCAGTCCATTTCAAGGAAAAGCTCGGTTAAGCTCGGAAAATGCCAGTTTTGACTTGGGAACCCCTTACGCCTTACAATGATTCAAGCAGGCAGAACACGTTTAAAAGGTAACAGAGAAAAAAGGAGTCCCTCAAGTGGAAATCCGTACACCGATTTTTAACGTGATAAATAAAACAGCAAGCCTGCCTCGCCAATAAAAGGGAATGCTCTTGGTCTTACTGTAAGGGATGCAACAAAAGGGTCAGAAAGAACGTTTATCAAGTAAAAGAGAGAAAAAAAAGAACACCAAGAGTGAAAAGGGGGCATCAAAAGGTCATGACAGACGCAGTGTTTGTTACGCTCCAAGTGATCTTGGCGGCAATCGCAGTCTATCAGTTTACTTTTTCATTGTTCGGACTGCACAAGCAAAAGAACAAGGCTAAGTTCGCTCCGGAAAAATCATTTGCTGTACTGGTTGCCGCACACAACGAGGAAGAAGTCGTCGGCGCGCTGATGGAGAATTTGAAGCAGCTAAATTATCCTAAGGAACTGTACGATGTATTCGTTATTTGCGACAACTGTACGGATGGTACGGCAAAAATTGTAAGAGAGCATGGCATGAATGCCTGCGTCCGCACCAACACCAATCTGCGCGGCAAAGGCTATGCGATTGAATGGATGCTCAAGGAGCTGTGGGCGATGCCGCGGCAATATGACGCTGTGGTGATGTTCGATGCGGACAACCTGGCGCATACCGAATTCCTGACGGAGATGAACAATGATCTCTGCACAGGGGCGCGGGTTATTCAAGGCTACATTGACACTAAGAATCCTGAGGATTCCTGGATTACCGCCGCTTACGGCGTATCTTACTGGTACATCAACCGGTTATGGCAGCTGTCGCGCCATAATCTGAATATGGCTAACTTTCTTGGCGGTACCGGCATGTGCTTCGAGACCAACCTGCTGAAGGAAATGGGCTGGGGAGCAACAAGTCTGGTTGAGGATTTGGAATTTACGATGCGCAGCGCATCGAAGGGCGTCTACCCAAGATTCAACTATGACGCCAAGGTTTTTGATGAGAAGCCGCTGACGTTCAAGGCTTCCTCGAGACAGCGGCTGCGCTGGATGCAGGGGCACTTTACAGTTGCCCGCCGTTATTTCTTTCCTTTGCTATGGCAAAGTATTAAAGAACGCAGTCTGACGAAGTTTGACCTGGCGCTCTACGGGGCCAATGTCTACATCGTGCTGCTGACGTTCCTGATGACTGCGGTGATGTGGGTCGACAACTCGCTGTTCGATGGTCCGCATATTGCCAATATTTATGGTCAACTACCGCTTTGGCTTGGCTATCTCGCGGTTGGAGCCAACATTCTGACGTTCCTGCTCGCAATGGCGCTGGAGAAGGTCAAATTCAAGAAGGTATATCTGTATTTGCTGGTTTTCCCAATCTACCTGATCTCCTGGTATCCCATCACGTTCTATGCGTTTTTCACGCAGAACAACAAGCAATGGAGCCATACCAAGCATACGCGTGTCGTAAGGCTTGAGGAAGTGCAGAGCAAACAGGTATCGTAAGAACTGGCTGCAGAAGTTTTTGAGAAAATATTTCCGGGTGCTATTGACACTCCTTGCCCGAGTGATGTATAGTATTCAAGTGTGCAAAACATAGGGATTGCAAGCAGAAGCACCGGCTTCTCACCTGACTGGCAAATACGCCAGCTGGTTTTGATCTCAATGCTTTATGGATGTATAATTCATGAACGTTGATCAAACGGGGTGTCGGGAGTTACCGGCACCCCTTTTTTAATGGAGAACCGCAAACAAATTATTGCCTAAGTAGATCCGGAGGTGGAGAGTTATCAGTAAGGAACATATGATCAATGATGAAATTCGGGCCAAAGAGGTCCGTTTGGTTGGAGCGGAAGGCGAGCAAATTGGCATCAAGCCAATTCGCGAAGCGTTGCAAATGGCGATTGATCTTAATCTGGATTTAGTCAACGTAGCGCCGCAGGCGAAGCCGCCAGTATGCCGCATCATGGATTACGGCAAGTTCCGTTATGAAACACAGAAGAAAGAGAAGGAAGCGCGCAAGAACCAGAAGGTCGTGGACATCAAGGAAGTCTGGTTCCGTGCTAACATTGAGGAACATGATTATCAGACCAAGTTCCGCAATGTGGTCAAGTTCCTGGGTGAAGGCGATAAAGTGAAGTGCTCCGTACGTTTCCGCGGACGTGAGATTACACACGCCAGCATCGGTCAGAAGATCCTGGAACGTGTTAAGAGTGAAGTGGAAGAGATTTCTGTTGTTGAGCGCCAGCCTAAGCTGGAAGGCCGCAGCATGATTATGATCTTGGCTCCCAAAGCCCAATAAATTTGGAGCCACTTGCACAGCAATTTGGCGCCGCATAATATTCAAGGAGGAAACACCATGCCTAAAATGAAAACCCACAGCAGTCTGAAAGGCCGTTTCAAGATTACCGGATCCGGCAAAGTACTGCGTTACAAAGCTCACAAGAACCACTTGCTGTCCCACAAATCGAAACGCGCAAAACGCGTATTGAACGGCAATCCAGTAATGGCCCCTGGGGATGTAAGACGTTTGAAACAAGGACTAGCTAACTTGAAATAGTTTTATCACACATTTTTGGGAGGTTTATTAATATGGCAAGAGTTAAAGGCGGATTTGTAGTTCGTCGTAGACATAAAAAAGTATTGAAGCTGGCAAAGGGTTATTTCGGTTCCAAGCATCGCATTTTCAAAACAGCTAACGAGCAAGTAATGAAGTCGATGGTATACGCATACCGTGACCGTCGTCAGACTAAACGTAACTTCCGTAAACTGTGGATCGTTCGTATTAATGCTGCAGCCCGTTTGAACGGTCTTTCCTATAGCAAGCTTGTATTCGGCCTGAAGCTGGCTGGCGTAGAAGTGAACCGCAAAATGCTGGCTGACCTGGCAGTAAACGACATTAACGCATTCAACTCTCTGGCTGTAGTAGCCAAAGAGAAGATCAACGCGTAAAGCTTAGAAGTAACCGAAAAGCACCGCCTGCGGGGTATCCCGTGTGACGGTGCTTTTTTGTGGCGTAAATAACCGCCTTGCTATTCCCAATATTTTGTGGTACTAAGCTGGGAAGCCAGTGTTTTGCTGCTTGTTCTTCTGATCTTGCGCAGCTCAGAACGCTCGGCTGCAGATTCGCTGATGAGCTTCTCTTCATCGGTCTCAGCGACAATCGCCGGAACGGGGGCCGGAGTGCCGTCTTCATGAACAGCAACGAAGGTCAGGAAGGAAGTCGCGGCAACAGCGCGCTCGCCTGTATATAGGTTCTCGGAGATGATTTTGACGAATACCTCTATACTGGTTCGGCCTGTCCAGGAGACGAAGGATTCGAAGCAGACGGAATCCGAGGGTCTGATCGGCAGGAGAAAGTCCACGGAATCCGCAGAGGCGGTCACCACGTTGGTACGGCAGTGGCGCATGGCGGAGATGGAGGCGACTTCATCAATGGTGCTCATGAGCTTGCCGCCGAACAGTGTTTTGTGATTGTTTACATCATTAGGAAACACACGTCCTGTTTTGAAAACACGGGATTCACGGCAGAATTTAGAGGCAGGCGCAGCTTGAGGGTTGTTTTGATTCTTGTCATCCATTTGTCAGTACTCCCTTTTCATACAATATGTAAACATTCATGATAATAGAAAACCAATCTCTGTGCAATACTATTTATAGTGCCCCAGAGCTGAAGATGGAAATTCGAGGATTTCTAACATGATTTGAGCTTTTTGTTGACATGTCGTGTCATAGTAAGCGATTTCTTGTGAAAAAATGCAAATAATTATTGACCTGAGGTCATTAATAGACTGGATTTTAGGTTTTTTAGCAGGTATAATTTGAGCTAATGGTATGTCCAAGCAGAACACAGAAGACATCCAATTTCTTAAGGGGGAACTCGATCAATGAAAAAGGTTTATCAGCTTTCTCTTGTTATGTTGCTCGCATTCACTGTCATTCTGGCAGGCTGCGGAAACAACAACAAAACAAACAATGCAGCAAGCACTAACGCTGGAGCAGCAACTAACGCACCAGCCGAAGCAACAGAAGCACCAACTGAAGCTCCTAAAACAGATGTTAAAATTGGTCTCGTAACTGACGTAGGCGGAGTAAACGACAAATCGTTTAACCAATCCGCTTGGGAAGCTCTGCAGGCTCTTGAAAAAGAATCCGGCGTTGAAATCAAATATCTGCAAAGTAAATCCAATGCTGACTATGAACCGAACCTTAACCAATTTGTTAAAGGCGGCTACAACCTGACTTGGGGTATTGGTTTTGATCTTGGCGACGCTGTTAAAAAGGTTGCTACTGAGAATCCTAACGCTAATCTGGCGATCATCGACAGCGTAGTAGAAGCTCCTAACGTTGAGTCTGTTACTTTCTCCGAAAACGAAGGTTCCTACCTGGTTGGTGTGGTTGCCGGTTTGACAACCAAAACCAACAAAGTAGGTTTCATCGGCGGTATGGAAAGCCCGGTTATCAAACGTTTTGAAGTTGGCTTCAAAGCTGGCGTGGAAGCTGTAAACCCTAATGCAAAAGTAACCATTACTTATGCAGGTGCTTATGACAAACCAGATACTGGTAAATCCTTGGCAGCTACTCTGTACGATGCTGGCAATGACATCATCTTCCCTGCTGCCGGCGCAACAGGTAACGGCGTATTCAACGAAGCTAAATCCCGTAACAAAGCAGGCGGCACTAAAGTATGGGTTATCGGCGTAGACAAAGACCAATCCCTGGAATTTGGCGACGACGTAACTTTGACTTCCATGATCAAACGTGTTGACGAAGCTGTTAAGAAAGTTTCCCAACAGGTTGTTGACGGAACATTCAAAGGCGGCACTACAACTGTACTGGGTCTGAAAGACAACGGCGTAGGCCTTCCTGAAACATCCAAAGCTAACGTATCCGCTGAAATTCTTGCCAAAGTTGACGAATACAGCAAAAAAATTGTTGACGGAACAATCAAAGTTCCTACTGAGTAATCCCGATTCACATTTTCTAGCTGGACTATAATAAACAACGACAAGGCCGGTTATTGAGCTGGCCTTGTTCCCTGTTAAAGTATCCGTAATAGGAACACAGCAGTGCCGTCCTTAAGGGGCGGTACAGCCGTGTCTATGGCAATATATATATTCTGTGATGAGGGTGATTCCATGAGTGCTGCGGCTCCTGTCGTAGAGTTGAAGCAAATCACAAAACGCTTTCCCGGTATCGTCGCGAACGACTCCATTAGTCTGACGCTGCAAAAAGGGGAGATTCACGCGCTGCTTGGTGAGAACGGGGCAGGCAAATCGACCTTGATGAATATCGTATTCGGACTGTACCAGCCCGATGAAGGCAGCATCGAAATCGACGGGAAACCGGTTATTATTGATAGTCCCAATAAAGCGATTGAGCTTGGCATTGGGATGGTTCACCAGCATTTCAAGCTTGTAGAGCCTTTTACGGTAACCGAGAATATCGTTCTGGGTATGGAACCGAAAAAAGGTCTTAAAATCGACTATAAATCCGCCGCGGAGCAGGTCCGCAAGCTATCGGAGCAGTATGGCCTTCAAGTCAATCCGAATGCGAAGATTCATGACATTTCGGTCGGCATGCAGCAAAGGGTAGAAATTATGAAGACCCTGTACCGCGGAGCGGATATACTTATATTCGACGAGCCTACCGCTGTGCTTACGCCGCAGGAAATTACGGAACTTATGGCGATTATGAAGCGGCTCGTTGCAGAGGGCAAGTCCATTATTCTTATAACACACAAGCTTAAAGAAATTATGCAGATTTCTGACCGGGTTACCATTATCCGCCGGGGTAAAGTCATAGATACTGTGAAGACTTCAGATACGAATCCTAATGAGCTGGCCGAAAAAATGGTGGGACGCGGCGTAACCTTCAAGGTGGACAAGCAGGCCCCGCAGATCGGCTCCAGTGTCTTGAAGCTGTCTAATGTCAGCAGCAAGAGCAAGGAAGGTGTCGCTGTACTCAATGGACTTAGCTTTGAAGTGAAGGCTGGCGAAATTCTGGGCATCGCAGGAGTCGACGGCAATGGACAAAGCGAGCTGATTCAGGCGATTACCGGTCTGCGCAAAATTGATTCCGGGTCCATCACAGTATCCGGCAAAGAAATTGCCAATCTGTCTCCACGCAAAATTTCTGAGATGAACGTGTCCCATATTCCGGAGGACCGTCATAAGCACGGTCTGGTGCTCGACTTTACTGTAAGTGAGAACATGGTTCTCGAGACGTATTATAAGAGCCCTTATAACCAGAATGGCTTCCTTAACAAAGAAGTTATTGATCAGCATGCCGAAAAATTAGTCAAGCAGTTTGATGTGCGTACTCCTTCTATTGAGAATAAAGCGCGTTCCTTGTCGGGCGGTAATCAACAAAAAGCGATTATTGCGCGGGAAATAGATAAGAATCCGATACTCCTGATTGCGGCCCAGCCAACGCGTGGTCTCGATGTCGGAGCCATTGAATTTGTACAGAAGCAACTCATCGAACAGCGTGACCAAGGCAAGGCTGTGCTGCTGATTTCTTTTGAGCTGGATGAAATTATGAATGTGTCCGATAGAATTGCCGTTATTTACGAAGGGCAGATTGTCGGCGAAGTATTCCCGCAGGATACGAATGATCAGGAGCTCGGTCTGATGATGGCGGGAAGCTTGAAGCGGGGAGGCCATGCGGATGTCTAGATTCAAAAAAATCTTTGCGACCGACAGCTATATTGTTCCATTGGTCGCGATTGTAATGGGCTTCCTGGTAGGAGCCATTGTTATGCTGGTCGGCGGCTACGACCCTATTGCCGCATACTCCGCACTGTTTAAACGCGTTTTCGGCACTCCGTATGACTTCGGTGAAGCAATACGCGAAATGACGCCGCTGATGTTCACAGGGCTTGCGGTGGCTTTTGCCTTCCGTTCAGGGATGTTCAACATCGGTGCGGACGGTCAGGTGCTGATCGGTATGACTGCAGCTTCTGTAGTTGGAATTAAGTTTGCCGGCAGCATCCCGACATTTGTGCTGGTGCCGCTTGCGGTGATCATTGCCGGCCTCTGCGGCGGTCTCTGGGCAGGCATTGCCGGTTACCTGAAGGCGAAACGCGGGATCAATGAAGTTATTACTACAATCATGCTGAACTGGATTGCGCTTTTCTTATCCAATTATATTGTCAGAACGTTCCTGCTGCTTCCCGGACAGAACCGTTCGCAGGACATTCCGGCTTCGCTCTCAATGACGTTCCTGAATTCAATATTTGATAATGCCCGTCTGCACTGGGGAACAGTCCTGGCGCTTTGCGCAGCCGTGTTCTTCTATGTGTATTTGTGGAAAACCAAACAAGGCTACGAAATGCGTGCGGTTGGTCTGAATCCTCATGCTGCTGAGTATGCAGGGATGAACGTCGGGCGCAACGTTATAAAGGCGATGTTCATTAGTGGTGTTTTTGCCGGATTAGCGGGAGCTGGAGAGGTGCTTGGCGTATTCCATTACCAATCCGTCTTTGCGGCATCGCCAGGCTACGGCTTTGACGGTATCGCTGTTGCCTTGCTGGGCTTGACGCATCCGCTGGGTGTAATCCTGGCCGCTATCCTGTACGGTTCTTTAACCTATGGTTCTGCGGGAATGAGCTTTGGAGCGGATGTTCCTCCCGAACTGATCCGTATTGTCATTGGCTCAATTATTTTCTTCATTGCGGCTCAAGGAATAGTGCGTTGGGTGCTTAAACCGTTCTACCTCAAGCGCAAGAAAGAGAAGGTGTTATAGATGGATGTAGTAGTATTAGGCCAATTGCTCAATACAACGCTTGTTTTTTCCACAGCGCTGATATTTGCTGCCCTCGGGGGCATCTTCTCTGAACGCTCCGGTGTTGTAAATATCGGACTTGAAGGCTTGATGATGTTCGGTGCTTTTGCCGCAGCGGTGGGCGGATATTATGCTCAGGATGCCGGCATGGGAGCTTGGGCTCCTTGGATTGGCGTGCTGTGTGCGATGGCAGTGGGCGTACTGGGTGCGCTGATTCATGCTGTTGCGTCGATTACGTTTAAGGCTGACCAGACCATCAGTGGTACGGTAATTAACTTTCTGGCAGCCGGCAGCACCCTTTATGTTGTAAAGCTGATCTTCGACGGAGCCGGTGAAACACCACTTCTGGATGGCTTCAGCAAGATAGCGATTCCCAAGCTCTCCGAGATTCCGGTTATCGGTGAAGGGATATTTAATTCCTATCCGACAACCTACTTGGCGATCATACTGGTTATTGTAATTTATTTCGTGCTCTTCAAGACCCCGTTTGGGCTCCGTTTGCGCGCTGTCGGCGAGCATCCGAGTGCTGCGGATACTCTGGGCGTCAACGTGAAACGGATGAGATATATCGGCGTCATGCTGAGCGGCATGCTCGCTGGTATTGGCGGAGCCACGATTACACTTACGACAACAGGTACTTTTGCGCATAATACGATTTCCGGTCAGGGCTTTATCGCCATTGCGGCAATGATCTTCGGGAAATGGAATCCGCTTGGTGCTTTCGGCGCGGCTGTTTTCTTCGGATTTTCCCAAGCGATCCGCAACTATGTTCAATTGTTCGAATGGTCCAAAAACATTCCTCAGGAATTCATCTTCATGATTCCTTATGTATTGACTATTATTGTTCTGGTCAGCGCGGTTGGCCGTTCTTCGGCTCCTAAGGCATTAGGTGAACCTTACGACCCTAGCAAGCGCTAGTCCTTGGTCATTACTTGTAAAAACGCATTTCCGGTTTTTTCGGAAATGCGTTTTTTTTGTTGAAACATCTATCAGTAGGACTGATGAAAACATAAAAAGGGCAGAAGTACAGAAATCCAAACATTCCCCGCAGTTACGACCAAACCCCAATATGAAAATCTATAGTTTAACTGATCTAGTGAAGTCAGAGGGGCAAGCGTACAGGCGAAGATGCATGTCTGCGAATAGACTGTTTTGAGATGAAGTCATTTTAGGAGGGATAATTATGGTACAGCCGGTAACGAAGGAGCATGTGATGAAGCTGGTGGGTAAAAACATTGTTGCAGTTAAGAAGGATGGCTCCAAAGTGATGGGCAAGCTGGTTCGCGTTTCGGGAAATCGCCTCATTTTAAAACAAATGAACGGTAAAAAAGTACAAACAAAAGCATTGATTCCGCTGGTGCTGTTTGATTTGCTGGCTATTGGCACGGCTCCATATGCTTATGGAGGCTATGGTTATCCTGGCGTCCCTTATGGTGGCTACGGCCCTGTTCCTGGACCCTATGGCCCCTACGGACCAGGTCCTGGCGTGTTCTTTTAGGCTCTGAATCTGCTGTCCAATTGTTTTTCGAATTCATAGCAATAGTTTTGCGGCTGATAACGGGCTACGCTGTAGCCCAATTTTTGATAAAAGGAAACGCCTGGCGCATTCCCGGAATCCACCGATACTTTGGCCCTCAGGCATCCGCGTGATAGTGCAAACCGTTCCGCCCGGTCCATGAGTAAATTTCCCCAGCGTTTTCGTCTTGCGGAAGGGGTAACGGCCAGCATATCTATATATAGCAAATCACCGTGCAGCATGAAGTGGACAAACCCCAGCGGATCGCTCTCATAATCGGGACAAGCTACAAGAGTAACCCCTTGCCCCAGCCGCCGGGGCAGATCTTTTCGGACCTGGTTGATCACGGTCTGCGGAAGATGCGATAATGGCACCAGCTGCTTTTCAATTAATTCAAGAATGACGGTGTCATCCTGCTTGGGTCTGCGGTAACGAATCATAAAAGCGCCCCCTTCACGCATTGTCGTACATCATATGCCCGCAGTGGTGTGGGCGTTCCGAAAAAAATAGAACATGTTTTTGTGACATTCTCGGAAAAGAGGGTATTGACTAACCGTGTGAGGAATCATATAATGTGTCTAAACATTTTATCGAATATACATGCATCGGCAATGATGAGGACGAAGTTTTAAGGGCTCTTTTGCTCAGAGAGTGAGAGGAACTGCTGCAACCTCCACCAGAATCCCTTATATACGAGCTCACCTCGGAGCTGTTTCCCTGAAAGGTCCATCGGCAAGAGTGGTGGAATTATTAGGGGGAATCGTTTGGTCCGCGTTAGGGACTTCAGGTTACAAAGATTTGGGCCCTGCCTACATCGATGGATTTTTGTTACCTGATAAGGCGTTGCATCGTGAGATGTAATGCAAACATGGGTGGTACCACGGAAGATCAACCTTTCGTCCCTCACGCGCTTCTCTTCTGCGCGTGGGAGGCGAAAGGTTTTTTTGTTGCCAAGAACCTTAACTGTTGTATAAAAGACGGTCTGTCATTTGCATAATGAATGTTAACTATCGAAGGGAGGAATACTGATGAGCGCGCAAATACCAGAAGTGCGGTCTACAGAGCAGTTACGTGAGAAATGGAAGAAGCCGGAGGTGATTACCGGTTCCGAAGTCCTGCTGCGCAGTCTGGTGCTGGAAGGTGTAGATACGGTATTCGGATATCCCGGCGGAGCGGTATTGTACATCTATGATGCTCTTCACGGCTTCGACGATTTCAAGCATATTCTGACACGGCATGAGCAAGGCGCGATTCATGCGGCTGACGGCTATGCCAGAGCAAGCGGCAAAGTGGGCGTTTGCATTGCAACCTCCGGCCCGGGAGCAACCAACCTGGTGACGGGCATCGCCACCGCCTTTATGGATTCCGTTCCGCTGGTTGTAATCACCGGGAACGTATTTTCCAGCCTGATTGGTACCGATGCGTTTCAGGAAGCGGATATTACAGGGATAACGATGCCAATTACGAAGCATAGCTATCTTGTACGCGATGTTGAAGATCTGCCGCGCATTATTCATGAAGCATTCCATATCGCTAATACTGGACGTAAGGGTCCAGTGTTGATAGATATTCCAAAGGACGTATCGGCAGCACAAACCTTGTTTACACCGGTACAGCAGCAAGGCGTCAATCTTCGCGGCTACAATCCGCGCACCGTTCCGAACAAGCTTCAGCTCGACAAGCTGGTTCGTGCCATTTCCGAAGCAGAACGTCCAATCATCATTGCAGGCGGGGGCGTTATCTACTCAGGAGCTCATGAGGCGATGCACGAATTCGTGAAGCGGACGCAAATTCCAATCACCACAACCCTGCTGGGGCTGGGCTGTTATCCAAGTGCGGATGAGCTGTGGATGGGAATGCCCGGCATGCACGGGACTTATACCGCGAACAATGCTATCCAGCAATGTGATCTGCTGATTAATATCGGTGCCCGGTTCGACGACCGTGTGACCGGCAAGCTGGACGGCTTTGCGCCAAAAGCAAAAATTGTCCACATTGATATTGATCCGGCGGAAATCGGTAAAAATGTATCGGCTGATATTCCGATTGTTGGCGATGTGAAGACGGTACTTGAAATGCTGATTCCTGATGTAAGCCGGGCTAACAATGCCGATGCATGGAGAAGCCAGATTGCGGAGTGGAAGCGGGATTATCCGCTGCGTTACAATGATTCGGAAACTGAGCTGAAACCGCAGTGGGTTATTCAAATGATCAATGACACCACTAAGGGTGAGGCGATTGTTACTACGGATGTAGGCCAGCATCAGATGTGGTCTGCGCAATATTATCAGTTCAATCATCCCCGCTCATGGATTACTTCCGGGGGACTTGGAACAATGGGCTTCGGATTCCCTTCGGCCATCGGAGCGCAAATGGCTCAGCCGCAGCGGCTGGTAGTATCCATTAACGGTGACGGAGGCATGCAGATGTGCTCCCAGGAGCTTGCCATCTGTGCGCTCAACAACATACCGGTCAAAATTGTTGTCATCAACAACCAGGTTTTGGGTATGGTCCGGCAGTGGCAGAATCTCATCTATGAGAAGCGCTACAGCTACACCGATCTCGGAGGCAGCCCGGATTTTGTCAAGCTGGCTGAGGCTTATGGTGTAAAAGGACTTCGGGCAACGAACAAAGAAGAAGCTGGCGCAGCGTGGAAAGAAGCACTGGAAACGCCGGGACCCGTTCTGGTAGAATTCGTTGTTCCCAAAGACGAAAATGTCTACCCGATGGTAACTCAAGGGTCAACCATCGATCAAATGCTGATGGGGGATGAATGACAGTGATGAGGCATACGATTTCAGTGCTTGTGAATGACCAGCCAGGTGTGCTGCAGCGGGTTTCCGGACTGTTCGGACGCCGGGGCTTCAATATTGAGAGTATTACCGTTGGACAGTCTGAGGAAGCCGGGCTGTCCCGTATGGTAATCGTTACGCTGGGTGACCAGCACACGCTGGAGCAGATTGAGAAGCAGCTCTACAAGCTGATTGATGTGATCAAGGTCGTGGACCTCGGCTCCAAACCAATGGTTGCCCGGGAGCTGGCCTTGATCAAAGTCAAAGCTGAGCCGGCGGAACGGCCGGAAATTATGGGTGTTGTCGAAACCTTCCGCGCGTCAGTAGTGGATATCGGCTCAACCAGCCTTCTGGTGCAGGTGGTTGGAGATACTCAGAAGATTGATGCGATGATTGAGCTGCTTAAGCCATATGGCATTAAAGAGCTCTCACGCACAGGGGTTACAGCAATGATTCGCGGCAACGTCTAATCGTTATATTTTACGGCTTTAACGGATTGCTGCTGGTTTGCATTAATTTGATAAGATAATGGCATGGTAATTCCCGCGAAAGAGCGGGGGCTTGAGGAGCAGCCCGAACTTAATTACATGCTTGCCGGCTCTCTTGAAGCACCCGCTCTTTACGATGGGTCCCAAATTAAAGGAGGATATTGACAATGGCAGTGACAACGTACTATGAACAGGATGCAGAACTCAGTGTATTAAAAGGGAAGACAATTGCAGTAATCGGGTACGGCAGCCAAGGGCATGCCCAGGCACAGAACCTGCGTGACAGCGGTCTTCAAGTTGTCATCGGCCTTCGTGAAGGTAAATCGTTCGAAACCGCAAAAAATGACGGCTTTGAAGTATTGCTGGTAGCTGAAGCAGTATCCCGTGCAGATGTAGTGCAAATTCTGATGCCGGACGAAACACAGGCATCCGTATATAAAAATGAGATCGAACCGAACCTCAAAAAAGGTGCGGCGCTGATGTTCTCCCACGGCTTCAACGTGCATTTTGGCCAAATCGTTGCTCCTAAGGATGCGGACGTGCTGCTGGTAGCCCCTAAATCCCCGGGCCACATGGTTCGCCGTACTTATGTTGAAGGCTTTGGCGTTCCCGGCCTGATCGCAATTGAACAGGATGCAACCGGTAATGCTCAAGCTATCGGTCTTGCTTATGCCAAAGGTATTGGCTGTACCCGAGCAGGGGTTATTGAAACCTCGTTCCGTGAAGAAACCGAAACAGATTTGTTCGGCGAGCAGGCAGTGCTTTGCGGCGGTGTATCCGCGCTTATCAAAGCCGGCTTCGAAACACTTACAGAAGCAGGTTATGCTCCTGAGATGGCTTACTTCGAGTGCTTGCATGAAATGAAGCTGATCGTTGACCTGATCTATGAAGGAGGACTTGCAACAATGCGTGATTCCATCAGTAACACTGCGGAATACGGCGATTATGTAACTGGACCGCGTATCATTACTGATGAAACCAAAAAAGCAATGAAAGCAGTTCTCAGCGATATTCAACAAGGTAAATTCGCACGTGACTTTATCCTTGAGAACCAATCGGGCCGTGCCTTCCTGACTGCTACACGCCGCAATGAAGCCGCTCATCCGGTTGAAGTAGTGGGCAGCCAGCTGCGTGAAATGATGCACTGGATCAAAAAATAGTCTCATATCCTTGAGATAATGAATGTATTATAGTGTGATTCTCAGATGCGGCCCTAATTTTGCGGGCCGCATTTGAGGGTTTAGGGACAATCTTTTCAGGAGGTGCTCAGCTTGCGGAAAATATATGTGTTCGACACGACGCTGCGTGACGGAGAGCAGTCGCCGGGTGTGAATCTGAACACACGTGAGAAGGTAGAAATCGCATACCAGCTCGAGAAGCTGGGAATTGACCGTATGGAAGCGGGATTTCCCGCAGCTTCGCCGGGGGATTTGGCTGCGGTAAATGCAGTGGCGAGAGCCGTGAAGAACGTCACGCTGATCGGCCTATCCCGTTCCAGAGAAAGCGACATCGACGCGGTGCGTGAAGCGCTGAAGGGGGCGCAGGACCCTTGCATTCATCTGTTCCTGGCGACCTCACCGATTCACCGGCAGCATAAGCTGCGGATGGAAAAGGCAGAGGTGCTGGAAACCGCGCAGGCAGCGATCCGCTATGCCAAGAAGTATTTTTCCAAGCTGGAATTCTCGCTTGAGGATGCTGGCCGTACAGAACGTGATTTTATGGCCGAAATGGTGGCGATGGCGATTCGTGAAGGTGCAAGTGTAGTCAATATTCCGGATACTGTGGGATACCTGAACCCTTCGGAATATGGAGCGATCTTCAAGTTCCTCAAAGACACCGTGCCAGACATCGAGAAGGTACAGCTTAGTGCCCACTGTCATAATGACCTTGGTATGGCTACCGCCAATACCCTTGCTGCGATTCAGAATGGTGCGGATCAGATTGAAGGTACGATCAATGGCATCGGCGAACGTGCCGGCAATACCGCTATTGAAGAGGTGGCGATGGCACTGGAGACCCGCAGCGAATTTTTTGGTGCGAAGACCTCGCTGGTATTGTCTGAAATCTCCCGTACCAGCCGTCTGGTCAGCAAGCTGACCGGGATGGTCGTCCCTGGCAACAAGGCGATTGTTGGAGCGAATGCTTTTGCCCATGAGTCCGGGATTCACCAGGATGGCATGCTGAAGGAGAAGACCACCTACGAGATCATGACACCGGAAACGATTGGACTTAAGGAGAGCAAGCTGGTGCTCGGCAAGCATTCCGGCCGCCATGCGTTCCGTGACAAGCTCAGTGATCTGGGTTATGAGCTTACCGAGGAAGAATTGAATGTTGCCTTTGCGAAATTCAAGGATCTGGCGGATAAGAAGAAGGAAGTCTCTGATGAGGACATACTGGCGCTGCTGGAAGCGCGTCTGATTGATACGCCGGAAATTTTCAGTCTGCAGACGATTTATGTGACGTATGGCAATGAAGCTACGCCAACGGCCAAGGTAGTTATTAACGGGCCGGAGCCGCAGCCGATTGTTGCAGTTGCTGAAGGCAATGGCTCGGTGGATGCGATCTACAACGCTATTGACCAGGCGACTGGTGAGGAAGTTACGCTGGGAGATTATTCGATCAAAGCGGTAAGCCGGGGCAAAGACGCGCAGGGCGAGGTTCATGTCGTAATGTCGCAAGACGGGGTTGCCGCACAGGGACGTGGTCTCAGCACGGATATTCTGGAGGCGAGCGCAAGAGCCTATCTGGATGCGCTGAACAAGCTGCTGGAGAAGCGTAAATCCTTTACACAGCACGATCACGCGAGCCTGTAAAGCCCTTCACTTTATTTAAATAAGAAAAAAACAATAGAAGCTGTCCAGACTGTAGAGCGAATCTACGGTTTGGGCGGCTTTTTTTTGTGAAAATATAAGGATTTATATGTTTTACGCCATAAATCATCCTTATATTTCTCGCTGAAACGGATACCGTCCTTTTAAGGACGGCGTAGCCGTTTCTACTTGCTTTGTTCATATCTGTTCAGAAATTGTTCATGTGGGGAGATTACAGTTACAGTTGCTGGCACAAATATTTGAACTAAAGAAAGGGAGGCTTGTTGTAAAACGATGTTGAAAAAAAGATTAGCAGTCATACTTAGTTTTCTTATACTAATCGTACAAGGTGCTTATGGGTTTGGCTTCAACACAGAAGTTAGTGCAGCATCGACACAGATCACTGATAATATCATTACCAGTGTAACCATGTCCGTATATGATAATGGTGTTCCTGTAACGGATGTGGTCTACAAGCAGGGAGCCGAGGTTAAGCTGAGCTATGATTGGGCGCTTCCGGATGATACTTATCATGGCGGGGCTACATATAGTTTTAATCTGCCCAATAACTTTGTGCTTGCCAGTGACATCATGGGTACCCCGCTTAAGTCGGACGGCATTACGCTGGGCCATTTCGATGTGCTGAAGGGCAGCCCCAACAAGGTTGTGATGACCTTTGGCGATGACAATGACACTGACAAATTTTTTGGAGTGCATGGGTCTTTTACCATCAGCACGAAATTCGATAAAGCCAGCTTCACGGAAACGACCGTGCAGAAGATTGTATTTCCGATTGACGGAGGCAACCAGACGGTAACGCTTCAATTTATTCCTGATGTCCCCTCTACAATTAGCAAAAGTGGCGTAGCTGTCGGCTCTAATGCAAACAACTTAAACGCCAAAAAAATCACTTGGTCCGTGGACGTGAATAAGGTTCTGTCAAATGTCTATGGAGCGAGTGTAACCGATACGCTTCCGGCAGGTCTTGCATTAGTGAGTCCGCTAGATGTAAAGGTATATGAGCTTAATGTGAAGCTGGACGGCTCAGTCACCCAGGGGGCGGAAATCGCTTCTTCCCGTTATGTGGCTACAACCCCGGGCGGGAAGCTGAACGTTGCTTTTAATGATTCACCTATCACGGGAGCTTACCGGGTTCAATTTACTACGGATATCACCGATTCTACCAAGACGAGCTTCACCAATAATGCATCCTTCAGCGGTACCGGGCTGGCGGCAGCGACGGCGTCGGCAACAGTTAACGTCAGCAACGGCTCGCCTTTGAAGAAAATCTCCAGCGACTACAAATCCGCAACACAGGTTACGTATTGGGAGATCAATTATAACTACAACGAGGCAACCGTTGCTCAGGCTGACGCCGTGCTCAAGGATTATTTCAACAACACTCAAGAGCTGGTAGCAGGTTCTATGCAGGTGTTCCCGGTGAGCTTCGTGAGTAACTCTGCAGGTGTTGCAGATCCCACTGAGGTGAACAATTATACGGTGAGTGCACCTTCAGTTCCGGTTAGCGGCAAGAACGGTTTTGAACTGAAGTTCAACAGCGATATCAACAGCGCCTATAAAATTAAATACCAGACGAAAGCCATCAATCGTGTACTGAACGATGAGACGATTAGCAACTCGGTTACATCAGGCACGGTAAGTACTTCAGCAACACGCGATATCAGTCAGGTGATTATCAATAAAAGTGTTGCCGACTACAACTATGCCTTGAAAACTGTAAAGTGGTCCGTGTCCATCAATGGTGACAGCTACCCGATGGATGAGGTAGTCGTTAAGGATGTCTTTACCCATAAGGGACTAAAGATTGTTCCAGGCACTATTGTTGTTAAGAAAGGTGCAAGCACGATTACTTCGGGCTTCACGATTGAGAATCAGAATGAGTCCACCGGGTTTGACGTAAAATTCGACTCGCAGATCACCGGACCTTATACCATATCATACGAGACCTACTTCGATAACAAATGGCTTGACTACAATTGGTTGACTAAGGCAGCCCAATTTGAGAATAAAGCTGCAATCGAATGGAAAGATCCCGGCTCGACCACTGTGAACACGAAGACCGATACGGCTACCTTTAATCCGAACCCATCGGAAAAGGCTAACGGATTCAAGAACGGTGTGTACAATGCGGTGAGCAAGGAAATTACCTGGACGATCGGGGTCAATTACAACCGCAACCCGCTTGCCAGCGCAAAAGTAACAGATACTCTCACTGACCAGCAGAAGTACGTTCCCGGTTCGGTAGAGGTGTATGACCTGACTGTCGGCAAAGACGGGAATTCCACCAAAGGCTCGACCAAGCTTACACTCGGTACAGATTATACAGTAGCTTATACCGATAGCAGCAAGCTGCTGGAAGTACAGTTCAAAAAGCCAATTAATACGGCCTACTATGTTATTTTCAAAACAAGCCTGCAAGGGGAGCTGGTCGATAGTCCAACGATTTACAATACCGCGAACCTGTACAGCGAAGGCGACAAGGAATCTCAGGATTTGACCGCTTCGCTGACTATACCGAAGGCGAATGAATTCGTCTCGAAAAGCGGAACACAAAGCAATACTAAGATCAAGTGGTCCGTTAACATCAACTATAGCTTGTCGTATGTAGAAAAAGCTGTTCTGACCGATGATCCAAGCGACAATCAAATTCTGGTGGCTGATTCGTTCAAGCTGTACCCGACCACGGTCAATGCGGCTGGCGACATCACCAAAGTAACAACGCCTCTGAGCAAGGGAACGGACTACGATCTTGTAATCAGCACTGATGAGGATACGGGCAAACAGCAATTTGTGCTCTCCTTCAAGGCACCTATTGAGAAAGCCTACATTCTCGAGTACGAGTCGCTGATTGTGGCCAATAATAACGATAAGGTGTCCAACAGCGTGAAATTGAGCGGAGAGAACTCTACTACGATTACCAAGCAAAGCACCAAGGATATCATCGTTGCCCTCTCTACAGCGGACGGGGTGGGAGAAGGCACCAGAAAAACTCTGAATGTTGTAAAAGAGGATGCGGCAGATCATTCACTGCTGAGCGGAGCCACCTTTGCGCTTTACCGGAAATCCGGTTCAACCGAAGTGCTCTTCAGCACACTAACAACGGATGCGGCAGGAAAGGCAGTCTTTAAAAACCTGTGGCCGGGAAGCTATGTATTACAGGAAATCGCTGCCCCTGCCGGGTATATTGTTAATTCTGCCAAAATACCTGTGACGTTTGGTTCAACAGCAGCAACAACCTTAACTGTTCCTAACCAAAAGATTGCAACGGCAACGCCGACAGCATCACCGACACCAACAGCAACACCGACGGTATCACCTACAATGACACCAGCAGCAACACCAACACCAACAGTAGCACCAACAGCGACATTAACACCAACAGCAACACCAACAGCAACACCAACAGCGATACCAACAGCAACACCAACAGTGACACCAACAGCGATACCTACAGCAACACCAACAACGATACCAACAGCGACACCAACGGCAACACCAACAGCGACACCAACACCAACGCCGATTCCGGTGCCGGATTATTCAACACCGACACCAGTGACATCGACGATACCAGGAGTCATTGTTACGCCTGCACCATCGGCAACAGCGACACCAACGGCAACTATATCGCCAAGTGCATCGCCGTCTGCATCGCCAACCGCTACGCCAGTACAGACGCCAAAGGCAACCAGTACGCCGGCCGCTCCGCAGGCTACATCGGCTACTACGCTTCAGGATATCCCGATCGAAGGTGAGATCCCGCTAGGCGGCGTTCCAAGCATCGGTAATGATCCAGCCCATGGTACGGTAACTATCACACTGGATGGCAAATGGAAATATACTCCTGACCCGGGGTATACGGGAAAAGACAAATTTACAATTATCTTGACCGATGAGGACGGCAATGAGGAAGAGGTGGTCATTGAAGTAGATGTCGATGAAGTGCCAAAAGGTACGGTAACCGATACTACGGACGATGGTTTGCCTGGCAAGCTTCCACAGACCGGAGAAGAGAGTCCTCTCCCGCTGTACTTAACAGGCGGTGGACTTATTATTCTGGGAGCTATTCTGGCGAGAAGATTTAAGTCACCCAAGAAACCGGAGTAGCCTCAAGCAAGACTAGAAGCAGCAGACCAGTAATATTAAAAAATGCCAAAGACATTCCGTGCAGGTCGGGTGTCTTTGGCATTTATTTTTTTGTTCAAGAATATCTTATAGGCTCTTCATGTTATGTTCTTTCCAATTCTCATACCAGGTTCTAATATTCGCCGGCAACTCGATACTGAGCTCATGGTTTAGAAGTTCCGTGAGAATATTATACTGGTCTTCGACCGCCGAGCGCTCTCCAATGCTGTCATATACCTTCATAAGCCCCAAGTAACCCTGCTCAAAATAAGGCTGAAGCTTCACGATCCGCTGGTACACGGTTACCGCTTCGGCAATTTTTCCGCTGTCCACATAGAATTCGGCGATCCCCATCGCATGATGGAGCCAAATGGTCCGCAGGCGCTGGCGTTCACTCTCCGCCCACAGATAATCGTAATCGCTCAAATAGTCTCCGGAGTAGAAATCAAACAAACGTTGATGCTCCTCATAGTTCATGGGGTTTATCGCATTCTGGGCAAGGATGCTTTTCTCCCATTCGAAGCTGTCGATGAGCAAGTCTCCCGTCTCAAGGGTGTATCCCTCGCCGCCGCTGACATTGCTGATCTGCAGCTCAATCTCTGCTTGCTTCAGACACTGACGTACCTGATACACAGTTGTATATAGGTGAGTTGAGGCCTTTTTGAGGTTGGCATTCGGCCAGAGCAGCTCAATTAAGCTGTCCTTGCTGACAAAACGGTTGCGGTTATGAAATAAATAGGCGAATAACTCCTGAGCCTTGGAGGTGCGCCAGCGGATAGCCGGCAGCGGCTGGCCGCCCCGCTCAAAACGCAGGGATTGAAAGCTGCGGATCATAATCTCATTTGCGGGTTTCATGATGAGACTCTGCTCCTGGCTCAATCGTTCCTCCACCCGCTGGATGGTCTTGAGCAGGCGGTCCCGCCGTGCCGGCTTCAGAACATAATCAAGGGCGTATAGCTCGAAGGCCTCCACGGCATAGCTATTATAGGCGGTAACGAATACAATGCTTGCCCGGGGGTACTCGCTTTGCATGGCCTCCGCCGCCTGTACCCCATTCATTTCGGGCATATCAATGTCCAGAAAAATAACATCAGGCGCCAGACTTGCCGCTGCAGTAACAGCTTCGGCCGGATCGGTATAAGTGGCGATTACTTCTACTGTTGTCAATTCTTCCAGCATCAGCTTCAATTTCATGAGAGCAAGCCGTTCATCATCCACAAGCATCGCTCGAATCATTATTATCTCACCATTTCTTTAAGTAGTAATAATAGCTAATTTCGACAAAAACCTCTGTTTTTCCTTCTATAGTGGAGGAACCTGCTGTAGGATATAGGGGGAGAGGGCTTTTTGGCCGGCTCAAAAATTTATTTTATTCGGTGCAGGGGATGTCATCTGTCCGGCGTCTAACGTTATGAAGCTGAAGGAGGGGAGAACTACCTTGGAAGAGACAGAATGGATATCTGCTGTGCTAAACGGAGAGCATCAGGCCTTTGGGCATTTGGTGACGCGTTATCAAGGCATGGTGTATCGGGTATGCATTAAGATTACAGGAGAAGCCGAGTCAGCCAAGGATATGGCCCAGGAGGTTTTTATCAAAGCCTACAAGGCGCTCCCTTCCTTCAGAGGGCAATCGTCGTTCTCTACCTGGCTGTACCGGATCGCTTACCGGACCTGTCTGGACTGGAAACGGGCCAATGACAGGGAATGGCGGCACCGCAGTACGGCAGATTATACCGAGAACGACTGGGTGACATCGCAAACGCCTGAGCATGCGCTGCTTCGCAAGGAAGCATCCGAGGCGCTTGGCGAGAATCTAAACAATCTCACGGAGCCGTACCGGTCGGTCGTGCAGATGTATTATTTTCAGCGTCACTCTTATCAGGAAATTGCCGACCAGAAAGGTGTTTCCGTAAAAACGGTGGAATCACAGCTGTATCGGGCCAGACAGATGATGCGCAAAAGCGGGGAGGATTGGCGATGAATTGTGCAACAGTAAAAGAGTGGATGCCGCACTATATTGACGGTTTGTTGTCTCCCGAGGTGGAGCTGAGAATCCGCCTGCACATCGAGTCTTGCCAGGACTGCGCGCAGTGGCTGGAGGAAGCCAGGGAAATGGCGGCACTATGGAATGAAATGGAGATGGATCAGAAGTCTGTGCACGCACAGGACTATCCTGATATTACTGCGGGTGTGATGGCTCATATTGAGCAGCTCGAGACGGTACGCCGGGAACGTGCGGTCAGAGCCACGACGGCTAGACGCCGCACAGCTCCGAGAACCTCATGGGTGCACTATGGAGTCGCGGTTGGTCTGACTCTCATCCTGCTGCAGCTCGGTGTATTCAAAGATATGGCATACGGAATTACTGAGATTAACGGGCATATGTCTACTTCAGTCAGCGCCTGGCTGGACCATAACGGAGCAAAAAAGTAAAAGTACTTTCAAATAGGAGGATATTATATGATTAAGAAAAGACGCTGGCTTACCTTTTTTCTGGCCATTATTCCAGGACTCGGCCATATGTATCTGGGGTTCAAAAAAATGGGACTTGAATATATGCTGGGAGCATCGCTCTGTATTATATTGATCCCTTCCATGCCTACGGTATTTCCATTTGTGCTGGCGGCGCTATGGTTCTATCAATTATTTGATGCCCTGCAGAAAGCAGCCTGGATGAAAATATCCGCCGAAGAGCACGAACGGATGATGTTCCATCCGGACAGCTTCGGAGCGCCGTGGAGCATGGGGATGCCCTCGGCTCCGCCCTATCCAAGTGATGATGTGAGTCCGGTCTGGGTTGGTTTCAGCTGTGTAGGTGCAGGAATTCTGCTGCTTATTGTTACCACCTTCCCGGGGCTCTGGGAGCTGCTTACCGAAATGAATATTGGCTCCATTCTGCTGGCACTGGCCTTGATTGGCTACGGGCTGAGAATGCTGAAGAAAAATTCAAAAGTATAGAGAAATGGGGAATTATCCATGGGGAGATGGAAAATCGGCAGCTTTACCGCAGCTCTGGGCTGTATCGCACTGGGCGTCATTATTGTACTGGCCCAGTTTGATGTAATTACCTACCAAGCGCTGAATTATATCTGGCCCGCGCTGCTTATTCTTTTTGGAGTGGAAATGCTGCTGAGGCTCTTCATCAAATCGGATGCCAAAACCCGTGTAAGCGGCTGGGCCATAGTTCTGATTATTGTACTGGTTATTGCCAGTGGAGCCCAGTCGGCTGTGGCCGGCGGCTCGCTAAGCGGAATTTTCGGCAAGACACAGCTTGTTCCGGTTAATGGAACAGTGGACGTGAAGGCGGAGATCAAGAAAGTAAGGATTGAACTGCCGGCCGGGAAGGTCAAAGTTGAAGGTGTGGAAGGCAGCTCGCTAGAGTATGAAGGCAAGCTGGAGCTGCCGGGAAGCTCGGAAAGTGAAGCCACGGACGCACTTGCGCAGAAATGGAAAGTGACGCCTCAAGGAGACACGCTGATCATGGAGCTGGAAGGAGACATGGGCTGGCTTGCCGGTATCCGTATTGGATTCAACTTCAAGGACCCTTATCTGAATGTCAGCCTTCCCCGGAATCTGGAGGTTGAAGTCCAAACGAGCGACGGTTCCATAGAAGCGGGAAAGCTGCAGTCCGGTATTGAAGTTGATACCAGCAACGGGAAGCTGGACATTCATGATGTTGCCGGCGGTGTAGATGCACATACCAGCAACGGCGCGCTGACCGTACAGAATTTGCAGGGTGAAGTGAAGCTAGTCAGCTCTAATGGTGCCCTTAATTTGAGCAATATCGACGGTTCGGTTACTGCTAAGAGCAGCAACGGCAGAATCACAATCAACTCGCCGATTACAGGCGATTGGGATTGTTCCTCCAGCAATGGCAAGATTGTTGTAGGCGTTCCGGCAGCAACGGATGCCAAGATCACTGCCGATACCAGCAACGGCTCGCTGAAGGGCAATGTCAACTGGGATGGAGACGACAACAGTCATGGAACGGTTGTCCTTGGCAGTGGAACGCATAACGTTACATTGTCTAGCAGCAACGGATCAGTAACAGTGGATACAGCGCAGTAATCCAGTAAAAAAGAGCTGTCCTCCCAGCAGATGTTCTGCCGGGGGAACAGCTCCTTTTTTTGATTATAGCTGCCCACTAGAGGCGCGGGCTTGGCACTCAGCTTCGCCGGGCTTTACGCTGCTCTTACCAAGCGTAAGCGTTCGGGGCTGCGCCGCCCGGTCCGGGGAAGATTTCATCCAGCCGCTTCAGCACGGATTCGTCCAGAACCACCTCAAGGCTGCGCAGCGCGCTTTCGAACTGCTCCAGCGTGCGCGGTCCGATAATCGGCGCTGTCACGGCCGGGTTCGCCAGCAGCCAGGCGAGGGCGACGTTATCCTGCGGCTCGCCAAGCTCAAGGCAAAGCTCAGCAAATGCCTCAAGCTGGCTCTTATACTTCTCTACGCGCTCAGCATTGCCGCCGCTGCGGCTGCCTTCGATTTTCTTGAGCGCGTTGCGGCCAAGCAGTCCCCCGTCGAGCGGGCTCCAGGGAATCACTCCAAGCCCGAGATTCTGGGAAGCGGGCAGCACCTCCAGCTCAGGCAGACGGCAGGTCAGGCTGTATTTATGCTGCTCCGATACGAGCCCAAGGAACCCGCGGGCTTTGGCCTCCTGCTGCGCGACGGCGATATCCCAGCCGGCGAAGTTGCTGGAGCCGACATAACCGATCTTGCCTTGGCTGACGGCAAGCTCAAAGGCGCCCCACAGCTCGTCCCAGGAGACGCTGCGGTCTACATGGTGCATTTGATACAGCTCGATATGGTCGGTCTGCAGCCGCTGCAGCGAGCCCTCGAGATGGCGGCGGATGATATAGGAGGAGAGGCCGCGCTCATCATTGGGGCCGTCAAGCTTATCGCTCATGGCGCCGTAGACCTTGGTGGCCAGCACAACCTTTTCCCGCCGTCCGCCGCCTTGCTTGAACCAGCGGCCGATAATCGTCTCCGTGAGCCCGGAATTTTCTCCCCAGCCGTAGATGTTAGCGGTATCAAAAAAATTGATTCCAGCCTCCAGCGCAGCGTCCATAATGCGGAAGGCTTCTTTCTCGTCTGTAATCGGGCCGAAATTCATCGTTCCCAGACAGAGACGGCTGACCTTCATACCGGATTTGCCAAGCTTTGCGTATTGCACCTCACAATCACTCCTCTAAATTGTAATGGCCTATCCTTAAATTAACTATTGCATACTAATTGTAAACAACTGAAGAAACAAGAGCAAATCAGCGGAGGAGGTTTCACTTTATGGGCTTGACGGACTTGAAGCAAATGGAGCCAATAACGACAATTGATTGACGAGATAGGACGGTGTATAAGGCATATCGTTGCGAAGCCAGAAAACAATCGTACCGATGAAGGCGGAGGAACCGTACCAGGCAAGGATATCCGCCGGAACATTGACTGGAGATTCGCTGGACGAAGAGTTCAGGACTCGTGACTTGATAAAATCAACAATCAGAAGAGTAAGGCGTTCTGTAAATACCGGCAGCCGCCTGGAACCGAGCAGCACTTTATAGAGGTTCGAACGATCCGCAATTAATTCGAGGATTTGAACAAATATGGCCCAATGCCCGTCTTTGGAGCCGCTATGCTCTGGAGCTTTCTCCAGAAGGGCAGTGAAGTCGCTGATCATCTCATCCGCCATCTTTTCCAGCATGTCCGGGATGTCCTTGTAATGAAGATAGAAGGTGACACGATTGATGGTAGCGCGTTCTGCGATACGGTTGACCGTGATTTTTTCTATATCCGTTTCTTGAAGCAGCTCGACAAAAGCATCCTGGATTAATTTACGGGTACGCAATACGCGCGGATCTGTTCTTGGTAGAGGTTTTGACATGGGAACCTAATCCTTCCAAATTAAAATGTACACTACAAATTCGCACCAAACTGTCGTTTAAGTTCCTGATAGACCACGAATTTTTGATTCCTGTAAACTAATAAACATTTAGCAAAATACTGTTGATTGCACAGTCGAAGTGAAGAACTTATAATCCTTTACATTAGTTAACTATACAACACTCTGTTTATTAAATGGAATGTAAAATGTGAAAGGATTGAGTAAAATGAGTGCAGCAGGTTTTGACAGCAGTTCTATTAAGAAAGGACCCTTATTGTTTGTCCTGATATTGGGGGCGTTCATCGCCGTTCTGAATCAGACCATCATGAGCGTTGCCCTCCCGGTATTGATGGGGGAATTCTCCATTCAGGCGTCTACGGCTCAATGGCTGACTACAGGCTACATGCTGGTTAATGGAGTGCTTATTCCGATTACAGCCTATCTTATGCAGCGTTTTACAACCGGCGAGCTGTTTCAGGCCTCAATGGTTGTTTTCCTCGGAGGTACGGTTCTTTCCGCATTTGCTAACTCCTTTGAGCTTCTGCTGGCAGGACGGATGATTCAAGCGGTAGGTGCGGGGGTTATTATGCCGCTGCTGATGAATGTGATTCTGACCATCTTCCCCCGGGAAAAACGGGGTGTCGCAATGGGGATCGTCGGTTTGGCGATTATTTTTGCTCCGGCTATCGGTCCTACGGTTGCAGGTTATGTCATGGAGCATTATAGCTGGCGCACAATGTTCGAAGGAATGATTCCGGTTGTCGTTTTAGTTATTGCTATTGCCCATTTCTATCTGAAAAATGTTACTGAGCGAATCTTTCCCAAACTGGACATTATGGGAGTCATTCTCTCAACCATCGGATTCGGCACTTTACTGTATGGCTTCAGCAGAGCCGGGAGCAAGGGCTGGTCAAGTGCGGAAGTGATAGTGTCACTTGCGGTAGGCGTTATCTCTCTGGCCGTATTCACGGTACAGCAGTTGCGCTCCAAAAGCCCGCTTCTCGACCTTAGAGCATTCAAATATAACATGTTCACTTTGACGACCATTATTAATATCGCGGTTACGATGGTAATGTATGCAGATATGATGCTGCTTCCGCTGTATTTGCAGAATGTCAGAGGATACACGGCTTTAGAATCCGGGGTGCTCATGTTGCCCGGTGCGCTCCTAATGGGTGTAATGATGCCAGTGGCTGGCAAGCTTTTCGACCGGTTTGGCGCAAAATGGCTGTCTGTCATCGGTATGGCGATTACGATCTTAACGACATTAGGGTTCGTCAACCTCTCGGATTCAACGAGCTATACGTATTTGCTGTTGATGTCTACGGGACGCCGTCTTGGGATGGCTCTGTTTCTGATGCCGATCACAACCACAGGCCTCAATCAGCTTCCTGCCAGCCTGAATGCGCACGGAACAGCCATTTCCAACACCATCAAGCAAGTAGCCGGTGCCATTGGCACGTCTTTGCTAGTCACTGTCATGACATCCAGTACGAAAAGTCATATGCAGGATATGCTGGCCTCCGGCGCAGCTGCGAACTCATCTAAGGAGAGCCTGATCATGCATGCAACAATTCAGGGAATTAATGATGCGTATCTTGTAATTGTTGGTATTGGGATAGTGGGCTTGCTGCTTGCATTCTTTATCAAAAACTCAGCCCCGGCTGGGGAAGAGGAGACTTCGGCAGCTTTGAGGAAGAATACGCAGGTTACTGAGGCTAATTCGTTCTGAGGCTGTTCCAGCATCAGAAGAGCTGCAAGGAGAATAATCTCCTTGACGGCTCTTTTTCTATTCGGAACAATCCACCTTCTGATTCAATCGTTATCAGCTTATAGTTAAAAGCTATCACTTCAATAGAATCTATATCTTTGTCCTTTGGACGCGGTTATGATACAACAATATACAGAAGAACTATGTCTGCGATCCGCAGAACATCAGAGGAGTGACAGGAATGAGCGAGGTCAAAAAAATCGCCGTAATTGCCGGGGACGGTATCGGACCTGAAGTTGTGGCAGAAACACTGAAAGTATTGAAAAAAACAGAAGAGCTGTTCGGCTACGCCTTTGAAACCGAGGAGGCGCTGTTTGGCGGAATCGCCATTGATGAACGGGGAACACCGCTGCCTGAGGATACACTGGACATCTGCCGCAGTGCAGATGCTGTACTGCTTGGAGCGGTTGGCGGACCGAAATGGGATAACAATCCCAAGGAGCTGCGCCCGGAAACCGGGCTGCTGGGTATCCGCAAGGCGCTGGGACTCTTCTCCAATCTGCGTCCAGCCGTTGTTTTTGACTGCCTGAAGGATGCATCCACGCTGAAGCCGGAAGTGCTGGAAGGCACGGACCTTATGGTTGTGCGCGAATTGACCGGCGGCATTTATTTCGGCGAGAAGCTGCGCCGCCAGGGTGAGTTCGGTGAAGAAGCAGTGGATACTTGCGTATATAATGTAGCGGAAGTAGAGCGTATTGTGCGCCAAGCCTTTGAAATTGCCGGCAAACGCCGCAACAAGCTGGCAAGTGTCGATAAAGCAAATGTTCTGGAGACCTCCCGTCTCTGGCGTGAGGTTGTGAACCGGATTGCCCCGGAATATCCGCAGGTTGAGCTCGAGCATGTGCTCGTCGACAACTGTGCAATGCAATTGCTGCGCCGTCCTTCGAGCTTTGATGTCATCGTTACCGAGAACATGTTCGGCGACATTCTGAGCGATGAAGCGGCGATGCTGACCGGATCAATCGGCATGCTGGCTTCAGCTTCGCTGGGAGAAGGCAGCTACGGCCTGTATGAGCCGGTGCACGGCTCTGCGCCTGACATTGCCGGACAAGGTCTGGCCAACCCGATTGCTACGATTCTGTCGCTAGCCCTGATGTTCCGTTTGACCTTCGGCTATGAGGCTGCTGCCGCTGCCATTGAGGCCGCTGTAGCTGAGGTGCTGGATGCCGGACACCGTACGAGCGATATCGCTGTAGACAAGAGCAAGGCCATCAGCACATCGGAGATGGGCGATCTCATTGTAGCGGCGATCCGCAAAGCCTAAAATTATAACCACAAGAATCCTCCTTTGAAGCAGAAAAACAAAAAACTTCACAAAAAGTTGCTTATTTATAATAATTATAAAAAAGTAATGAGTGTAATATTGACTTTATTTTTGTACGATGATACCATTTGGTCATAAGCAAGACAGCAACCAACTCATCCGATCAAGAAAAGCATATTGCGCCGGAAGTTGTATCCTGACAATTGTTTTTCTTACATAATTCAAAGGAGGATTTAAGCAATGGCAGAACGTTTGGTAGGTAAACCAGCCCCGGATTTCACAATGGAAACCGTAACGGGCGACGGCAAAGATTTTGGTAAGGTGAGCTTGTCCGACTATCGCGGCAAATGGCTTGTATTCTTCTTTTATCCGCTTGACTTTACATTCGTATGTCCTACGGAAATTACAGCACTTAGCGAAGCAGCATCTGAATTCGCAGCACTCGATACTGAAATTCTCGGTGTGAGCATCGACTCGGTCCACAGCCACAAGGCATGGATTACTACACCTAAGGAGTCGAATGGTCTGGGAGCGATCAACTTCCCGCTGGCGTCTGATATTACGAAGAAGGTAGCCAGTGATTACGGTGTCCTGATTGAAGAAGAAGGCGTGGCACTTCGCGGATTGTTCATCATTGATCCTGACGGTGAACTGAAATATCAAGTGGTTAACCACAATGATGTAGGCCGCAGCGTAGAAGAAACGCTTCGTGTACTGCAAGCCCTGCAATCAGGCGGACTGTGCGCTATGAACTGGAAACCGGGTGACAAGAACCTGTAAGTCCGGCGAATCATAAGCCGCGATCCTTGATATACTAAGAGAACCTCCTTGCGGGAGTCATTCCCGGCAAGGGGGTTTTTTGCTCCAAACCTTCCATAGGTGCGGAAATTCCGTTTGAGGGTGGGCATATAGCTTCGGGGAGAGGAATCTCCACTGCCATTTTGTAATACAATAATATGAAGACAATGTAAATTACCAAGGAGGGTGAACAAAAATGAGCTTTTGCTGTGGAGCGAGTATGGTTGGAACGAAGGGAACCCTAAAGCATTATCGCACGCAAGTCCATAATGTTCCCCTGCTTTTTTGTCCGGTCTGCCACCGGGTAGAGGTGCATTATAAGGTCGAAAACGAATATGAAATTTTGGCGGAATATGCGCATGGCGACGGCGTTACGGATGTTGATTTTCAGGACTACGTGATGGAAGAAGAGGAAGCGATATTCGAGAATGTCATCAATGTGGAGAGCGAAGATCCGCTGAGCATTGTGCGCAGCCAGATTGATATGGCGCTGGACCTGCTGGCTGTCGCCAAACAGATCGAGGATACTAAATGGGAACGTGAGCTGAAGAAACGTCTGGCAGTAATGAGTCAGCGGCGTCATCGCCTGCAGCAAAAAGCTTGAGACACGACGCACTAATCAGCGGCGCTGTCTTGAGTGTTACATCATAGGAGTCTTCGCAGCCGCGGGGGCTCTTTTTTTTCGATTTAAGGGTGTTTTCGGAAGTGTTTCTGCGATGAGGAGTCGCTTTGCCTCGATAAAATATGTGTCTTTAGAATCATTTTATGGATATTTTTGTGATTCGACAGTTTCTCTTGTTGCGTTGTCTTCTTCTCTTGGATATGATTGGAATATAGTTGAAACGGTTGGATAAAATAATACGATTTCCGAATGTTCTGGCGACTTCGTCATATACTCAAATACATAGTAATTTGATGTCGCTTAGCGTCTTCGTCAATTGCAGTAAAGGGGGAACTTCGTATCGTGATAAGCCAATATCAGGAAAGCTTGCTTTTGCCGGCAAGAACGTTTCAATCTGGACCGATGAACACTACATACGAGGATGTACTGGAACACATTGACAGTGGGATTATGCTTTTTGATGAAGATGGTATTCTTACATTCATGAACAAGCAGATGTACAGCATACTTGAACTGAACCTTCATTCTGTCCTGGGCTGCACTATGGTTCATTTGTTATCCAATATTCAGTTAAGCCGTTTTAAGAAGAAGCTGTTGCTTCGCGGATACCATGAAATGATAAAGCTGGGAAAGCCGGGCTATGAGTTTGTAGATGAATACGGGCGTTATTGGAGGGTGTCTCTGTGCAGCGGGGAGCAGATGAAGGGCGGCGCCTTGTTCACCTTCAAAGAAATTTCTGACTACAAGCTGATTGAGCAAACGGCCTACCAGAATGACAGCTTGGCTATGCTGGGCAAATTATCTGCTTCAATCGCCCATGAAATCCGCAATCCGCTCACCGCGATTCGGGGATTTATTCAATTGCTCCACCCCCATCTTCACCTGCTGGGCAAAGAGGAGTATGCAAAGATTATTCTCGCCGAGATTGACCGGGCGAATGATATTATTCATGAGTTTCTGACCTCCTCCAAGCCTTCGGTACCGCAGGTCGCGATGATTCCGGTGGCTGCGCTGCTCAAAGAGGTGGTTCTGCTGACAGAAAGCGAAGCCTTGATGAAGGGCTGTGAGATCAATCTCCATCCGCTTCAGGGGGACATGATTATATCCGGCGACATCAAACAGATGAAGCAAGTCGTCCTTAACATGATAAGAAATGCAATGGAAGCGATTACTGAAAAGGTCGATGATTCGGTTGGCAAAATCGAGGTCGGAGCGCGAAGAGAAGGCGCCGAGGTTCGTATTTTTATTTCCGACAACGGTAAAGGCATGGATATTTGCACCTTGGACAGGTTGTTTAATCCTTTTTTCACGACGAAGGAGAATGGGACAGGGCTGGGATTATCCGTCAGCGAAAAGATCATCAAGAATCATGGCGGCTACATTTCCGTTAGCAGCAGGGTTAACGAAGGCACACGTTTTGTTATTTCTTTGCCGCTGATTCAGTAATTCTTGACATACTGAGATATAATAAAGTTCAAAAGAGGCTGATTCCTGCGATGCGCGTCTGGTGCGGGAGATCAGCCTTGCTGCGTTAATGAATGTGGACTAATTATCGGACAACAGCTTGGAGGGATTTCTATCAAGATTGAGTGGAGCAGCGGCAGCCCGTCTTCGGGACTTGAGGGAGATGCGCTGTGTATTATTGTGGCTGAAGCTGAGATTGAAGCCGGGAGCTTCGCCGGGGAATGGAAAAAAAGCGTGGGCCTATTAGCTAAGACCGGGCTTTTTAACGGCAAATTGAATCAAATTTACGTTCTACCAGTAGGGTCAGGAGAGCAGACTGAATTTCCCGTCGTTATTCTGGCGGGAAGCGGAAACGGGCTGCTGGGAGCGGAGGAGCTGCGCCTGCTGGCCGTTCAAATCGTCCGTGCTGCTCATAAGCTGAAGGCAGACAGATTAATCATCCAAGTTGCGGATAGCTTGAATTTGCTGTCGGCTGAAGGGGCTGAAGAGACCGCGCAAGCACTCGCGGAGGGGCTCGTTCTGGGTGCGTACCGGCGAACACACTATAAGCGGGAGCAGCCGCTTTACACTGGCTTAGATTCCGTTATATTTCATATGGAGCGGAAAGCAGAAGCGGCTGAGACAACGGATTGGAATCAAGGGATCATGCGGGGGTTAACGTTTGGCGAAGCCACGAATTTTGCCCGTAATCTCACTAATCTTCCAGGCAATCAGCTAACGCCTTCAGCGCTTGCCGCAGCAGCTATTGAGATTGCAGAGCGTCATGGATTTCCGGCAGAGGTACTGGACGAACGGGAAATTGAACAAAAGGGCATGGGCGGTTTGCTGGCTGTCGGCAAAGGAAGTGTCCACCCTCCGAGGATGATCGTGATCCGCTATCAGGGGACCAGCCAGTGGGAGAACGTTACCGGAATTGTTGGCAAAGGCATAACCTTCGATACGGGCGGAATTTCCCTGAAAAGAGCGCCAGGCATGGAGAACATGATCAGTGATATGGGTGGTGCGGCGGCTGTGCTTAGCGTCATGGAGGCACTTGGTACTTTACGGCCGAGGATTAATGTCGTGATGGTGATTCCTTCCGCCGAAAATATGCCTGCGGCCAATGCCTTCAAGCCTGGAGATATTGTCACCTCGTTAAGCGGCAGAACCATAGAAATATTGAATACCGATGCCGAAGGCCGGATTGTGCTGGGGGATGCGCTCACTTATGCCCTGGAATGGGGGGCTGAACGAATTATTGATGTGGCGACGCTGACAGCCGCTGTGTTGTCTACTCTGGGGGATATAGCAACTGGAGCGGTTACTAACGATGAACTGTTTATGGAGGCGTTCTTGGCAGCTTCCAGGCGCTCTGGAGAGAGGGTATGGCAATTGCCGGTATATCCTGAGTTCCGTGAGATGCTGAGAAGCGAGGTGGCGGATATCCGCAATGCTGCCGGAAGATACGGCGGAGCTACAACGGCAGGGCTGTTCATCGGTGAGTTCGCTGAAGGGTTGCCCTGGATTCACCTGGACATCGCCGGAACGGCATTTCTCTCCAAGGAACGCGGAGTTAATCCCAAGGGAGCAACCGGCGTAATGGTGCGCACGCTTTTGCAATATTTGCTGCAGCTAGGTTCCGGCGAAGAAGCTAAGCATTGAGCATTTACAAGGATACTACAGCAAAAGCCGCAAGGCACCCGGTTTCCCGGGCCTTGCGGCTTTTTTTTAAAAATAATAATCCATATGCTTCACACACTAACTGTTCTTTCTGGCTCGTATTTGAGAAGTGACGGACTGAATGCCGTTCATAAGCTTGTTACGCGCATCCTTGTTTCTCAGTAAATAGGCCGCTCCCAGCACTGCTGTAGTTAATAACGTCCTTTTGGTATTCACATGTATGTCCTCCTCGGTATGATCTGGCTGTAAGTTGCTTATAACTAACATACCCGCATCCCAAGGTTCTTAACCGAATTTACTCACATACCAGCATTTTAGGCTTTGGCTGAATGCTTGGCATCTACCGGGCTTCCGCAGCAGGAGAGTGGAGAATCAAGCGATGCTGCCGCACAGGTTTTGCTTTTGTCGCAGCCGGCGCAGGCCCCTTCCTTGCCCTTTTGCACATGACGGTAAAGCATCCAGCCGGAGTATCCGAATATAAGACCGATAATCAAAATATTTATAATCATTGCAGTGCCCCGCTTTCTCAGAAAATATTGACCTTGCCAGACTTACGACCATCCGAGCAATCTGCCGCCTTGAAAAATAACCAATGCAACGCAATAAGCCAGCACTACAGAGTATCCAATCGAGAAGAAGGTCCATTTCCAGGAGGCGGTTTCCTTCTTAATAACCCCTACAGTAGCCAGACAAGGGGTATAGAGCAGGATAAAGGCCATGAAGCTGATTGAGCTGAGCGGAGTGAAGACCTGGGCGATCTGGCCCTCCAGTCCGGCGGTATCCGGTGCATGATAGATAATATTCATGGTGGACACTACCACCTCTTTGGCGAGGAAGCCGGGAACCAGCGTTGAGCCGGCCTGCCAGGTTCCGAATCCGAGCGGATGCAGCAGAGGAGCAATCATACCGCCGAATTTTGCCAAAAAGCTGTTATCCATCTCCACGCCAAATCCGGAAGGACCGGCATAGGTCATCAGCCAGATGATAACCGAACCTGCAAGAATAATTGTCCCTGCCTTGCGCAGGAAGCCTTTTCCTTTTTCCCAAGTGCTGCGTCCCAGTGTTTTAAGCTGTGGCATCCGGTAAGGAGGCAACTCGATGATGAAGACAGAGGACTCGTTCTTGAACAGATGCTTGGAGAACAATTTGCACAGAAGCAGTGCGAATACAACACCCAGAACATACATCGCCAGAACTGCGGTGGCCTGCTGGGCGGGGAAAAAGACAGCCGCGAACAGCAAATAGACCGGAAGCCGGGCGGAGCAGGACATGAGCGGCAGGAGAAGTGTCGTCAGCATCCGGTCTTTAGGCTGTTCAATACTGCGCGCGGCCATAATTGCCGGCACGTTGCAGCCAAAACCGATAATGAAAGGAATAAATGCTTTACCATTAAGGCCCATACGCTCCATAGTGCTGTCCATCAGCAGGCAGACACGTGCCATGTACCCGGAATCCTCCAGGAAGGAGATCATCAGGAAAAGAATAAAGATTTGCGGAATGAACACTAATACCCCGCCTACACCGCTGATAATTCCGTCAACGATAAGTGCATGTGTGAAGCCCGATGCCCCTATCGTCTCAAGCAGGGAGTTGGCCCCATCGCTGATAGGTCCGGAAATCCACCCGTCCAAAATGTCCGATAAGGGACCGCCCACCCAATCAAAGGTTGTCTTGAACATTGCATACATGAAGACGATGAACAGCGGCAGTCCGAGGAAACGGTGAGTTAGAATCGAGTCCAGTCTTTCCGTCAAATTATGCGGCTTCTGCGCCGTGGTATCCATCGCTGCTGCACACAAGGAGCGGATGTAGTCCATACGGATGGAACGAATCCATTGAGGGAGCGTCAGCGCCAGCTTCTTACTCTGCAGCTCGTCTTGGCAGCTATCGCAGATAGCCATCAAGCGGGCTGTATCCATGCTCTTCTTCAGCAGCTCAAGTACGACCGGATTCTGCTCCATCAGTTGCAGGGCGACCCAGCGAAGGTTAGGCAGTCCCGGGATATGCTTCAATTCCTTTTCAATGGAAGAGATTGCTTGCTCGGCTAGATCGCCGTAGTCCAGTCTGAAGGTTACCGGAGGAATTGCTGAGGTTTTCTCAAGAACGCTGAGTACCTGTCCGCTGCCTTTGCCGGTTCTGGCAACCAGCGGCAGTACGGTAATGCCGAGGCGGGACTGCAGCATTTCATAGTTGACAGAAATCCCGCGCGCCTTGGCGACGTCGACCATATTCATTCCTAGAATAGTAGGCTTACCATATTCCAGCAGTTGCAGTGTGAGCAGCAGATTACGTTCAAGCTGTGAAGCATCTACAATGTTAATGAGAGCTTCAGGGGATTCCTCAACGAGATATTGCGTGGCGACGCCTTCATCACGGGAGAGGGGGTGAAGAGAATAAATTCCGGGTAAGTCGATCAGCTTGCCTGCCCCGTTTTTCAGGCTTCCGACTTTCTTCTCTACGGTTACTCCCGCCCAGTTGCCTACATATTCATAGGAAGAAGTCAGCGTATTAAAAAGCGATGTCTTGCCAGTATTCGGATTTCCTACAAGTGCTATTGAACTCATGAAACGTTCACCTCAATCATGGAAGCTTCCTTCCGGCGGATGGCGAACAATTGACCGTTGCATTCCAGAGTAACGGGACCCAGAAAAGGGCCCTTTCCTTTCAAACGGATCATGACGCCTTCAGACACCCCAAGATCAGCCAGACGGCGCCGCAAAATGGGGTTCATTCCTTCTATTCTATGGATGGAGCCAGTTGAGCCCGGTTGTAAGCGCAATAGGGAGCAGGATGTTGAAGCCATGTTAATCCCTCCGAGAGAGACTGATAATCAATCTCAATTGTTTTCTTGTAATGTAGCATTTTACTGTCAATTTTACTGTGATTTTTGTCATTGTGCTGCTATCATAAAAAGGTATATGAAAAGGAACTCAAATTTTCTTTACAATTTATTCTTTGCTAAGTATGATTGAACGATAATGGCTGCATAGTAAGTCCAAGCCAGCGGCAATAATGAGGGATATAATTGAAGGGAGAACATAATTGTGAAGAGTAATGCTAGCAAAATTGTCGATTGCACCATTCGCGATGGGGGACTGGTGAACAACTGGGATTTTAGTGTTGAATTTGTACAGAATTTGTATGCCGGTCTGAATGAAGCCGGTGTTGATTATATGGAGATCGGTTATAAAAACTCACCCAAACTGCTCAAAGGAGCGGAGGGAGCCGGCCCGTGGCGTTTTCTGAACGATGATTTTCTGAGAAAAGTTATTCCCCAGAAGGGGCGCACCAAGCTGTCCGCGCTCGTAGATATTGGCCGTGTGGATGAGAATGACATCCTGCCCCGCAGTGAGAGCATGCTGGACCTGATCCGCGTGGCCTGCTACAGCAAGGATGTGGACAAGGCGCTGCAGCTGGTACAGACCTTCCATGATCTAGGATATGAGACAACGATTAATATTATGGCTTTGTCGAATGTCATGGAGAACGAATTGCTGGAAGCCTTTGACCAGATCCGCGAGAGTGTTGTTGATGTTGTGTATATTGTAGATTCTTATGGCAGTCTGGACCACAAAGACATTCATTATCTGGTTGAAAAGTTCAAAACGCATTTGCCAAATAAACGGTTGGGCGTACATACCCACAATAACCTGCAATTGGCCTTCTCCAATACACTTGTTGCTGCCGAGAAGGGTGTAGAGCTGCTGGATGCTTCCTGTTACGGCATGGGGCGCGCAGCCGGCAACTGCCCTACCGAGCTGCTGGTTACCCATTTGAAGAACACCAATTATTCGCTCCGCCCTGTGCTTGATATCGTAGAGCGGCTGATGATTCCTTTGCGGGAGAAGGAAGAATGGGGTTACATTATTCCTTATATGATTACTGGCACGCTCGATGAGCACCCGCGCTCCGCGATGGCGCTGCGGTCATCCGAAGATAAAGACAAAGCGGTTGATTTCTATGATAAGCTCACAACGCCTGAAGTGAATTTTGGAGATAAATAGAAGGCTTCAAGGAGAAGCACTGAACTCTAAAATAGGGGGAAGTGCTTTTTTTCTGGAATGTAACTTTACGGAGCTATTCAGCCGATATTTATACATAGGACGTAAATATATCCATTGACTTATTATAGATATCATTTTCAGACGCGAGGGACCTATGAGACAAGAAGAGAGAAAGACCATTCATGCGGCGATTATAGGGGCCGTGCTGTTCCTTCTGATTCAAATTTTTCGTGTGCCGCTTAGTAATGTAGAAGATAAGGACTTGCTATCCATGCTCTATTTAATAACGGGCTGCTGCAATGCCGCTTTTGGCTTTGCGATTTTTGCCCAGGGCTGGCTGTTCTTCGCTGATCGTCTATCCAAGGCAAGACTATACACCTCCGCTCTCTTTTTGGGAGTATGCATCTTTGATTTCATACACACTCTAAGCTTTGTCGGCATTGCAGAAATATCTTCCTATATTAATACAGAACAATCCATGTGGCTGCTTACATTCTCGCGACTGGCCAGCGCACTGGGTATTCTGTTCATATTCAGCAGGGAAGACCAGCCAATAGCAGCCTCAGGCAAAAGGAATGTATTCAAAATATCATTTGTGCTGACTGTGCTCGCTCTGGCGTTGTTTACTTTTGGTCAGACGGTTACTCCGGAGCTGACAGGTTATTCTTGGGTTAACGCACTGCAGCATATACTGGATCTTGGTGTGCTGTTTGTATATTTATTCACTGTGGGTATTATCCTTTATCCGGGTAAAGCCGAAAAGTCCGCTTCTATGCTCATTATTATCCGCGCGCTGATCTTTTTCGCTCTTGGCCAGGTGTTCTTTATGAACCCGCTAAGCATCGGCGATATGGATTATCTTTTTGGAATGCTTAGCACTGGTGTGGCTTATTATTTGCTGCTTACGGGCGTCTACCGGCTGACAATTGAAGAGCCCTTTCAGGAAAATCAGCAGGCCGAGGCCCGGATTAATTATTTGGCATACCACGATGATCTGACCGGTCTTCCCAACAGACGGCGGCTGATGCAGCGCGTAGAAGAAATTGTGATTCAGAGCGGACAGAATAAGGGTCCCAAATTCTCCGCACTGGCTATAATGAATATTAATCATTTCAAGAATATTAACGACTCGCTCGGCCATTATGCCGGTGATCTTCTGCTTCAGCTGGTATCGCAGCGGATCGGAAATGAAGCGAAGGCGAGTGAAGAGCTGTACAGTATGGGAGCGGATGAATTTGCTTTTCTTATGACAGATGTGACGGGGGTGGAGGACTGCCTGATTCGCGCAGGTGAGCTTCTGAAGCTATTCGAAACGCCGGTGCAACTGGAATCAGGAGAGTATCACATTTCACTCAGCCTGGGAATGAGCATTTATCCCGGTGATGGGAATACCGCAGAACAACTGATTCAGAATGCCGATACCGCTGTTCATAATGCCAAGGAGCAGGGGGTGGACATCCGCCGGTATGTACCTGCCATGCAGATGAAAGCAAAAGAGCGGCTGAAGCTGGAGAATGATTTGCGCCGGGCGATAGAGCGCGATGAATTCTACCTCGTCTATCAGCCGCAGGTACAGCTTGAGACAGAGGAAATTGTCGGGATGGAAGCGCTGCTTCGCTGGAATCATCCCAAGCGCGGGCTGGTGTCGCCGGTTGATTTCATACCGATTGCCGAAGAGAGCGGGCTGATTGTTCCGATCGGGGAATGGGTGCTCAAAACGGCATGTCTGCAAAATAAAATATGGCAGGACGCCGGTTATCGGCCAATGTGCGTTTCGATCAACCTGTCCATGCGCCAATTTCTGCAGCCGAATCTGGCCGGGAAGATTGGCACCATTCTGAAGGATATCGGGCTGGACCCGGGTTATGTTGACCTGGAAATTACAGAGAGCATGACTCTGGATAAAGAAACTGCCTTTGACCAGCTTAACCGCTTGAAGAAGCTTGGTGTATTCATCAGCATAGACGATTTCGGGACAGGCTACAGTTCCCTGCATTACCTGAAGAATATGCCGATTGACCGGCTGAAGATTGACCGTTCCTTCGTCTCGGAAGTTATGGAGGACAGCAATAACGCGGCGATTGTATCCACTATTACGTCTATGGCTCATCACCTGAAGCTGAAGGTAACGGCTGAAGGGGTTGAGAATAAGGACCAACTGCATTTTTTGCGCCAGCAGCATTGCCATGAGGCACAGGGTTACTTGTTCAGCAAGCCCGTTAAGGCTGCGGAATTCGAATTGTTTTTTCTGAAGCCTTCGCTGGGAATATTGTCATAACAGATTTGATCAGTCAACAGGGTTGCAATTTGTTCTAAGTAATGCTATAATATTTTTTGTCTTCAATTTCGGTCCGCGGGTGTAGTTCAATGGTAGAACTTCAGCCTTCCAAGCTGATAGCGTGGGTTCGATTCCCATCACCCGCTCCATACTTCAAATTTCGAAATCCTTGTTATGCAAGGGTTTTTTATTTGCGTATTTTTTGACAAACGGCTGACTACCTTTAATTCATGGGGCAGTTTATGGGGCAACTTTAAAAAGCCAGGTCCTCCGCATGCAGTGCGGGGACCTGGCTTTTGCTGTACAACGAGTTTAGTTGTTAAACAGTCTTCAGGAACTCGACTATGGTCAGAAGGCCCTTGTCGAAATTCTCCAGATTGAAGTGCTCATCCGGGGCATGCAGATTCTCATCATCCAGACCAAAGCCCATCAGGACAACAGGCGCTTTCAGGATGCGGGCGAAGCTCTCCATGATCGGAATGGAGCCGCCGTCTTTGGTGAAGAGGGCGCGAGTGCCGTATACTTTGCCGTAAGCGTCGGCAGCCGTCTGCAGGATTGGATTCGTAGGGTCAATGTTGAAGGCGCGCGCTTTCTCCATCTGCTTCACCTGCACCTTGGCTCCAGCCTGAATGTTGGCCTTAAGGTGGGCTTCTACGACGTCAAGAATATGCTGCGGGTCCTGGTCGCCGACAAGGCGGCAGGTGATTTTGGCGTGAGCTTCCTTAGGAATGACGGTCTTGCTGCCTTCACCCTGGAAACCGCCGTAGACACCATTCAGCTCAAGGGTTGGCCGGGCGCCTACACGTTCTACGAAGCTGAAGCCTTCTTCGCCATACAACTGTTCCAGGCCGAGTGCTGTTCTGATTTTATCCTCGTCAACGCCCTGCTTGGCAAATTCTTCACGCAGCAGCGGTGAAAGCTCAGGAACACCATCATAGAAGCCCTCTACAGCAACGCGGCCCTTGTCATCATGAAGCGAGCTCAGCAAGGAGACGAGTGCATGCAGTGCGTTCGGTACACCGCCGCCGTAGGAGCCGGAATGCAGGTCTGTTAGAGCGGTATTCACGCTGACCTCAAGCGAGCAGAGGCCGCGAAGCCCGGTGCAGATCGCAGGACGTCCGCGCTCCAGCAGGGAAGTATCCGAGACAAGCACGGCATCTGCGGCGAGCTTGTCCTTGCTTGCTTCGAGGAACGGCGGCAAATGGATGCTGCCGACCTCCTCTTCACCTTCGATACACAGTTTGATATTGACTGGCAGCGTGCCTTCTTGTTTGAGGATGGCTTCAATCGCTTTGATGTGCATGAACACCTGGCCTTTATCGTCGGTGGCCCCGCGCGCATATAGCTTGCCGTCCCGGATTTCCGGTTCGAAGGGAGGTGTTGTCCACAAATTCAGCGGATCTACCGGCTGCACATCATAGTGGCCGTAGACCAGAATCGTCGGCTTGCCGGGGGCGTGAAGATAATCGGCATAGATTACAGGATGACCGGCGGTAGGGTGAAGCTCAATATTCTCCAGCCCGGCACGTTTCAAGGTGTCGAGCAGCCAGTGTGCGGCAGACAGGACATCTTCCTTGTGGGTGGACAGGGCAGAAATGCTGGGGATGGTGAGCCATTGCTTCAGTTCGGCGAGCTGAGCTTCACGCTCAGCCTGAAAATACTCTTTGTAAGACATAGCGGATATGTACCTCCTTGGTTTCGCTGCGCAAAACCGGCATGGGCATAACTTGGTGTGCCCAGTCTTTTTTTTGGCAGTGTAATGCCTTCATTATACTGGAGAACCCACGATGGATCAAAATGAAATGGGAATTATTGATTACGAACAATAGCCATGATAGACTTAATTACTTAAGCGGCTGGAAGGCACTATTGCCTGTGCGGGTTGTATAAGAACTACTAAATGAAGTGTGCTGATTGTTCAGCAGAACAGATAGAACCGCCGCAAGCGGCGAAAATGATAGGGGCGGAATAATAGTGTTGGCAAATACAAATTCAAATACAAATACAAGCGTGGAGCATCCATCTTTTATATATACCTATGCCTGCTCAGAGGATGAATTATCCTTGTGCGGGATGGAGCTGCGCTGTCTTTTTGGCCGGGAGATTCCGCCTGCAATATTTGGGAGTGAACGTGAAGTGGAGGTCAGCCGCAGCCCTTTTATTAAGGAGCGCATTGATGTCATGTACGCGGGGGACACGCTGGAAGAGATTTATAAGCAGACCGAGCAGGTGGAGGTAGGGGGACAGACCTTCAAGGTCATTTTTGTCAAGACGAATGATTTGTCACCGGCGGAAAAAATAGAGTATGATGAACGCAGGGTAATCGAACGGGAAATCGGCATGCGCATTGAGGGAGAAGCGGATGTCAATCACCCGCAGCTTGTGTACGGAATTGTAACGCTGGGAGGCCGCTGGTATTTCGGAGCTTATCACAAAAACAAGGCCACCTGGTTCCGGCAGATGAAAAAACCGCGCAGCTATTCTATTGCACTCAGCACCCGTGTAGCCCGGGCGGCAGTGAACATGGCAGTCCCAAACCCGGCAGGCGTAAAAGCCATTGATCCCTGCTGCGGCATAGGTACGGTAATGGTCGAGGCGCTGTCGATGGGCATTGATATCGTCGGCCGTGACATTAATCCCTTTATTGCTGCCGGTGCGCGGACGAATATTGCCCATTTCGGATTCACTAGCGAAGTCACGCTTGGGGATATCGCGGACATCACGGAGCATTACGATGTGGCTATTGTGGACATGCCTTACAATTTATACTCGCGGATTACACCGGAGGAGCAGTTCGCGATTCTGGTCCATGCGCGCCGGATTGCAGACAGGGCTGTTATTGTAGCGATTGAGGCAATGGATGAGATGATTTCCTCTGCGGGTTTTACCATTATTGACCGCTGTGTGGCGAAGAAGGGTGCTTTTTCCCGTCATTTAATGCTGTGTGAGTGAAGCGGTGCTGGGGCTTGCCGATATCTAATGAGGGCGGTGCAGATATGGAGCAGAAATGGTTAACCTGGGCCAAAGAAATTCAAGCGATCGCCCAGACAGGTCTTACGTATGCCAAGGATGTATACGATATCGAACGCTATCAGGCGCTGCGGGAACTAAGTGTGGATATTCTGGCGAACTATACGTATGAGAGCAAGGAGAAGATCAGACTGGCTTTTGCCGGAGATGAGGGTTATGCTACACCGAAGGTTGATGTGCGGTGGCGTGATTTTCAGGGAAGACAAGATTCTGCTTGTTCGTGAAAAGCTGGATGGCAACTGGGCGCTTCCCGGAGGCTGGGCCGATATCGGGCTGTCTCCCAGTGAAGTGGCCGTCAAGGAGATTGCTGAGGAATCGGGCTTTCAGGCCGAAGCTGTCCGTCTGCTTGCCGTGCTCGACAAGAAGTTTCATGCTCATCCGCCGGAGCCTTATCATGTGTACAAGCTGTTTATTCTCTGCCGGATTGTAAGCGGGGAAGCGGCGGGAGGCGTGGAGACGAGCGAGGCGGCTTTTTTTGCCGAGGATGAGCTGCCGATGCTGTCGGAGGAACGCAACACGCGGGAACAGCTGCTGACGATGTTTCAATTTTTAAAAAATCCTGAGAAGCCAGTCATATTGGACTAGACAACGGCATATTATGCAGCAATAAGTTTTCTCAAGGGAAAATTTGTTTATTAACAATAATGTAAGCCTTTACAAATTAGCGCCGCTGAGCCTTTATATCTAAAAAATCTACCGAAAATGCATCTTTTTGGGTCAGGCGGTCTACATTTTTTCCTCTACTGTGACGATAAGATATTTTAGGAGGGGATCGCATGGAACAAGAAGAATTGAGGCTTCCACTGAAGCAGGAAGTCATCACACGTCCTGCAGAAGGCAATATTGCCAACGGTTTGGTATGGGGCATCCTCATCAGCATTCCTTTATGGATCTCGGTTATCGGCTGGATTATGGGCATCTGGCATTAGAAACTGCAGCAGAGCTACTACTTACACTTAATTGCAACTATACAATGAAGGCTGCCTCTTCGTGATGAAGAAGCAGCCTTTTTAAAATCAATAGTCTGGGGATGGCGCAATCGTTGCTGTCCGATCCAGACGCTACTTGCGGTGTACCAGCCTAAAGGTTTCGCAGACCACCCTCATTCCAGGATCAAACTCCTTATCATAAGCCTTAAGCTCTCTAGTAAAATAGGCTTCATGTTCATAGCGCCACGATTCCAGAGTGCGGTCATCCTCGCCTTCGGAATAGGCAAACTCCGCAGTCACCTCGGCAAAAGGAACAATTTCAACCTTCGTTGTTTCAATGATTCCACGCGGCTCGCCATTACTGTCCAGCAGGATAGAATGCCCGCCGATAAAAGGCAAAGGCACTCCGCGCATCTCGTTCAACTCGTAATTCATAGCCGTCCCGGTTTTGGTTCCGTTCAGTACCAGTGCAAGCAGTTCATCCGCCAGCCGGGGGTTGTCACCAAATGCCCAGGCGCTGTCATAATAATCTGCCGCTTCGGGATGATCCTTCAGGTAGGTGTTCCAATATTCTGTAATTGCCGGTTTTTCTGTCATTCTGTTCACCCTTTTCTTAATGGTCGTCTGTTTCGTTCAGCCAGCCGGCATACAGGTTATCCAGCTTCTCCTGCAGGGCATCCCGGCTGAGCTGCAATGCTGCAAGTCTCTCTGCATCGCTGGCGCTTACGGGATCGACCATGTCTGCATCAATGAGGGCAAGCTGATCTTCAACTGCGGCAATCTCATCCTCCCATGGGATTTTGGGGCGAGAATTGTCGTTAGCCTTGAACGCATGGTCAGGCTGTGCCAGCTTTTTGCCGCTGTTGCTTGAAGCTTGCTGCACAGTGGCAGCGGCAATCTTCTCAGCCTGCTTTTCCTTGTAATATTCGTAATTCCCGGAGAAGGCGCTGAACCTTCCATCCGCAATTGACCAGAGCTTGCCGAAGCAGCGGTTGATGAAATAACGGTCATGTGATACCGCCAGCACGGTGCCCGGGAACTCCTCCAGTGCTTCTTCGAGCGCTTCGCGGGAATCTATATCCAGATGGTTGGTCGGCTCATCGAGAATGAGCAGGTTCGGACGGCGGTGCATCAGCACCGCGAACCGCAGCCGCGTCCATTCTCCGCCGGAGAGATTGGCGACGCTCTTGAAAACGTCGCTGCCGTAGAAAAGAAACCGCGCAAGCTGCCCCCGCGCCTCGCCCTCCTCCAGGCCTGCTTCCTCACGGAAGTAGCGCAGCACCGACTGGCCGCCCTCTTCGGGAACGGCTTCCTGTGCCAGATAGCCGACAGCCGCTCTTGAGCCCAGGGTGCAGCTGCCGCTGTCCGGGGTTTCCTGGCCCAGAATGATCCGCAGCAGCGTACTTTTGCCAGCGCCATTGCCGCCGATCAGCGCCGTGGTCTCGCCGTACCGCAGAACGTCACTCGCTTCCGAGAAAAGCGTGCGGTTTCCGTATGCTTTGCCGATTCGGTCAAGGATGACGACCTGGTTGCCGGAACGGTCCTCCTGCTGCAACTGCAAATCCATAGATTTGCGCTCCAGAATCGGGCGTTTGATCTTCACCATCCGGTCGAGCGCCTTCTGCATGGAGGCGGCGCGGCGATGGAAGGAAGGATTCGGCGGGTTGGAGCGGTTGCCCCACTCAATCAGCCGCTTGATGCTCTCCTGCATCTGCTTGATTTTCTTCTGCTGCTCCTGATAATCGGCAAATTGCTGCAGCAGCCTTGCTTCCTTCTCGACCTGATAGCCGCTGTAATTGGTGTGGAACGTAAAAGCTTCTCCGTCCTCGATCTCAATCACCTTCTTCACTACGGCATCGAGGAAGTAGCGGTCATGGGAAATCGCGAGTACGGTACCGTCGTAGCTCTGCAAAAACTGCTCCAGCCATTCGATGGCTGCCATATCCAGATGATTCGTCGGCTCATCCAGCAGCAGAACGTCGGGCTGGCGCAGCAGCAGCTCGGCCAGGCCGACTTTGGTTTTCTCGCCGCCGGAGAGGGAGGAGAAGAGGCGGTCATACTGGTTAACTCCAATGCCCAGCCCCGCAGCTACCCGCTGGATGGAGGCTTCAATCTCATAGCCGCCGGCTGCCTCGAATTTATCCTGCAGAACACCGTATTCCTTAAGCAGCCTGTTCCAGTCCTGCTCATTCACTCCGGCGTCTGGTACGGACATTTCCTGCTCCAGCTCCCGTAGCCGCGCCTGCCACTGGAGGGGGTCGGCAAAGCTGCGCTGCAGCACGCCATAGACAGTCTCATTGTCGCCCACCTCTTGAATCTGCGACAGCAGTCCGACAACGCTGCCTCTGCGGATGGAGATTTGACCCTGGTCGGGGCGTTCTTCCCCGTTCAGGAGGTGGAAAAGGGTGGTTTTGCCGCAGCCGTTGCGGCCGATCAGGCCGATTTTTTCCCCTTGGCGGATATCGAAGGTGATGTCGCTCAGGACGAGCTGGGCACCGTGGTATTTTTGAACATTTTGGCATGAGATAATCATAGGTATTCTCCTTTTAAGAATGCCTACCCGCCGCCTTCGTTCTTTTCGGAATATACAAAAAGACCGCAGGGAAATTTCCCCACGGCCTAAATATTCTACGGTCTAAATGGTCCGTTGAAGTGCAGGCAGGAAAGGCATTTCACAATGTTGTAGTGTTATTGAATTCGTGTAAATGGACAGACTTCTCCCGTTGTCGGCATTTACATGAACGATGCCAGCCATAATATTAATCAGCCGGCTGCTAACACTATTGGTCCGATTGTGATCCATTCCTCCTACACCTCCTTCATGACAAATTTACAATTAGTTTAACCAATTATGGCCAGATATGCAAGACCAAAAGTTTGCAGGCCGTGTTGTGCAACCCATTTTATACAATTGGCCGGCTTGCAGCTACAATGCGGAAGAATGGCCATCTAAACTTTGTGCATGGCTCACAAAAAACCTTTGAAGGCAATTGACAAGGGTTTTGGCAGTGCTGTTAAATGACACTAACTTGAACGACAGGAATGGGAGATGGGTAGCATGACGACAGGTCCTGTAATCGGCACAAAAACGATGGTGGTCAGCCCCCATTACTTGGCTTCCGCCGCTGGAGCGCGGATTTTGGAGAGGGGCGGGAACGCTTTTGATGCGGCGGTAGCGGTCAGCGCTGCGCTTGCGGTGGTGTATCCGCATATGACAGGGCTGGGCGGCGATGCTTTTTGGCTTATTTACAGCGCCGGTGAAGGGCGCGTCCGGGCTTACAACGGCAGCGGACGTTCGGGCTACGCCGTCCGCCGTGACTGCTACGCCGGTGAGGAGGCGATTCCGAGACGGGGGGTCCGCAGCGCCATTACGGTACCCGGAATGGCGGATAGCTGGTCGGCGGTCCAGCGCGAGTATGGACGCCTGGCTCTCGCGGAGGTGCTGGAGCCGGCCATCGGCTACAGTACGGACGGGTTTCCGCTGTCGCCGGACCAGTACGGCAACAGCGTGCTTGCGGGAGCGGCGCTGTCCCCTGAAGCGGCGGCGATCTATCTTCCCGGCGGCGCGGTTCCCGCTGCCGGAGGCAGGTTTGTGCAGAAGCAGCTGGCCGCGTCGCTGCGGACCCTGGCCGAGGGCGGCCGGGATGCTTTTTATAAGGGGGAGATCGCCGGGGAAATAAGCCGTTATATGCGGGCCTCAGGCGGGTATCTCACCCGTGAGGATTTTGCCGATCATGAGGGGAATTGGGAGGAGCCGGTGTTCACCGACTATCATGGGTACAGGGTCTATCAGGTTCCGCCTAACTCCCAGGGCTTCACGGCGCTGATGGCGCTGAATATACTGGAACGCTACAATTTTGGAGATATCGCGCATGGCTCTTATGAATATTATCATCTGCTGGTAGAGGCGCTGAAGCTGAGCTTCCGCGACCGGGACAAGGTGCTTACCGACCCTGCTTTCAGCAGGATACCGCTAGAGCGCCTGCTGGATAAGCAGTATGCGGAGCAGCTATCAGCTTCGATATCACTTGCGCAGGCAGCGCCGCTGGGTAGTGATCCGGTAGGCCGGGATACGGCTTATGCAGCAGTGGTGGATGATGAGGGGAACGCGGTATCGTTCATCCAAAGCCTGTATTTTGAATTCGGCTCCGGTGTCGTGGCCGGGAATACGGGCATTCTGCTACAGAACCGGGGCTCGTTCTTTTCGCTTGACCCAAAGCATGTGAATACGTTGGAGCCACATAAGCGTACGTTCCATACGCTCATGCCGGCGATGGCCTGCCGTGACGGCAAGCCGGCTTATCTCTACGGCACGCAGGGCGGCGAAGGCCAGCCCCAGACCCAGAGCCTGCTGCTGACCCGGATGCTGCATTACGGGATGGACCCGCAGGCGGCGGTGAACGCGCCGCGTTTTGTCTGGGGCAGAACCTGGGGGGAACCGACCCAGGAGCTGAAGGTGGAGAACAGAGTAGCACCCGAGGTGCTGAAGGAGCTTGCCAAAGCTGGACATCTGGTGCGCCAGGTGGGCAGCTACGATGGAATCGTAGGGCATGCGCACGCCATTTCCATCGGCGAAAATGGCTACCGCAGCGGCGGGACAGACCCGCGCTGTGATGGAGCTGCTATCGGTTGGTAGCAGCGTGGCCCGAGGAGTGGAAAGGAAGAGAGAATAGGAAGAGTCAAAAAAGAGTTGTAGGGTAGAAAGAATAGAATGAGTTAAAGGAGTTAAAGGAGTTAAAGGAGTGAAAAGAGTAGATAGGGCAGAAAGAGTAGAAAGAGTAGGAGGAGTGGGAAAAGTTAAAGGAGTAGAAAAAGTTGAGAGGGAGGGAAGAAGAGGATAATTGCATTTTGTGCAATTAAAAGTGAACATAACGGAGCAAAATCAAAGTTACTTGCACTTCGTACACTTAAATAAAGCTTTATTAACCAAAACAAAGCAAATCGCCATATGTAATTGTACGAAATGCAATTATCTCCCTAAATAGGTGGTTTCTCCTCTTTTTAATTGTAGCAAATACAGTTATCGGTCCTGCGGACATGTGGAGAACAAGAAAACTAGAATAACATAGAGAACAATTGGGCTGAAAACCTGACGGAATGGAGGTGCAAAGGCATGGAGGCGTAGAGGTACGGAGGCGTGAAGGCGTGAAGGCGCGGAGGTGTGAAGGCGTGAAGGCGTGAAGGTGTGAAGGTGTGAAGGCGCGGAGGTGTGAAGGTGTGAAGGTGTGAAGGCGCGGAGGTGTGAAGGCGTGAAGGCGCGGAGGTGTGAAGGTGTGAAGGTGTGAAGGCGCGGAGGTCTGAAGGCGTGAAGGCGTGAAGGCGTGAAGGCGTGAAGGCGTGAAGGCGTGAAGGCGCGGAGGTGTGAAGGCGCGGAGGTGTGAAGGCGTGAAGGCGCGGAGGTGTGAAGGCGCGGAGGTGTGAAGGTGTGAAGGCGTGAAGGCGCGGAGACGTAAAGGTGTGAAGACATGAAGGCGTGAGGTATGAAGCCATGAAGGTATAAAGGCATAAGGCGTAAAGGTGTGATGGCGTAGAGGCGTGAAGATCTGAATACACGAAGAACAAGAACCACAGTTAGTAAAAACTCAGGATTAATATCAGCATGAGAAGTAGGATTAGCAGGTTCAGCAGCAGAGTGGACATAACAAAGCCTCCCCGGTTGTCCGGGAGGAAGGAGGGGGAAAGATGGTTCTTACTAATTCATATGGCGCGTTCATTAATCCGGAGCTGGAGGTCCCTGCCTTGCGGATAGGGGGAGCGCTGGATGGTCTCAGCTTTGCTGTTAAAGATGTGTTTGCGGTGGCCGGGCACCGTTCTTCAGCCGGTAATCCAGATTGGCTGCGCAGCCATCCGCCAGCATTGGAGCATGCGGCTGTAGTGCGGAGGCTGCTGCAGGCCGGAGCCGGCTTGCGGGGGGCTACGCACACCGATGAGCTGATGTATAGCCTCGGCGGTGAGAACCACCATTATGGCACACCGGTCAATCCGCGTGCGGAGGGACGCATACCCGGCGGCTCCTCCAGCGGCTCGGCGGTGGCGGTGGCCGGCGGCAGTGTGGATTTTGCCTTGGGCACGGATACGGGCGGCTCGGTCCGTGTGCCGTCATCGTACTGCGGCGTATACGGCTTCCGCCCGACGCATGGGGCGGTGGAGATGGACGGCGTGATCCCGCTTGCGCCGGACTTCGACACCGTCGGCTGGATCGCGGACAGCCCGGAGCTGCTGCTGCGGGCTGGCGAGGTCCTGCTCGGTGCGGCAGCTCCGAGCAGCGGGAACGGCACGATGGGCAATCTGCACATCGTGCCGGAGTGCTGGGCGCTGGCGGGCGCAGAGAGCGCCGCCAGCCTGGAGCAAGGCCTGCGCAAGCTGCAGGCCGGTGCAGGGCAATCCGGCGACACGCGGATTGCGCCGGAGGGGCTGAAGACATGGATGAATGTCTTCCGTGAACTGCAGGGCGCCGAAATTTGGGCGACCCACGGGGCCTGGATAGAGCGGGAGCAGCCGCTCTTCGGGCCCGACATCGCCGCCCGCTTCGCTTGGGCGGCAAGCCTGGCCGGGCAGGATCACCGCTGCGCGCAAGTTATGCGCGCGGAAATCGCCGCCCGGCTGCGGCAGTTGCTTGGAGAGGACGGCTGCCTCGTCCTCCCGACGGTCCCCGGCCCCGCGCCGCTGCGGGGCGGGGATCTGGCGCAGCTCGAGCTGAACCGCAGCGGCGCGATGATGCTTAGCTGCATCGCCGGCCTGGCCGGCTTGCCGCAGCTTACGCTTCCGGTAACAGGGCCCGGCGGGTTGCCGCTCGGCCTGTCGGTGATCGGCGGTCATGGGCAGGACCTGCGCCTGCTAGCCTGGGTCCGGCAAATATGCGGGGCAAAGCATATGGAATAACAAAACTCCCGGCTCCGCGCCGCTCTGCGGAGAACGGGAGTTTTGTTTAGAGAATTATGATTTTCGTCTATCGTGGATAAGTTGTATGAAAAATTGGGGATAAGCTGCTTTTAGTTCCAAACTCCAAAGGACAAATCTGATCTGCTTTACGGAAGGGGAGAAAATTAAATTTCCTTTTTCCACTTGGGGCTGTCCCACAAGGGGAAGGTGACTCAGGCACTCCAGCAATCTTCCGACTCAAAACGGCTACACTGTTTTAAGGATGGAGCAGCCGTTTCTGCTTAGATGTAATTGTTTCACATCTTCACTCCTTTATCTGCCTGAACGTAAATACCGCACACCATCACCCATTCATTCTGCATGCAGTACCCGCACAACTCATATCTTGCCTGCCAGACCCCGCCCTCAGAATTTATCCCTTCATGAATCCCTCCTTCATTTACTAATGCTTTAAGAGTGGCAATCGTTAAGATTATGCCATATATGTTATTTTACCTTACATAAATGAGCGGATTTTTCACTTTTCTCTTTCCATCAAGGGTCTCTTTAACTATAATGTTACATAAAGTAACATAAAGACCGCGAAGTCAGCACATTCAAGTCAGTATATTCAAGGTTAATCAATACATTCATTAGAAAAAAAGGAGGGGTGGCATGCATCTTACAGTCGAAGAAGCGTTGTCCGTGTATCCTTTATCCGAAGCCAAGCTAATCGCAGGGGCTAAGGGGAAACACCGGATTATCAAATCTATTAATGTGATGGACGCCCCGGACATTTCGGATTGGATCAAGGAAGGGGAAATGCTGCTGACGACGGCTTATTTGATCAAAGACAGCCTGGAGGATGCCTCCGCTCTGCTGCATACCCTGAACCGGCGCGGTTCTGCGGGGCTTGGGATCAAGCTGGGACGTTTTTGGAACACCGTGCCGGAAAAGCTGATTGCCGAGGCGGAGTCGCTGAATTTCCCGCTGATTGAGCTGCCGTTCCAGTTCACCTTCTCCGACCAGATGAACGGGCTGTTCCGTGCCGAGCTTTCGCGCAGCACCAGCGTGCTGCAGAGCATCATGGAGAAGCAGCGCAAGCTGATGCGGTTCGCCTTGCGTTCAGGGCGCAGCCGTCCGCTGTTCGAAGCGGTGTCGGAGGTGATTGATCACCCGCTTGCGGTCATCAGCGCCCGGGGTGATGTCGTCTTTAACAATTCGGAGAATGCGGCGCCGAAACTGCTGGAGGGCTGGCCTTGGCAATGCCGGAAGCAACGCTTCCGCATCGGTGACAAGGCGGGATTCCGAATCCCGCTGCTGCAGGGAGAAAAGTGCTCGGGTTATCTTTTATACTGTTCAATTGATCCTTTGCTGCTGCCGGTGGAAGAGAGTTTGTTCGTTCAGGGAGCCGAGCTGATTTCCTATCATATTCATTCCGGTTATGAGGATTATTTCGAGCATGCCGGGCATAGGGAGTTCAGCGGGCTTTTGCAGCGTTGCCTGAATGGCGGAATGTCCTGCAGTGAGCTGGCCCAGGCTGCTGCCAAGCTGGAGGTCACGCTGCTGCAAGCGCCTTTCGAGCTGATGCTTACCGATACCCTAGCAGCCGGCGAAGCGCGTCAGGGGGAGTTGCTCCGGCTGAAGGAGGAGTATCTTGAGCATCCGGTGCTGCAGGAGCTGAATGCGATACATGTAATGATGGACGAAGGCCTGGTGTCGCTGTTTCCTGCGGGTCTGCATAGCCCCGAGCTGTTCCGTGAGCTGATTAATGCCTGTTTTCAGAATCTGAAGTTCGATAAAGGATATTATCCGCGGGCGGCCATCAGCAGCACTAAAGTGAAGCCGGAAGGGCTGAAGGAGGCTTTTGGCGAGGTCAAAGAATGTATGGGCACATTCCAGCATTGGGGAACGCACGGAAATGTGGTGCATTACCGTCAGCTTGAGCTGAACCTGCTGCTCGGTCAGATTCCGGCGGAAACGATGGAGAAATACTGCAATGGCAGCCTGCGCGGATTGCTTAGCCGGGAGCCGGAGTACATCAAGGAGATGCTGCATACGCTGGAGGTCTATCTGGAGAATGACGGCCATGTCAACGAGACAGCCAAAAAGCTGTTCATTCACCGCAACACCGCCACCTACCGGATCGAGAAGCTCAGCGAGCTGCTGGATGTAGATTTCAAAAAAATCAATGATCTCATGCGGTTGAAGCTGGTGTTCATTTTCCGCAAGATGCTGGAGCGAGAGTAGGCAGACGGATATATCGTTAAAGCAGCTCTTGGGCTGAAAAGGTGACATGAAATTCGCTGATTCTTAAATTTGTGTTAGAAAATATCACATATTTTAAGCATAATTCAAACTACTCTAGTGCCTAAAGCACAAAAAAACCAGATCTTCTTATCATTCGCCACAAACGTATGTTATATAAATTTACGTGGATGCTGTGTCTCAGTATAGTAGAGATACATTAATGGCAGCAGCTATTATGAGAGATTTTTTTGGAGGAGGAGAATTATGAAAAAAAGGGGTCAGACAGTTACTTTCAGCTTCGTATTCATGTTCCTGTTAGCGGTGGTTCTGGCGGGGTGCGGCGGTAACAATAATTCCGGTACAAATGCCAAAGCATCTGAAGCGCCGGCAGCGTCAAATGCGGGTACAGCCACAGAGGCGGCGGCATCAACCGAGCCGGCAGCCAAGAAGCCGACGGTTGCTTTTGTCTACATCGGGCCTCCAGGTGATGGCGGTTATACGTATCAGCATGATCAAGGCCGTCAGTATATGGAAAAAGAGCTGGGCATTAAAGCGGACACCGTAGAAAATGTTCCGGAAAGCGCCGATGCCGAACGCATTATCACTGAGCTTGCGCAATCCCACGACATCGTATTTACAACAAGCTTCGGGTATATGGATTATACCCTTAACGTAGCCAATAAATTTCCAAATGTAAAATTCATGCATGCTTCCGGCTACAAAACAGCTCCTAACATGGGCACTTACTTCGGCAAAAACTATCAAGGCAGCTACTTGGCGGGTATCGCCGCCGGTAAAATGACCAAGAACAATCAGCTTGGTTACGTGGGAGCCTTCCCGATCAGCGAGGTTATTTATAACCTCAACGCCTTCACATTGGGCGCACAAAGCGTTAACCCGAATGTTAAGGTCAGTGTAGTCTGGACAAACACCTGGTATGATCCTGCAACGGAGCGCCAGGCGGCAATCAGCCTCCTGGATAAAGGCGCGGATGTGCTGCTCGCTTATCAGGACTCAACTGCGACCCTGCAGGCGGCTAAGGAACGCGGCGCTCTCGCTGGAGGTAACGACTCCGACATGAGCAAATACGCACCGGATAATTATTTGACCAACCCTGTATGGAACTGGGGACCTTATTATGTGAAGGCTGTGAAGTCGGTCATGGACGGAACCTGGACGAATGAACAGTATTCGGGTGATATGGCGGACGGCATGATTGATATCGCCCCATTCGGCAGCAAGGTTCCTGATGATGTGAAGAAGCTGGTGGAAGATGCCAAAGCCAAAATTATCAGCGGAGAGCTGAATGTGTTCACCGGCCCTATCTCGGATAATCAAGGCAAGGTTCAGGTTCAGGATGGCCAAAAGCTGACGCTTGAGGAAGTTCTGGCGATGAACTGGCTGGCCAAAGGCATAGAAGGAACAATCCCGAAATAAAAGAATCACCGAACTATATATTGGCACGGCCTTATGGGTGGGGCGGGTTCCGTAGCGGGACCTTCCCCACCCGTACTACAACTAGATAAGTTGAACTAAAGAAAAAATAAAAAGGGCAGAAGTGACGGAGGGGAAGTTTGGAACTGGAGGAGCGAATGCGTCCGCCTTTGTCTGCGGATTTCCACCGCGAAGAGCGGTATAAATCAAGAAATCTGCAGACAACAGCGGCCGGAAGTCCAAACATTCCACGCAGTTACGACCAGACCTCAATATGAAAATCTATAGTTCAACTAATTATAGAAGGAAAGGAGCGTCCCCTATGCAGGACCATTCAGTTGAAATGCGCGGGATTGTGAAGAAATTCGGTTCTGTCACGGCCAGCGATCAAGTCGATTTTTCGGCAAATGCGGGTGAGATACACGCGCTGCTTGGTGAGAACGGAGCAGGTAAAAGCACGGTTATGAGCATGCTGTCAGGTGTATACAGAGCAGACGCGGGGGAGATTCTGCTTCACGGCAAAACGGCGAAAATCCGTTCCCCCAAAGATGCTGCACTCCTTGGCGTCGGCATGGTATTTCAAAACTTCAGACTGGTGCAAAGTCTCACGGCAGCGGAAAATATCGTGCTTGGCGAAAAGTCGTCTTTCTGGCGGGGCAGCAAATGGATCAAAAATAAGCATAAGGAAATCGAAACGCTGGCGGAGCGGTTCGGGCTGAAGTTTCCGGTGGACCGTCCGGTCTGGCAATTGTCCGTCGGCGAGCAGCAGCGCGTTGAAATCGTAAAGACGCTGTACCGTGGCGCGGATATCATCATTCTGGATGAGCCGACCTCTGTGCTTACTCCGGGTGAGGTGGAGCAGCTCTTCGCCACACTGCAGGTAATGAAGCAAGCCGGCAAGTCGGTCATTATGACCACGCATAAAATGAAGGAGGTTATGGCCTCCTCCGACCGTATTTCCGTCATGCGCAAAGGGAAAATGATTGCGACGCTGGTTACAGCCGAGACCGATGAGCTGGAGCTGGCCCGGCTGATGGTTGGCCGGGAGGTTACGATCACCCGCCAGGAACGGGAAGTAACCGCAGGAGAACCGCTGCTCATTGTCAGGAATTTGGAGGTTTCAGCCGATCATGGCCGTAAGGCGCTGGATGGCTTGTCCCTCAGCGTACGCGAAGGGGAAATTGTAGGAGTGGCCGGGGTTGCCGGCAATGGGCAGAAGGAGCTGGCGGAAGTGCTGACAGGACTTAGAACCTGGAAGAACGGCGAAATCATGTTTGACGGCAGCGTAGTAAAAACAGCTTCGGTACGGGGCGCGATCGACTCAGGAATTTCCCACGTGCCGGAGAACCGGATGAAAAGCGGTCTGGCCGGGCGGCTGGGCTCTGTGGATAATCTGCTGTTCAAATCCTACCGTAGCAGCGAGCACTCCAAATTCGGCATTCTGAAGGCTGCGAAAAACCGTTCCTGGTCGCAGGAGCTTGTACAGCGCTTCAACGTCAAGACGCCGGAGCTGGATACGCCGGTGCAGCAGCTATCGGGCGGCAATCAGCAGAAGCTGCTGTTCGCCCGAGAGGTCAGCCATCAGCCGAAGCTGATGGTTGCCGTCCATCCGACACAGGGGCTGGATGTTGGCGCTACTGCCGGAGTGCATGAGCTGCTGATGGAGCTGCGCGGCTCCGGCAGCGGGGTGCTGCTGATCTCGGAGGATCTGGATGAGCTGCTGCAATTATCGGACCGGATTCTGGTGATTTATAACGGGGCGATTATCGGGGAAAGTGACCATGAGCATGCGGACCGGGAGCAAATCGGCCTGATGATGGCCGGGATCAGGAACAAGGAGGTTAGCGCCGTATGAGCCAGAAAAATACAGCAAATGCTGCGTTGCTTCATCCCGCTCCCGCCAAACCCGGAAGACGGCTGCCGATGCGCCTTGAGTATGACGCCAGCCGCACGCGTTCCCCCTGGTGGTCGCCAATTCTTTCCATTATACTGGCACTTCTGCTCTGCGCTGTATTTATTGCTGCCAACGGCATGAGCCCGATCACTGTATATGAGAAAATGTTCCGCGGCGCTTTTGGTACTTCTTACGGCATCACCGAAACGATGGTGAAGGCCATCCCGCTGCTGCTCTGCGGACTTGGCATTGCAGTCGCATACCGGATTTCCGTCTGGAACATTGGTGCGGAAGGCCAGCTTACTGTCGGGGCAATGGCGGCTACGGCGGTAACGATTTATTTTCCTGATCTGCCTTCGTTCTGGTCCATTACACTGATGCTTGTGCTCGGAACCGCCGCCGGTGCTCTCTGGGGACTAATGACCGCCATTCCGCGGACGCATTTCGGCGTTAATGAGCTGATTACTTCACTAATGCTGAATTATGTGGCCCTGCTGGCATTGGATTATGTGGTTTTTGGGCCGTGGAAAGACCCGAAGGGCTTTAACTTCCCGGGTTCCCCTATGTTCACCGCCGCTCAGTCGCTGCCGGTGCTGGGGACCACGAGACTGCATATCGGGCTGATCTTCGGCCTGGTTGCGGTGGCTATCTATTATCTGATGATTAAATTTACCCGCTGGGGTTATGAGTTGCGGCTGATTGGAGCCAACCCGACGGCTGCCCGTTATGCGGGGATTCATATCAAGAAGCATATTATTATTGTCATGCTGATCAGCGGTGGTCTGGCCGGCATTGCGGGCATGGCCGAGGTTTCCGGTGTCACCCACAAGCTGATGCAGGGAATCTCACCGGGCTATGGCTATACCGCCATTATTGTCGCTTGGCTTGCCAAGCTGAATCCGCTCGGCCTTATTGTCACCTCCGTTCTGTTCGGGGGACTGATCGTCGGCGGATACAGTGTGCAGACCATCGGGCTGCCTTCGTCCATTTCGGAGATGCTGCAGGGGGCCATCCTGTTTTTCCTGATTGCCGGGGAGATGATCCACCGTTTCCGCATCCGCCGGAGTGCGTAGCAGCATCCTCTTAGTGAAGGGAGAGAACTCATGGATTTCACAACACAATTATTGATAGCCGCCATTTCTGCCGGAACGCCGCTTTTGCTGGCGACGCTTGGAGGCATATTGAATGAACGGGCGGGCATTATCCAGCTTGGGGCGGAGGGGCTGATGCTGATGGGGGCGGTCACGACCTGTATCGTCTACATCCGCAGCGGCAATCTGCTGCTGGCCTTGCTTGCGGCCATTGCCGTCACCGCTGTGCTCGGCATGGTTCACTCCTTCCTCTGCGTCACACTGCGGGCGAACCAGACGATGTCGGGCCTTGCGATGACTCTGTTCGGAAGCGGCCTCAGCGCTTATCTTGGCAAGTCGATCAGCGGCATTCCGCTGCCGGGCACTTCGCCGAAGCTTGATCTGGGCTGGGTGAAGTCGATTCCGGTTATCGGTGATATTTTCGGCAGGATGGATTATTTGACCTGGTTCAGCCTGCTGCTGGTGCTTGTGCTGCATTTGCTGATTCACTATACCTCCTGGGGCTTGCATTTGCGGGCGGTTGGAGACAGTCCGGCTACGGCTGACGTTATGGGTATCCGGGTGCAGCTCATCCGCTACAGCTATGTAACCGCTGGTGCTGCACTGATCGGCCTTGCGGGCGCCGATATGGTGCTGGCCTATGCGCCAACCTGGAATGAAGGGCTGACGGCGGGGCGGGGCTGGATTGCCGTCGGTCTGGTGATTTTCGCCAGATGGAATCCGCTGCGCGCTTTGTTCTGCGCCTATTTCTTCGGAGCGCTGGACTCGCTTGGCTTCCGCATTCAGCTGCTTGGCAGTGTAGTCCCGCCTTATTTTCTGAAGATGATTCCTTATGTTGTAACGATCCTGGTTCTTATGTACCTCGGTTACCGCAACCGCAACAAGCCTTCCGGCACGCCGGAAGCGCTGGGGACCCCTTATATCCGCGAACAGCGGTTCTAAAGGGCTCAAAAGAATGACAGAAAGAGGGGGAAGAGGATGACAACACCGGCGTTATTTTTGACACTTGATAAGATTAACAGCATGAGCAGGGATGAATTTGTGGCGAGCCTCGGAGGAATCTTCGAACACTCCCCTTGGGTGGCCGAGAAAGCTTACGCTCATATCCCCTTTCATTCTGTTCAGCAATTGCATAGAGTGATGCTCGAAGCGGCGCGAAATGCCGGACACTCCCAGGTTGAAGAGCTGCTTCGGGCCCACCCCGATTTGGCAACAAGGCTGCAGGTCAGCCCGCTGTCGGCGGCGGAGCAGCAGGGGGCCGGCTTGGACCGGCTGACGCCGGAGGAGTTCACACGGTTGACGGAGCTGAACGCAGCGTACACAGAGAAATTTAGTTTTCCTTTTATCTTTGCTGTACGTGGTAAGAACAAGGATGACATTATTGCAGCCATCGAAGAGCGCGTGAATCGTACGCTCCAGGAGGAATGGGAACAGGCGCTTGCGGAGATTGGTACAATCACCGGCTTCCGGCTGCATGATCTGGTCAATGAAAAGGGTGGGGAAGCATGAGCGGGCGGCTGACTACCCATGTGCTGGACCTGTCTCGTGGACTGCCGGCTTCCGGCATGAAGCTGCAGCTCTGGAGCCTTGCGGACGGAGCAGGCACGCTGCTGCGCGAAGCTTCGACGAACAGTGACGGCCGGCTGGACGCGCCGCTGCTGGAAGGGCCGGAGCTTGTGCCCGGCTGCTACGAGCTGCTGTTCATGGCCGGGGATTATTTTCGCGGCAGCAGCATGGCGGTATTTGAACAAATTCCGATTCGTTTCAATATTACGAGCTCAGATGAGCATTACCATGTTCCGCTGCTTGTAGCTCCAGGGGGATACAGTACGTACCGGGGCAGTTAACAAAAGCAAGAGCACAAGTGACCGGAGGTGACCTGTTTTATGACGGAATCATACGAGCTTATCATCAAAAATGGGGATGTAGTGCTGCCCGGAGAAGTGCGCAAACTTGATGTTGGAGTGAAAAATGGCAAGATCGCCGCGCTGGCTGAAGAGCTTCCGGCTGCAGAGGGAACAACGGTCATTGATGCAAAAGGACAATATGTGCTGCCAGGCATGATTGATATGCATGTCCATTTTAATGAACCTGCGTTCGGCCACTGGGAAGGCTTTCGCAGCGGTTCGGCTGCGCTTGCGGCAGGCGGCTGCACCTGCTATGCGGATATGCCGCTGAACGGGAATCCGCCTACGGTGAACAAGGCTGCGCTTGGGCTTAAGGCGGAAGCTGCCTCCGGGAACTCGGCAGTGGATTATGTGCTGTGGGGCGGACTGGTTCCCGACAATCTGGAGGATTTGGAGGAGCTGGCGGCGGCTGGAGTGACCGGCTTCAAGGCGTTTATCTCCAATCCCGGAGGCGAGGGGGAAGGACGTTTCCGTGAAGTGGACGACGAGACGCTGTATCTGGGGATGCAAAAAATCGCCGCACTCGGCGGTATTCTCGCCCTGCATGCGGAGAGTGAGGAGATTACAGCGGTATTATCGGCGGATGCCATCCGCAGCGGCAGGGTGGGTGCGCGGGATTTTGCCGCTTCCCGCCCGGCACAAGCGGAGCTGGAGGCTGTAGCCCGGGCGCTGCTGTATAGTGAACGAACCGGCTGCCGGCTGCATTTCGTGCATATCAGCACCTCCGCCGCGATTGAACTGATCCATGCAGCCAAGCTGCGCGGCCTGGATGTGACGGCGGAAACGTGCCCGCATTATCTGCTGCTGAATGAAGACAGCATGGAGCAGCTCGGACCGGTGGCCAAATGCGCGCCGCCGCTGCGCAGCCCCGAGGAACAGGAGAAGCTGTGGAAGGTGCTGGCCGAAGGCAAAATTGATCTCATCGCCTCAGACCATTCACCTTGTCCGCCGGAGCTTAAGCTCGCTCCAGGCCTGTCATTTTTTGAAGCCTGGGGCGGGATTTCCGGGGCGCAGAGCAGTCTGGAGCTGATGTTCCATGAAGGCGTGCATGTGCGCGGCTTGCCGATTACGCAAATCTCGGCTTTGCTGGCGGAGCTTCCCGCGCGGCGTTTCGGGCTTGATCACCGCAAAGGCTCCATCGCGCCTGGGCTTGATGCCGATTTGGTGCTGCTAGATCCTGCTGCGGACTATACATTGTCTGCGGAGGATCTGCTCTACCGGCACAAAATTAGCCCGTATGTTGGGATGGCCTTATCCTGCAAGGTAACGGCTACGATCTGCCGGGGGAATATAGTGTACACTGCCGAACAAGGCGTAATTTCAGCGGATGGGGGCGAATGGCTGCGGATTTATGGCGGGCAGCCTGCCCTATGACCCCGCCGCTTCTAAAGGCCCCGGCCCTGGAAATGCTGGCGCTGCTGGAGGAATTGGCAGCATTCAGCGCCCCTGGGCCGGGGGTTACCCGGCTGCTGTACACGCCGGAGTGGAGCTCGGCGCAGCATTTTCTGCAGGAGAGAATGGCTGGGCTCGGACTGGAGGTCTATACTGATTCTGTCGGCAACGTGTTCGGGCGGCTGAACGGGTCTTTGCCTAATGATGAAGTGATCCTAACCGGCTCACATATTGATACCGTGGTGAACGGCGGCAAATATGACGGTGCATACGGAGTAGCTGCCGCCATCACCGCGCTGCATGATTTGCGGCAGACCTTTGGGCCGCCGCTGCGGACAGTGGAGGTTGCAGCCTTCTGTGAGGAGGAGGGCAGCCGGTTCCCGCTGACGTTCTGGGGCTCGGGCCATGTGACAGGCCTCTATGACGGAAGCGGGGCGGAATCCGTCGCCGATGCTGAGGGTGTTACGCTTATGGCGGCGATGCAGGCCTGTGGCCTGGGCCGTGTGAACTCCTCTTTGAGAGATGACATCGGCATGTATGTCGAGCTGCATATTGAGCAGGGGATTATTCTCGAGCAATCGGCACTGGAAATTGGGATAGTTCAAGCCATTGTTGGTCAAAGACGGTATACTGTCAAGGTGAGCGGAACAGCCAATCATGCAGGGACAACGCCGATGGGGCTGCGTCAGGATGCGCTTGCCGGCACGGCGGAAATGCTGCTTGCATTGGAGCGGTCCGCTGTGAAGGCGGGAGATCCGCTGGTGGCGACAACGGGCAGGCTTGAGGTGCTGCCGGGCACGCCGAATGTGATCCCGGGAGAAGTGTTGTTCACGCTGGATATCCGCCATAGTGAGGCGGAGCAGCTTGAGAGCTTTTGCTCCGAAATTGTGACCGAATTTGAAGAGATTGCGGCGGGGCGCGGTCTTGCGCTGGAGGTAAATCAGACGTTAGCCACAGCTCCGGCGCCCATGAGCAAGGAGCTCTGCGGAGCCCTTGAACAAATTTGCCTAGTTCAGGGAAGAACCTACCGGAGCATGGTAAGCGGAGCGGGGCATGATGCCCAATTGTTCGCGCTGAAATGCCCTGCGGCGATGATTTTTGTGCCCAGCCGGGCAGGGATCAGCCATTCGCCGGAGGAATATTCTTCGCCTGAGGAGCTGGCGGCGGGACTGGATGTTTTGACGGCATTATTATATAAGCTTGCCTATGAGGAGAGCTGAACATATAGAGGAGAGATGATCATGAAGCGGTACGAAGATTTGTCGCCGTCCTTGCGGTGCATTATGACCCCTGGACCGGTGGAGGCCGATCCGCGTGTGCTGCGGGCGATGTCTTTTCCGATACTGGGACAGTTCGATCCCGAATTTACCGGCATTATGAATGAAACGATGGAGATGCTGCGCGAGCTGTTCGCTACCGGCAATAAGTGGGCATATCCGGTTGACGGCACCTCGCGCTCCGGTATCGAAGCGGTGATGGCCAGTCTTATTGCACCGGGTGACCGGGTGCTCATTCCGATCTTCGGCCGGTTCGGCCATCTGCTGCATGAGATCGCCGAACGCTGCGGGGCTGAGGTATTCACCATTGAGCAAGCCTGGGGCAGCGTGTTCGCGCCGGAAGAAGTAATTGCGGCTATCCAGAGCTATAAGCCCGATGTGGTTGCGATGGTCCACGGCGAAACCTCTACAGGCCGCGTGCAGCCGCTGGCGGAGATTGGCCGGTCCTGCCGCGAGCATGATGCGCTCCTGATTGTGGATGCAGTGGCGACTATCGGCGGTGTGCCGGTGGAGACGGATGCCTGGATGCTGGATGCCGTGATCGGCGGCACGCAGAAATGCCTCTCTGTGCCGTCAGGCATGGCGCCGGTTACGTACAATGAACGCGCCGAAGCCAAGCTGCTGAAGCGCAAGCAGATCGAGCGCGGACTGCGGACCGGCGGCGATCAGCGCAGCGAGCTGCCGGTAGTGCGCAGCAATTACTTCGACCTCGGCATGCTGCAGGATTATTGGAGTCCGCAGCGGCTGAACCATCATACAGAGATGACCTCCATGCTTTATGCGCTGCGCGAAGGTCTGCGTCTTGCGCTGGAGGAAGGGCTTGAGGCGCGGTACGCCAGACATGCTCTTCACGAAAAAGCACTCGTGGCTGGACTTACGGCGATGGGCCTCAAGCTGTATGGTGATCCTGAGAGCAAGCTGACTGTCGTAACCTGTGTGCTTATTCCCGAAGGTGTGGACGGCGAGTCGGTGCGGGCAATGCTGCTTAGCCGGTTTGGCATTGAGATTGCCAGCTCCTTCGGCCCCCTCAAAGGACTGATCTGGCGCATTGGCACTATGGGCTTCAGCTGCCGCGAGAATAACGTGCTGCGTCTGCTTGGAGCGCTGGAGGCCGCGCTGCTGCGCCACGGCTATGCGGTTCCGTGCGGGCTTGGTGTACAGGCGGCACTTGACGTATATGAGGCGAAGGTGTAATATCGGCTGATTATGAGCTAAGCGGGGAGGAATGGAAGTCATGTCTTTTCAAAGAAAACCGCTCGCGGATTGTGTGCCTGAGCTTGTGGCTACAGCCCGCGGCGATCAGCCGGCTACCTTGGTCATCACTGGAGGCAAGCTGGTCAACGTCTGCTCCGGCGAAATATTGGAGGGGATGTCTGTTGCTGTGCAGGGAGGCCGTATCGCCTATGTTGGCAAAGACGTCTCGCACATGATCGGCCAGCACACGCAGGTCATTGAAGCAGCCGATAGATACATTGCTCCGGGGTTGCTGGACGGACACTGCCATATCGAGAGCACCCAGCTTACCGTGACGGAATTTGCCCGTGCAGTGCTGCCGCTGGGGACTACCGGGGGCTTCTTCGATGCGCATGAGATTGCCAATGTCTTCGGGCTGAAGGGCATCAGGCTGATGCTGGATGAAATGCGCGGGACACCGCTGGCCGCATACATGCAGGTGGCTTCCTGCGTGCCTTCGGCGGGTGCGGATTTTGAGACGACCGGGGCTTCAATTGGACCGGAAGAAGTGGCGGAAGCCTATACCTGGGGTTCGGATGTTATCGCCTTGGGCGAAGTGATGAACTTCCCCGGCGTAGTCTATGGCGACGAGAAAATGCTCGGCGAAATTCAGGCGACGCTGCGGGCAGGCCGATATGTGGATGGGCATTTCACCTGGCCGGCGGGTGACTGGAGGCTTCCGGTATATGCGGCTGCGGGCGTAACCGGCGACCATGAATGTGTTACAGCCGAGGATGTGATTGAGCGCGTCCGTCTGGGCATGTATGCCAAAATGCGCCGCGGCTCCGCCTGGCACGACGTGGCGAAGACGATCACCGCGCATACGGAGCACGGGCTGGACCCGCGCCGGATGCTGCTTGTGACCGACGACCGCAGCTCCGAATCGCTGCGTGACGAGGGCCATATGGACTTCGTTGTGCGCCATGCGATCTCGCAAGGTGTAAAGCCGGTTACCGCCTTCCAGATGGCGACGATCAATACTGCTGAGCGCTTCGGAGTTGCCCGCGATATCGGCTCGATTACGCCTGGCTCATGTGCCGATATTATTTTGCTTGATGGAAATCTGGCGGATGTTCATGTGGTTATGACTATAGCATCAGGTGTTGTGGTGGCTGAGAATGGCAGAATGACCGCTGAGCTTCAAGCGTATACCTATCCGGATGAAGTGCTGGCCTCTGTTCATTTGCCGCAGCTTCCTGTGGCTGAGGATTTTGTGATCCATGCCCCGGTTGAATCGGGCAGTCTCTCCACTCGGGTCATCAAGGTGATTGAGAACCATGTGGAGACCGGGGAGCTGATTATGAAGCTGCCTGTAACGGATGGCAAACTGCAGGTCGGCAACGGACTATGCAAAATAGCAGTATTTGAGCGTCATAAAGGGACTGGAAATAAATCGGTGGGTGTTGTAGCGGGAATCGGCTTCCATGAGCCGGCGGCTATCGCCATGACCGTTGCCCATGACAGCCATAATGTGCTGGTGATCGGCAATGATGATGCCCTGATGGCCGAAGCAGCCGGAGCAGTTGCGCAAGCACAGGGCGGTGTGGCTGTGATTACAGCCGGAGGAACCACTTTGTTCCCGCTGGCGATTGCCGGACTGATGTCCGCTGAGCCTTTTGAAATTGCAGCGGCCCAGTCGGCCGCCATCAGCAAAGCGCTGTATGATTCGGGCTGCACGCTGAATTATGCATTTATGACCTTGTCCCTGCTGGCTCTGGCGGTTATTCCTACACTGCGGATATCCGATAAAGGCCTGGTGCGGATTTCTCCAGAAGAGGGAATTCAACTGGTGTCCCTTTTTGTGTAAAGAGCAACATGTGAATGAATGAAGCCTTTCATTAAGATGAAAATGAATAATTTTGCCTGGCCTCTATTGCTTTTGGAGAGGATTTATCCCTCGACAACAGTTTAAATAGAGGCCTTTTTGAATTTAAGGACATAAATTAACCATTTCATCACATTTAGAAACATGGTTTATTAAATTTTAACAAAAACCATTAACAATCCATACAGAATGGACGATAATAATTTTAAATTAGTTTAAATTGTTGTCATATCATGATTTTGCAGAAAAGTTACAGAAAGCCCAAATAAGAGGAACGGGGTGTATGAGATGTTGAGATTGGATACACAGGACATCGTGAATATCACCATGAAGCAAATTGCAAGTATTTTTAAAATGAAGCCGGTTGAACTGAGATTTGTCAACGATTTTCAGGGGGAGCAATATCTCTTGACGAACGATAAGCTGCATCTCAGCAATCAGCATTATTGGGCCAAGGTGATGGATTGTGTGTTTGATAATCATGTGCGGCCGGTTCTGATGTGTGAGGTGTTGTACTTCCTGCGGAATGAATTTTTGGAGAGTGACATCAAGCTCAGATTCTCATACGATTTCTCGGACGGGGCGAATGGCGAGGCGGTGGCTTCGGCGGAGGTCAGCTTCAATGATACGCCGGAATTGCAGCCGGAAGAGATTGCTGAATTGATTGATCTTGCGCTTGCTATGCAGGATAAGCAATGGTTCGAGGAACTGACGGCCAAATACAAGCAGTTGACGGTATGAGCTTTATGGTTAATGCATAGATCCAGCCGCGGGCATTTTTGTTTACAATTTGCTCTAATAAATCCGGTGTGGTGCTTAAGCGGCTTGCGGGCCGAAGCGAGTGCTCCTTGAGCGTATATATGGGCGGGGACGGGCTCCATTTAGCGGCTGGTTCGGCCATCGTAAAGCCTATTTTCTAAAAGCATGACATCATTTCAGGATATCACATCAGGTATCAAAAGCGCAGTGTAAGATATCACATTGCTTTCATAAGACGGAGTAAATGGGAGAATCTGTGAGATAAAAGCAATGTGCTTTTTGTGTTAATTGCAAAATAGTGATGTTTCTTATAGGGTATGTGATTTTGTATACAGAGAAGGTAAGGATAAATTTGATACCATCAAGCCACAAATTACCACTAGCAGACTTGAATCCTTTTATGTGAATTTATTCACCTTATTATGTGAATTGTTTCACCTTTTACAAAAACATATAATTGGATGCAATTTTTCGTACACGGGATGGGTCGCGCAGGAATGGGAAAGGGGGGATGACCTCTTATGAAGAGACATGATGTTCTTCGTAAGAAGGGATGAGAGATGAGCATAGCAGTGAATCGTTTTGAAGGGCTACATACTACTGGGGATATGGTAAAGGAGAATACGCAGTGAAAAAACTAATTTCTTTGACTGTCAGTGCAGCCTTGCTGCTCGCACCATTCGTGTACACGATTAATGCACCAGCTTTGAACTTGAAGGTAGATGCGGTTTCGGCAGCTTCTGAAGAAGCACCGGCAGCACCAGCCAAACCGGCAGCAACACCAAAACCGAAACCAACGCCAAAAGCGACGGAAAAACCGAAACCAACGCCAAAACCGACAGCCAAACCGAAACCAACACCAAAAGCGACTGCTAAACCGGTAGCAACGCCAAAAGCAACTGCCAAACCGGCAGCAACGCCAAAAGCCACTGCGAAACCGGCAGCAACAGCTAAAGCCACTGCGAAGCCTGCAGCAACAACCAAACCTGTTGCCACAGCTAAGCCTGTTGCCACAGCCAAACCGGTTGCTACAGAAAAACCTGTAACGGTAAAACAAGCTGTGTATCAGGACGGAGTATATGTAGCTTACGGCAATGCTTACTCCAAAGGCACTGAAGGCGCTAAAGTAACCATCAAGGATGGAAAAATTGCTGATATTGAGCTTATGAGAACCAGTCCGAAGATTATTGACAAAAATGCCCGCGACAACTACAGCGGCGTTTGGGCAGCTTACGGATTGATGAAAGAAAGACTGCTCGGCAAAACAAGAGACGGCGCAGCAGCAGTAGATGCTGTTTCCGGCGCAACCCGCTCCAGCAACGGCTGGAAGCTCTCGGTGGACAGAGCGTTCGAAAGATCACTGGAAGTGAAACCGGCAAATGCTACTTATTTCCCTGGCGATCATATGGGTGTTGATCCGGAAGGCAAATATGCTGTATTCGCCAGCTATGATGCGAACAAACTTACTGCGGTTAAACTGTATCCGCTTACTGCAGCCGGAGATTTCGTGGATGAGAAAGCCTACACTCCAGAACAATCTGCAGCCATTGCGGCAATTACACCAGTACTGCTTGCACAAGGTTCTTCCGCACAGCCGGTAGCCGGCTATGAAGCTGATTCCAAGGCTGCGATCAACGCCTTCTGGGATGCAGAACAAAATGCTACCATCAACAACACTTCCGCTTACATTGACGGATTCTACTCTTCCTACGGCACTGCAAGAAGCGTGGGTGTTGAAAGAGCTGATGTAATCATCCGCAACGGCAAGCTGGTTGACGTGAAGCTGTACAGACTTGGCACGAACCTGATCGACAGAGGCGCATCTGCTTATGCTGAAGTTGTTAAGGCCAATGCTCCAATGACTGCAAAATTGCTTGCTAACGGTTCTTATATTGCTAATTATAATGAAAAGGTAGACGGAATTTCCGGAGCTACCGAAAGCAGCCACGGCTGGAACCAGGCTGTAGAAAGAGCCTTCGAGAAAGCGCTGAAGGTTCCAACGGAAGGCCAGTACTTCGACGGCAGATTTGCCGGAGTGGATAATGCCTCTAAGATCTTCCTGCTGGTTGATGTTGCGGCAGACGAAGTAACGGGAGTTAAATTGAGCTTCTTCGGAACAGACGGCAAACTGATTGCTGACGATAAGCTGACCCCTGAACAAAAAACGCTGGCTAACCAGCTTACAGCTGCAATGCTGGATAAAGGCGTAGATATGGATTATGTAAACGGTCAAGAAACCTTGTCCGCAGCAGCAAAAGCAGCCCTGGTTGACGCTCTGGCCAATGCTTCCAAAGTCCAAGGCGCTTATAAAGACGGTACCTTCACTGCTTACGGTGACGCTTATGACAAAGGAACGAACAAAGCCGAAGTTACTCTGCGCAACGGTAAAATTGTTAATGTTGCTCTGAGCCGTGTGGGCATGAACATGGAAGACCTGGGCAAAAACGCTTATGCTGAAGTACAAAAAGCGATTCCGCAATTGACCTCCAGCTTCATTGCCGCAGGCACCAGAGAAGGCGTACAGGAAGTAGATGCTATTTCCGGTGCGACCAGCAGCAGCAAAGCATTGAAAACGGCTGTAGATAGAGCCTACGGAAAAGCTGAAGTTGCAGAAGCTAACAAAGCTGCTTACTTTGACGGAGTTTTCATCGGAGCAAGCACTGATAAGTCGGTAAATGTTATGGTTTATGTCAAAAACGGTATTCCTGTAGATATGGTTCTCTACTTCCTGGATTATGCAGGCAAAGTAAAGGGACTTAATCAATTGACTGACGCTGAAAAAGCAGTAAAAGCCGAGATTGAGACCACCTCGTCCGGTTCCGGTCTGCACAAGTACGGATATCGTCCGGCTGCATTCGGTGCGAACGATGATGAGAAAGCAGTCTCTGCCAAGGTGGTAGAAGCGATCAAAGCTGCGCTTGAAACAGCCGGCAAATAGTTTTCCTGCTAAGCAATGGGTTGTCTCTGGTCATGCAAATGGCCGGGGATGGCCCTTTTTTTAATTAGGAGAACCCGCCGTATACGGCTTATGATAGGATTGGACATAAATACCGTTGGCAATCGTATAGTAATTGTATAGTTATTTAAAGGGATTTCGGAGGTGAATGTCTAAAGTTACATATACACAGCAGGTTTAGGTCTGCTAGTAATGGGAGGCTCCAAAATGACACTAATTAAACAGCTATCTCCGCAGGATGAATTTGTCGGCTTTTACCTGTTACGGGAGCTGGCAATCAAACAAACAAACGGTACTCCTCCGAAGGATTATTTTGATATTGTTCTGGGTGATTCCAGCGGCCAAATTTCTGCTAAATATTGGGATGCCAGCACGACCGATAAAGAAACCTTTTTTCCGATGGCGCTGGTCAAGGTACGCGGCATTGCGCATACCTACCGCGAGAAATTGCAGGTCAAGATTACCAAGATCAGATTGGCTAATGAAACGGACGGCATTTCACTTACCGATTTCATCCGTTCCGCTCCGATTCGTCCAGTAGATCTTATTTATACGATCAAGGCGGCTATGGGCAGTATTGCGGATCAGGAGATTGCAACGATTGTTTCCTTTTGCGTGGGCAAGGTAGAGGAGAAATTAATGCATTATCCGGCGGCAAAAACCCATCATCATGCCTACTTTGCCGGACTTGCTTATCATATGGTCAGGATGCTGGAAATCGGCGATTTTCTCTGCAAGCAGCGTCCGTTCCTGAACCCCGATCTCATGAAGGCGGGCATCATTCTGCATGATATCGCCAAGCCGGAGGAGATGATCTCCCAGTTTGGCATTGTGTCCGATTATAGTGTGCAGGGCAAGCTGATCGGCCATATTTCTATGGCTTCGAACTGGATTACGGAGGCGGCGATCCGCTGCGGCATTGATTTGGAATCGGAAAAGGTGCTCGCCCTTCAGCATCTGGTTCTGTCTCATCATAACTTGGGTGAGTGGGGCAGTCCGGTTCAGCCGCAGACGGCGGAGGCGGTAGCCCTGCACCATATTGATACGATGGATGCCAAGCTGCAGATGGTGGAGGATGCGCTTGATACGACACCTGAGACGGAGGAATGGACGCCGTTCATCCGGGGGCTGGAGAATAAGGCAGTATACCGGATGAAGATTTAATTTCCTTTAGCCGTCGATATTCATGTTAACAGCCACCTGCTTTGAGCAGGTGGTTATTTAATATCTGCCTTAATACATAGGCCTTGCCCCGCTTATCTCAGCTTCACGCGCTACTTTGCGCAAATTTTATGTTAAAGGATTGACATATGTTAAACCTTTGACATATAATCTGTTTGAAGATGATTTGAAAGTGTTTTCAAATCTCTTTATACAAACTAACGATGGGGGAATGTAAACATGAAAGGATTTAAAAAGGTATCTTTAACAGCGCTTACTTTAATATTATCCGCCTCCTTGTCTGCCTGTGGAAGCAGCGGCAACAACCAAGCCACCACCTCTTCAAATAGCTCCAGCCCGGATAAAAGTGTCAAGATCACTTTGCTAAATTCCAAAGGTGAAATTCAAACCCAATTAGAGGATGCGGCCAAGAGCTTTCATGAGGCATATCCTGATATCACACTGGAAATTCAGCAGGTGCCTAGCGGCACATCGCCTTTTGAAAGGGCTTCCACTCTTTATGCCTCCGGCAATCAGCCTACCATGATTATGCTGGATACCGGGGATGTAGCTAAATTTAAGGACCGCATTCTTGATCTGAGCGCTGAGAAGTGGAATGGCGACGCTATTGACAATGCGCTTGATCTGACTACGTTTGACGGTAAAAACTATGCTTTCCCGCTAGCGGTTGAAGGGTATGGCCTGATCTACAACAAAGCAGTCCTGGACAAAGCTGTAGGAGGGAACTTTGATCCTGCTTCGATCAAAACCACTTCTGCACTAGAGGAGCTGTTCAAGAAAATAGAAGCCAGCGGAAAGAAAGCCCTCACCATTTCTCCAATGGACTGGTCGCTTGGTGCACATTATCTTCCTCTCTCTTATGGAGGGCAGAGCAAGGACAGCAAGGAGGTTGCAGGCTTTATCAGCTCTCTTAGAGCAGGAACTGTGGATTTGGCCTCCAACAAGGTATTTAACGGGCTGATGGACACCTTTGATGTGATGATGAAGTACAACATGGATCAGGCCTCTCCGCTTTCTCCAACTTATGAGAAGGGACCAGAAGTACTGGGCAAGGGTGAAGTAGGCATCTGGTTTATGGGCAACTGGGCATGGCCGCAGATCAGCGGCTTTGATACAGCCAACAAGCAATACGGCTTCCTCCCCGTGCCAATCAGCAATAATCCCGATGATTATGGCAACACCCAAATTTCTGCTGCTGTAAGCAAACGTATTGTTGTAGACAAGGAGAAAACGACTCCGGAGCAGCAAGCGGCGGCCAAAAAATTCTTTGACTGGATCGTGTATGAACAGGCCGGACAAGACTTCCTGGTGAATAAAGCCAACATCGTCCCTGCCTTCAAGAATATTACTATGGAGACACCGGATCCGTTAGGCAAGTCGATTCAAGCCTATTTGGCCGCAGGCAATGTGGAGCCGTCTCTGAGCGATCTGCCAGCCGACCACTGGACCAAGGTGGGGGCATCCATGCAGAAATATTTGTCCAAGTCCGGCGACCGGGCCACTTTGGCTAAAGAAATTCAGGAATATTGGAGAACAGTAAAGTAATGTGATTCTGCCGGCGGGGCTTTTTCCGGCCCTGCCGGTTTTCAACACGAAGGAGAGTGAACATGCGATGATTGGAGAAAAAGGCTTTTGGAACCGGCTGCGGCTGCGGCTTCTGTTTACCGGGCCTACCTTGTTTGCCTTTTTGACCGTAATGATTATTCCTTTTCTCTACGGCATTTACTTAACCTTTACGAACTGGGACGGCATATCTGTTGCCCATACTTTGGTCGGCTTCCAGAATTACGGATCGGTTTTTGCGGACTCAGAATTTTGGAGCTCCTTCGGGCTTACACTCAAATACGTGCTGTTTACCGTGGTGCTCACCAATGTATTGGCCTTCTTGCTTGCTTATGCTCTCACCAAAAGCGTCAAGGGCCAGAATGTGTTCCGGGCGGGATTTTTCATGCCAAACCTGGTGGGCGGCATCGTGCTGGGTTTTATCTGGCAATTTATTTTTAATAATGTACTGGTCTACCTGGGGCAAAAAGCCTCCATCGGCATCTTCAGCGCATCCTGGCTGGCTGAACCGGACAAGGCCTTCTGGACGCTGGTCATTGTTACCGTCTGGCAGTATGCCGGGTATATGATGGTGATCTATGTGGCGGGTTTAACCGGTGTGCCGGCCGATATTCAGGAAGCCGCCAGCATCGACGGGGCCAATAGCTGGCAAAAGCTGATCCGTATGACCATTCCCATGATGGTGCCCTCGTTTATCGTATGTCTTTTTCTGTCGCTACAGCGCGGTTTTATGGTCTATGATCTGAACCTGACTCTGACTAAGGGCGGACCATTCGGCTCCACACAGCTTGTGTCCATGCACGTCTACCAAAAAGCCTTCCTGTCGCGGGACTACGGTGTCGGCCAGGCTGAGGCGTTCGTCCTGTTCCTGCTCGTGGCCGTAATCACATTGCTGCAGGTATATTTCAGCAAAAAGATGGAGGTGGAAGCCTGATGCGTCTCCAAAGACAGCTTGGCTCAGCAGCAAGATTCATTGTACTCGCTATACTGCTGGTTTTATTTCTCGTTCCCTTTTTGCTGCTGATGCTTAACTCCCTGAAAGAAAACGCGACGATCACTTCTAACCCGCTGGCCCTGCCTACCAGCTTTCAGTTTACTAATTACAGCAATGCCTTTAAGCAGATGAATTATGTAGACGCGTTCACCAATACCATTATCATCACGGCCTTCAGCGTCATTCTGATCGGAATTTGCGGCGCCATGACCGCCCACTATTTTGTGCGCAATCCCAGCAGGCTGAACCAGAATACATTTCTGTTTATGGTAGCGTCCATGATTATTCCGTTCCAGGCGATAATGATTCCTTTGGTGAAAATTTACGGCTCTCTCGACATGCTGAACAGCAAATCCTCCCTGATCTTTATGTATCTGGGGTTCGGCAGCTCACTGGCCGTCTTTATCTATCACGGTTTTATTAAAAGCATCCCCAAGGAATTGGAAGAAGCCGCGATGATTGACGGCTGCACCAGAACAAGAATGTTCTTTCAAATTGTCTTTCCGGTACTGGTACCGACGACCGTGACCATCGGGATTCTGAATGTATTATGGATCTGGAACGACTTCCTGCTCCCATCGCTGATCCTGGTTGAGCCTGAACAACGCACTCTGCCTCTGTCCACGTTTTCCTTTTACGGCACCTACACGGTCGATTACGGTCCTCTGATGGCGAGCCTGATGTTAACCATTCTGCCGGTAGTTATTGTGTATTTGTTCGCTCAAAAATATATTATCCAGGGCGTTATGCAGGGTTCAGTGAAGTAGCTTTCTGCGAAACTGAGCGTGAGACAGAAGATTTAAGGAGAGGAGCTTTTGAAAATGAAAGAGGATGCCCGTCCGGCTGCTGACCAGTGGCGGCCGCAATATCATTTTTCTGCGCCGGTTAACTGGCTTAACGACCCTAACGGCATGGTGTATCATAACGGAATTTACCATTTGATGTACCAATATCATCCTGGTGGCATAGAGTGGGGACCGATGCACTGGGGACACGCCACAAGCCGCGATTTGGTTCATTGGGAACATCGGCCTGTTGCTCTTTATCCCGATGAGAACGGGATGATCTTTTCGGGCTGCGCTGTAGTGGACCATAAGGATACCAGCGGTTTTTTTGAAGGGAAACCCGGCTTGATTGCTATTTTTACCCACCATGCAGTCCAGCCGGATACCGGGGCCGTCTGTCAGAGCCAGAGCTTGGCCTACAGCCCGGATGAGGGGCAGACCTGGATCAAGTATGCAAACAATCCGGTGCTGAGGGAGCCTTCGCTTCCAGACTTCCGCGACCCCAAAGTATTCTGGCATGATACGGAACAGCGCTGGGTGATGGTGCTTGCAGCGGGGGATCATATCCGCTTCTATGCTTCGCATAATCTGAGAGAGTGGAGCTATACGGGGGAATTCGGGCGGCAACAAGGCTCCCATCACGGAGTTTGGGAGTGCCCCGATTTATTCGAGCTTCCGGTGCGCAATTGCCCGGGACAAAGCCGGTGGGTGCTGGTGGTCAGCATCGGCGGCTTGCCGGAAGACATTGAAGGCTCACGAACCCAATATTTTCTGGGCCGGTTCGAGGGCGGATGCTTTATCGGCGAAGAGCCGGTGGAGAAGGTCCGCTGGTTGGACGGCGGACGGGACAATTATGCCGGCGTTACCTGGTCGGACACTCCAGACGGCCGCCGAATCCTGCTGGGCTGGATGAGCAATTGGAAGTATGCGGCGGTGCTTCCGGCTGGACGCTTTCGCGGTGCCATGACATTGCCGCGGGAATTGGCGCTTTATCATCAGGGCGGGGAGCTGCAGCTGCGCCAGCTTCCGGTATCCGAGCTGGCCGGGCTGCGGGCGGGCTCTGCCCTCTGGGAAGAGATCACCGTTAGTCCGCAGACCCCATTTAAGCCCGATTTTGCTGCGGAACTGCTGGAACTGCAGATTGAGTGGGAATGGCCGGACATTGTCTCTGAAGCAGGAGTGCGTCTCTGGACGCAGGATGGCCAAGAAACCCGTATTGGCATAGATGCACGGCAAGGTGAGCTGTACATCGACCGGATAGCTTCCGGTGAGAGCAGCTTTCATCCTGACTTTGCTTGCCGTCACAGTATGCCGCTGGCATCCGGCACAGGAGAATCGCCGAAACTGCGAATTTGGGCAGACCGGATATCGGTAGAAGTTTTTGCCGGAGAAGGAGAAATGGCAATGACGGATCTGATTTATCCGGCGGCCGGTCGATTCAGAATGGAGGTATACGCCATCGGCGGACCGATGAAAATCCGCACCTTGAATATGCACAAGCTTCATATAAATCAGAGCTGAACGTTTCACATACCGGATAGCAGTAGGAGGGAGAACATGGTGTTCAAGCTGGATGAGAGAATCAAGCTGCCGGCCGACAGAGAATATGATGTGCTGACAGCGGGAGAGATGCTGGTTGATTTTATATCGGAGGATTATCAGAATACTGCAGGGCAAGGGACTTATCAGCCTTTTTTTGGAGGGGCGCCTTCCAATATCGCAATGAATGTCAGCCGCTTGGGTATCCGTCCTATAGTGGCTTCGGCAGTCGGTAATGACCGGCTGGGTTTTTTTTTGATTGAATCCTTGAAAAAGGCGGGAATTGATACCGGGTGTGTGCAAATTGTACAGGATTCCACCAGTCTGGTGCTTATCACGAAAAGCACGTCCACCCCTGTCCCGATCTTTTACCGGGCCGCGGATTACCAATTGGCCTATACGCCGGAGCTGGAGCAGGCTGTGCTGAAGGCCGGGATCGTGCATTTCTCCTGCTGGCCGATCTCGATGGAGCCGTCGCGGCAGACCATTGACCGGGTGATTGAGGCGGCGAAGCGGCGCGGCATTCCGGTATGCTTTGACCCTAACTATCATCCCCAGGTCTGGCGGAAGGGCGAGGATGGCACGGCCTATGTCAAGAAGATCATCGGCAGGGCGGATATCGTGAAGCCTTCGGAGGACGATGCGGAGCGGCTGTTCGGCAGCGATACCCCCGAGAACCAGGTGCAAAAATACATCGCGCTCGGCGCAGGTCTTGTCATTATGACGCTCGGCAAGGACGGTGCTATTGTCTCGAATGGACAGGAGACGGTCCGGTTTGAGACACTGGCGCATGAGGTGGTCGATACGACCGGGGCGGGCGACGCTTTCTGGTCTGGATTCTATACAGCGCTTGTCAGAGGCGCAACGGTCCGCGAGGCGCTCCGTTCAGGTTTTGCCGTAAGCGCATTTAAACTGAAATTTACCGGTGCAGTGGTTCCGCTGCCCGATTTAAGTACAATACAAGCTGAATACGGATGCTAGGGGGAGAAGACAATGGTTAAAAATCAAGTGCAACTGATTACGTACCCGGACTCGCTTGGTGGGGATTTGAAGTCGCTCCGTCATGTACTGGATGTGTATTTTCCGGATGTGTTCAAGGGCGGGGTGCATATTCTGCCTCCATTCCCTTCGTCGGGGGACCGCGGTTTTGCACCGCTGACCTATCTGGAGATCGAGCCTGCCTTTGGCAATTGGGCGGATATCCGGGCAATCGGGGAGCGGTATGATGTGCTGGTGGATCTGATGGTCAATCATATCTCCTGCCGGTCCCCTTACTTTCAGGACTTTCTGCAGTACGGGCGGGAGTCGCGCTACGCCGATCTGTTCCTTACGCTGGATAAAATCTGGGCGGATGGACAACCGGTGCAGGCGGACATGGATAAAATGTTCCTGCGCCGCAGCAAGCCCTACTCCACTTTCACCATTCAGGAAACACAGGAAGAGCTTCAGGTGTGGACGACCTTCGGCAAGACCGATCCGTCCGAGCAGATTGATCTGGATATCCGTTCAGAGAAGGTCAAACAGCTGTTCATACAATTCTTCACCTGCTTCAAGGAGAACAATATCAAGATCGTCCGGCTGGATGCGGTAGGCTATGTGATCAAAAAGCTGGGCACCAGCTGCTTTTTCGTTGAGCCGGAGATTTATGACTTTTTGGACTGGATCAAGGAACTGGCTGATTCCCTAGATATCGAGCTGCTGCCCGAGGTGCATTCGCACTATTCGGTTCAATACAAGCTGGCGGAGCACGGCTGCTGGATTTACGATTTTATCCTGCCGTACCGAATTCTTGATACGCTGCTGAACAAGGACAGCCGTGAGCTTAGGGAGTACCTGTGCACCCGTCCGGCCAAGCAGTTCACAATGCTCGATTGTCATGACGGCGTGCCGGTCAAGCCTGACCTGGACGATCTGATCGACACGAAGGATGCCCGGAAGCTCGTGGATACCTGTGTCGAAAGAGGAGCCAACCTGAGCCTGATCTTATCCGACGAGCACAAGGCGCCCGACGGGTTCGACGTCCATCAAATCCGCTGCTCCTATTACTCGGTGCTGAACTGCGATGACGATGCGTATTTGGCGGCGCGGGCGATTCAATTTTTTGCTCCAGGTATTCCGCAGGTATATTATGTCGGGCTGCTGGCTGGTGAAAATGATCTGGAGCGGGTGCGGGAAACCGGCGAGGGACGCGAAATCAACCGCCACAACTATACACTCCCGGAAATCGGGCAATCGCTGGAGAAGGAAGTTGTACAGCGTCTGCTCAAGCTGATCCGGTTCAGAAATGAATACGAGGCATTTAACGGCGATTTTACAGTGGAGGAAGCCGAAGCGAATGAAATCAGACTGACCTGGACGAAGGGCGGATTCCGTTGTACGCTGTACATTAACCTTGATACGATGCGCCCTGAGATTGAATATACGGACGGGGAGGGCGCGCTAACGCTGCTTGAGGTGTAGAGCTGCGCTTTCAGGAGGTACAGGAAGGTGTCAGCGATTCGTTGGTCAGCCAATCTTTTCCTATACGCGCCCGATAAATTATAATAGAGAGACGAGCTTTAGGAAGGAGCAGTGCAATGGCTACGATCAACGATGTGGCGGAAAAAGCCGGTGTGTCCGTGACCACCGTTTCAAGAGTGTTAAATAACCGGGGGTATATCAGCCAGAAGACCCGCGAGAAAGTATATCAGGTCATGGACGAGCTGAAGTATCAGCCGAATGAGCTGGCCCGTTCGCTGCTGCGCAAGCACTCAAATGTACTTGGGCTGATTATCCCTAGCGTGGCGCATCCGTTCTTCGGTGAGCTGGCGAATGAAATCGAATCTGTTGCTTATCAGCACGGGTTCAAGCTTCTGCTATGCAATTCGCAGTTCGATTCCGCCAAGGAGCGGGAATACGTCGATATGATGCGGCGCAACCGGGTGGACGGGATGATTCTCGGCAGCCATACGCTGGAGATCGGCGATTATACCAATTTGAATTATCCGCTGGTCACCATCGACCGCCGGATTGGTGATATTCCGTTTGTTGCGTCGGACAATGAGAACGGCGGCGCTCTGGCGGCCCGTCTGCTGATCGCTAAGGGCTGCCGCAAGCTCGGCCATCTGGCTGGCAATATGAAGCTGGATATGCTGTCCAATCTACGTTCGACCGGCTTTGAGCGTGAGGCGAGACAGGAAGGCGTCAAATTTGTTACCTACCAGACTGAGCTGGATGTCTTCGATGAGCAGATATACAATGAAATTATCCGTAAAATGTTCACTGAACACCCCGACATCGACGGCGTGTTCACGACAAGCGATCTGATGGCGCTGTTCGTGATGAAGTGGTGCCGCACGTTCGGGAAGGAGGTCCCCCGCGACGTACGGATCATCGGCTATGACGATATCCCCGCCGCCTCCTGGTACATGCCCGGGTTAAGCACGATCAGACAGCCGATCAAGCATATGGCCCGGCGGGCCGTTGAACTGCTGCTGGAGCAGATGGAAGACAAGCCGGTAGAGCGGGAGAACGTTCTGCCGGTGGAGCTAGTTGAACGGGAAAGCACCTGAGTTGTTAATTTGGGCAATATCAATTGAAGTGAAATGCTCTGTGAAAAAAGGTGGTCGTAACTGCGGTGAATGTTTGGACTTCCGGCCGCTGTTATATTTGGATTTCCTGATTGAAACCGCTGGCCGCGGTAGAAATCCAAATATAAAGGCGGACGCTATCGCTCCTACAGTTCCAAAATTCCCCTCCGTTCCTTACCCTTTTTAGTAGGTTTCAAGTTCAATAGATATAGAAATGATTGAGTAGCAGGAAGAACCCCCGATCCGCTGGAATGGATCGGGGGTTTGGTGTGTTCGGAAGCGCTGATGGCTGAGCAATTTCAGAAGAAATTGCTCCAGGCAGAGGCGCCTTTTGCCCGGGCGGAAGGCAGCGGAGCACTTTTCTTGGCTGCTGCTTTTTTGGCGGCTTTCTTGGGCGGAGCCTTGAACGGGGTATAGCCGCCCGCATACATCGTTCCGGCCGTATAGCCTTGGCTTCCGGCAAGCAGCAGGGGATCGGAATGTCCATCCATCTCCATCAGCTTGAGCAGTATGGAGGCCGAGGCGCGGGCATCGTCCAGGGCATCATGATGCTTCAGGCCGATTCCAAAATGCTGTGATACTGCATCGAGCTTATGGGAGGGCAGCTCATGAAGTATTTTTTTAGCCAGCAGGTAGGAGCATAAATATTGAAAAGCAGGGTAACTGAAGGCGGTCCCATCCAGACAGTAACGCAGGACACTCATATCAAAGGAAGCATTGTGCGCCACGACGACCTCTCCCTGCAGCAATGGTTCCAGAGTAGGCCACAGCTCGTCAAAGGTTGGTTTACCCTCAACCATCGAAGGGGTGATGCCGTGAATCGCAATATTCATCCCATCAAACCGCTGCTGCGGGTCGATCAGCCATACGTGCTCGGCGCTTATTGCGCCGTCTCTGACTTGAACAAGCCCCAATGCACATGCGCTGGAGCGGCTGGAATTTGCAGTTTCAAAGTCAATTGCTGTGAAATTCATAGATAAAGCCCCTTATCCATTATGTATAGGTTCATATTAAATGAGTAGAAGAGTAAATACAATCTATTGAATTTACAAATTATAGCGAATATGGTAAAAAATCATGTTATGATGTTTTAAATTAATATGGAAAAGAGAGAAAAGGAAATGAATAATACTATTTTTTATGATTTGGGTGAAGAAGAATATTCTAAAGGAAACTATAATACTGCATTATCGTATTTTGAAAAAATACATCCTACAACTTCAGACTGTTTAAACTACATCGGATGTTGTCATTTATATCTTGGGAATTTCGATATTGCTGTCAGTACATTTAAAACTATAAACGTTTTAAAGCCGCTTTGGGAAAGACCTGTTTTTAATCTGGGCAGAGTGCATCTAAAGCTGGGGGAAAAGGCGGAGGCGTTTAAATGTTTTACAAAAGCTTTGGAAATGAATGACCAAAATGAAGATGCACTTTTTTATATGGGGTTATTTTATTTTCAAGATGAAGAATATGAAAAAGCCAAAATATATTTTATGGAGTCATTATTGATTGATGATAATCAATCTGAAACCCATCTGAATTTAGGCATCTGCTACTGGAGTTTGTCTGATTATAACTCAGCTCTGATGCATTTTGATAAAGCATATTTACTTAATAGAACCAGCTTTGATGCTTTATCGAATAAAGGACGTACCCTTATTTTGCTGAAAGACTACAAAGAAGCCTTGGAAGTATTCAAATTAGCATATGATCTTAAGCCTGATGACATTGAGTTTTTGACCGATATTGTATATTGCAATTTGAAATTGAAAAGGTATGGTATCGCTTATGAATGGACAAAAAGGGCCCTGGATTTAGATCCTGACAATGAAAGGGCTAGGAACTTTAAGGTGAAGATCGAGGAAATACTGGGTCTGATTGAGGAATGATATTAAGTGAGAGAAGGTAACTTCTCCCACCACATATTTATGAGTCCACACAAATAGATTAAATGGTCTGTTCTGCCTGCTGTAAAGAGAATGCTTCCAGGTCGAGGCGGTATCCTTTGACCAGGGTTGTGCCGTTCATAATATCCGTCTCGAAGGCCCGCTCGAAGCCGAGTCTCTCGTATAGCTTAATGGCCGAAGCCATCATGTCTGAAGTGTGGAGGTTCAAGGTAGCGGCTCCAAGCTCTAAGGATCTTCTGACAGCCTCATGGATCAGCAAGGCGGCAATGCCGCGGCCCCGGGCGCTCGGTGAAACAGCCAGCAGACGAATAATAGGCGAATGGATGCCCAGCTCCGGTCTGCCGTAAGCCTCCTCTGAGGAGAGGAACAGCAGTACACTGCCAACAATCTGTTGATCTATCTCGGCAATAATCCGTGCTGCTGGAGCTGTTCCATGGACCGACATAAGGATGGAATCGCGGTATTCTATCCAATACGGCTCTGGCAGCACAGCTGAATATTGACCATACGCCTCCAGCAAAACCCCCGCAATGGCTTCACGGTCGGAATCGACTGCTTCTCGAATAATAATCTCTTTTGAGCTGGACATGTCGCGCCCCCTGTTTATCAAATTGAAAGGATTGAGGTTTATTATAATCGACAAATCCGATGAATATAAGTGGGATTCAACAATTCTGATAAATGAATAGAAAAGTTCTATCTTGATTTGTGATTTTTTTAATGGTTTTTCTGAATAATTGCATGAAAAGTCAGTTGACAAAAAAAGGACCTGTGAATAAGATATTAACTAATTCTATAGGGAAGTGCGCTCTTAATTCATTGTTAAACGATTGGAATAGTTTATATTTCTATGAATGTTACTAAGGGGGGCTACGATTGAACATCGAAAATATTGAGGCATTTGTCTATATCAACCATTACGGGAGCTTCAATAAGGCTGCGGATGTCCTGTATATTTCACAGCCCACGGTCACTGCCCGTATTCAGTCGCTTGAGCGCGAGCTGGATTGCAGAGTGTTCGAGCGACAGGGCAAGCAGATCCAGCTCACGGACAAAGGCAGGCAGTTTCTCCCCTATGCGCAGCAAATTCTGCAGGTCTATCAATCCGGCAAGCATCACATCCAATCGAAAGGTCATGTGCCGGATGAACTGAGAATCGGCAGCACAGTATCGGTCTCCAATTATCTGATGCCGCAGCTTCTCCTCCATTTGAAGAGGGCTTATCCGAACCTTAATATCAAGCTGACGACGGCATCCACGGAGACTTTGATTGACAAGCTGAAAGCGAAGGATATTGATCTGGCTTTTATCCGCAAGGTGGTCAATCCGGCAATTCAGGCTTATCCATTCTGCGAGGACCCCATTTCACTGTATGTGTATGCGGGGCATCCGCTGGCTCAGACGGAGACGCGCCGTATTTCCATTCAGAGCATCCGTGAGGAGACGCTTGTTTTCTTCGAATGCGGCTCTTTGGACTGGATGCGGCTGCACCGTGTGTTCGGGAGCATGGAGCAGCCGCCGAATATTGTGTATCAGGTGGATAATCTGGAGACGGCCAAGAAGCTGGTGATTCGAAAAGCGGGCATTTGCTTTCTGCCGGCCTTAAGTGTGCAGGAGGAAGTGGAAGCAGGGACATTGATTCGGGTGGATATTGCCGAGACGGAGGGCATCTCCTTACGGACCAGTCTGATCTCCCTGAATGGGGAGCATGCCGGGTTTATCGAAACTTTGCTGGAGCTGGTGCCGGGCAAACCGCTTAATCGACTTATTATATAAATGGATTAAAAAACTCTATTAGCGCATGGCTACATGCAGTGATAAAGTTAATTGCATATAATCCAACTAAAACTATAGGGATTATAAACAAACCAACTTTCATTCAAAGGGGATAACAAGATGAAGAAGACGATCTTACTGGCCAATTTATTGATTTTGACGCTGGCGATTGCCGGCTGCGGCGCGAATAATAACAGCGCGAACAGCAGCAAGAGCGGCAATGCATCTGGAGCAGCGCCACAAGCTTCGGCAGAAGCATCTGCCGCAACAGATGAGCCGGCCAAAGTGACCAAGATCGTCGTCGGCACAGGCACCGGGTTCCCGAAGGTATGCTACATTGATGAGAACGGCAAGCTGACGGGCTTTGATGTGGAGCTGATTAAGGAAATCGACAACCGTCTGCCGCAATATGAATTTGATCTGCAGACGATGGATTTCAGCAACCTGCTGCTGAGCCTGGAGACCAAAAAGATTGATCTGGTCGCCCATGTTATGGAGAAGAACCCGGAGAGAGAGCAGAAGTACTCTTTTAACAAAGAAGCCTACGCCCACTGGAGAAACCGTATTGTTGTCGCCAAAGACAATGATTCGATTCATTCGCTTGATGACCTGAAAGGTAAAAAGGTGCTGACTGGCGCAACCAGCGCGGAGGCGCAAATTCTGGAGAACTATAACAAAGAGCATGATAATGCGATTAACATTGTCTATCAGAACGGCGCAGCCAATGATACAGTGAGCCAGATTAGCTCGGGACGGGTGGACGCTACGCTCGCTGCAGATTTTGTCCTTCCGATCATTGATCCGCAGAATAAGCTGAAAGCCACTGGCGACGAGCTGTCCTCCGCTGACATCTTGTACGTCTTCCGCAAGAATGATGCCGATTCGCAAAAGCTGTCGGATGCCATTGACGGAGCCATCAAGGAACTGAAGGCAGACGGCACGCTTGGCAAGCTGAGCACGGAATGGCTGGGAGCGGACGTTACCGCAACTACGGTTAAGTGATCATAACGATAACCAGGGGGAAGGGGGTGCGGTATGGGCGCGCCGTTTGATATCAGCTATGTATTCTCTTTTTTGCCAAAGCTGCTGAGTACGCTAAGCACAACACTTCTGATTGTTGCCTGCTCGCTGCTGGTAGGTATCCTTGTTGGATTTCTCATTGCCCTTCCCCGCCTGTATAAGGTGCCAGTCCTGAAGACCTGTGCGGAGATTTATATCTCCTTTTTCCGGGGAACACCGATTCTAATCCAACTGTTCTTGTTCTATTACGGTCTGCCTGAAGTGTTGAAGCTGGTTCATCTGGATGTGACGCGGACGCCGGTGCTGTTCTTTGTGATTCTGACTTACGGGCTGCACAGCGGAGCCTTTATGTCTGAGATGATCCGCGCTTCGGTAACGGCTGTGGACAGAGGGCAGGTAGAAGCGGCGTATGCGTCGGGAATGACGTCCTATCAAGCTTTTTCGCGGATTGTGCTGCCGCAGGCGCTGGGAATCGCAGTTCCAGTATTCTCTAATCTGGTGATTGCGCTGCTGAAGGATACCTCGCTCGCCTTTACCCTTGGAGTGATGGAAATGACAGGGAAGGCGCAGACACTGGGCAGCATCAGCCAGCATTTTATCGAAACCTATATTGCGCTTGCCTTCATTTATCTGGTGATCAGCTATACGATTGAGAAGCTGCTGCTGGTGGCGGAACGGCGACTCTTGCGGCATGAGGCAAGCATCAGTCCTGTGAAAAAAAGGTTCAGGCTGCAAAAAAACAGCTCCTACCGGCAGGTCATTGCAGAGCTGGGATCGGGGAAAGGAGGTAGCGGATTATGAAGCTGGACCCTTCATTTATATGGACGGCATTTCTGCAGATTCTGACTGCAATCCCCACGACACTGTATATTACGATTGTCTCAGTGCTGGCCGGATTCATCATCGGGACTGTCGTGGCTCTCATCCGGATTTACAAGGTTCCGGTTCTGTATCCCCTCGCTGTAGGGTATGTCACCTTTATCCGGGGTACGCCCATGCTTACCCATCTGCTGCTGATCTATTTCGGGCTTCCGATGATTATCGATGGACTGGCGGTTTATTTTGGATGGGGCTTCAGGTCGGTCTCCATTCCGATGATCGGCTTTGCCTATATTTCATTCTCGATTACGGCAGGCGCTTATATGTCCGAGGTGGTCCGTTCCGGTCTGCTGGCTGTGGACCGCGGTCAAATCGAAGCTGCTCATTCCGTAGGTATGACCACGCCCCAGGCGCTACGGCGCATTGTATTCCCTCAGGCTTTGGCGGCGAGCTTGCCCAATCTGTCCAATTCGGTCATCGGCATGCTGCATGGGTCAACGCTTGCTTTTACCGTATCGGTCGTGGAGATCAATGCCCAGGCACAGATTGTAGCCTCGACGAACTGGAAGTTTTTTGAGGCTTATCTGGCGGCGGCTCTTATTTTCTGGGGATTAACGTTTCTGATTGAACGGGCAACCGCCCTGATCGAGAAGCGGATCAATCTATACAATCGAGGTGGAGTCGTATGATTAAGATTGAGCATCTTTCCAAGTCCTTCGGACGCCATCAGGTGCTTAACAATATTGATCTAACCGTTACCAAAGGCGAGGTGGTCGTCATTCTCGGACCCAGCGGCTCAGGTAAAACTACGCTGCTGCGCTGTGTAAATTACCTGGAGAAGCCCAGCGGCGGAGAAATTGCCATCGGTGATTTCAAGGTGGATTGCAAGCATGTCCGCAAGAAGGAGATTCATCAGCTGCGGCAAAAAACGGCGATGGTCTTCCAGCAGTACAATCTGTTCCGGCACAAGACAGCGCTAGAGAATGTGATGGAAGGGCTACTTGTCGTGAAAAAGCTGCCGAAAGAGGAAGCGCGGAGCAAAAGTGTAGCGCTGCTGGAGAAGGTCGGGCTTGGAGCCAAGCTGGATGCTTATCCGAGCCAACTGTCCGGGGGTCAGCAGCAGCGTGTCGGCATTGCCCGCGCTCTGGCGCTGGAGCCGGAAGTGATTCTGTTCGACGAGCCTACATCCGCGCTTGACCCGGAGCTGGTGGGCGAGGTGCTGGCAGTTATCCGTAAAATCGCCAAGGAAGGCATTACGATGATTGTGGTCACGCATGAAATGGGCTTCGCCCGGGATGTGGCGAATCATGTGGTGTTCATGGATGGCGGGGTCATTGTCGAAGAAGGGACACCAGTAGAGGTGTTCAACCATCCACGGGAAGAAAGAACGAAGCAGTTTCTGAAGCGGATCACGCCGGAGCTGAACTATTCCATTTAGGAGGCAATCTCATGTCTATTACAATAAGCGTACTGGATCAAAGCCCAATCTATCCCGGAGAAACGCCGGAGGAAGCCTTTCAGCATACAGTCAAGCTGGCGCAGTTATCCGAGCGGCTGGGCTTCCGCCGATTCTGGGTTTCAGAGCATCATGACTCCGAGCAGGTGGCCGGCTCCTCCCCGGAGGTGCTGATCTCCCATCTCTTGGCGAAGACAGAGAGCATCCGAATCGGCTCCGGCGGCATCATGCTGCAGCACTACAGCCCTTATAAGGTAGCGGAAAATTTCAATGTGCTGGCTACGCTCGCTCCAGGCCGTGTGGATCTGGGGGTCGGGCGCGCACCCGGAGGGTTGCCCCGGAGCACACAGGCGCTGCGGCAGGGAGGAGAAGAAGCGGCTTCCTTGACGGATAAAATTATTGAGCTTGAGAAATATGTGCATAACCGGCTGGAGGAGGAGCATCCGCTGTTCGGGCTGAAGGCGGGTCCGATCCCGGGTACTCCACCTGAGCTTTACGTGCTGGGCGCGAGTGTAGCGAGTGCAGAAATCGCCGCTGAGCTGGGACTGCCGTATGTGTTCTCTTTGTTCATCGGCGGAGACCAGGCGGTGGCTGTGGAAGCGATTCAAGCCTACCGCAGCAGGTTTGACACTTCGCAGGGCAAGAAACCGCATGCGATTCTTGCCCTTGCTGTACTGGCAGCCGAATCAGAAGAGGAGGCGAAGGAGCTGGCCGGGGCGCACAAGCTGATCCGGATTCATCTTGCCAGCGGCAAGACGCTGACGGTTGCAACCCGTGAGCAGGCTGAGGAATTCACGCGGCAGAGCAAGGAAGCCTATACGCTGGAAGAGCGGGAACCGGAGATTACCAAAGGCACAAAGGAATCCGTCCGCGAGCAGTTGCTTGCACTAGCCGAGGCATCCGGTGTTGAAGAGCTTATCGTGACAACCAATGTGCATCCCTTTGAGAAGCGGGTCCGTTCCTTTGAGCTGCTAAGCGAAGCGCTTGCTGAAGTGCCTGCGGAGGCATAGGGGCTATGACCAATACAACACTGAAATTCGGCGCGGAGGCGTTAAGTGAGACCTTGATTGAAATCCGCCGTCATCTGCACCGGCACCCCGAGCTGTCCAATGAAGAATATGAAACGACGAAATACCTCATTTCTCTGCTGGAGCAGGCCGGTGTGACGATTGTTGACTACGGGCTGAAGACGGGAGTTATCGCAGAGGTGGGCGGATTGCAGGGCGGGCCGGTGATTGCCCTGCGGGCCGACATTGATGCGCTGCCGATTCAGGAGGAAACCGGACTGCCCTATGCTTCGCTGTATCCCGGCAAAATGCATGCCTGCGGACATGATTTCCATACAGCAGCCCTGCTCGGGGCTGTCTATCAGTTGAAGCAGCAGGAGAGTCAACTAAAAGGGACGGTCCGCTTCCTGTTCCAGCCAGCCGAGGAAAAGGCAAAAGGCGCGCAGCAGGTCATAGACAGCGGAGCATTGGAAGGCGTTCGCGCGGTGATCGGGATGCATAATAAGCCTGAGCTGCCGGTAGGGACGATTGGGATCAAGAGCGGTCCGCTAATGGCCGCCGCAGATGGTTTTGCCGTGGAGATAAAAGGGGCCGGCTCCCATGCGGCAGTGCCGGAGACAAGTGTGGACCCTATCGTGGCGGCATCGCATATCGTAGCTGCACTGCAAAGCATCGTCAGCCGCAATGTTAGCGCACTACAAAGCGCGGTGATCAGTGTTACTCAGATTCACAGCGGAAATTCGTGGAACATCATCCCCGAGACGGCGGTGCTGGAGGGCACAATCCGCACCTTCGATGAAGCGGTGCGCAGCACAGTGCTGGAGCGCTTCCGGCAGGTGGCGACCGGCGTTGCCGCCGCCTTCGGGGCAGAAGCCAGCGTGCGCTGGATTGGCGGACCGCCTCCGGTCATCAATGATGCTTTGCTGGCGCAGCTTGGGGAGGAGACTTCAGCGGCGCTGGGCTACACTTCCGTGAAGCCGGTGCCATCGCCGGCTGGTGAGGATTTTGCCTTTTATCAGCAGGTGGTTCCCGGACTGTTTGTATTTGTGGGCACTGCCGGTAGCCGGGAGTGGCATCACCCCGCATTCGAATTGGATGAGTCGGCGCTGCCGGTAGCCGCCGCTTTCTTCACCGGCCTCGCCGTGCGTGTTCTCGAACACTACTCTGCTGAAGGAGGTGCGGGAGCATAGCCGTTCACCGGAGTTATGATGTTATTATTGTTGGCGCCGGCTCTATGGGCATGAGCGCCGGATATCAGCTTGCCCGGCGCGGTGTACGAACGCTGCTCATTGATGCGTTTAATCCGCCGCATACGCAGGGAAGCCATCACGGAGAGCCACGGCTGATCAGACATGCCTACAGCGGTGATCCCACTTATATTGATATGGCCCTCCGGGCTGATGCTCTGTGGAAGGAAGCGGAGGAGCAAAGCGGAACGGAGCTGCTTGTACGCTCAGGCGTGCTAAATCTGGCGGACAGCAATGTATATTCCTTCAGCGGCCGTCTTGCGGAAGCAGAGAAGCGGAAGGTAAGGGTCGAGCGGCTGGATGCGGCGGAAATCCGCTACCGCTGGCCGGGACTAAGCATCCCGGATCGCTTCGAAGCGATGTACGAGCTGGATGCCGGATATCTCTACAGCGAGAAGTGCATCGAGGTGTACCGCCAGCTTGCTCTGGCGCACGGCGCGCAGCTTCTGGGGAATACTCCGGTGCAGGATGTGACTGCCCGGGAAGGAAGCGTCACTGTCCATACCAGAGATGGCGACTATCACGCCGCCACCGCTATTCTTAGTGCCGGTGCCTGGTTTGGGACGTTATCGCCGTTTATTACACTGCCGGTTAAGGCGGTCCGCAAGGTGGTTGGCTGGTTTCAGAGCACGCCGGAGTTTAATGCCGGAAGCTTTCCCGGCTTCACGCTTGGTGCCGAGGAAGGCGGATATTACGGCTTTCCCAACATTGGCGGGGCAGGGCTAAAGATTGGCCGCCATGACACAGGCCTCGAGTGGAAGCCGGGCGATCCGCTGCCGCCTTTCGGCAGCGAGGAGAGTGACGAAGGCGACCTTCGCCGCGTGCTGGAAGCCTATATGCCCAGTGCCGCCGGCCGGCTGCTGAAAGGGGCGGTCTGCAAATATGAGCATACACCCGATGAGGACTTTATTATCGACCGCCATCCGGTTCATACGAATGTGCTGCTGGCTGGGGGCTTCTCAGGACACGGCTTCAAGTTTTCCAGCGTCGTAGGCGAAATATTGGCAGATTTGGCGACAACCGGACGGACCGGACAGAATATCCGGCCATTTTCTTTGGCCCGCTTTGACACGTTGCCGGGTCAATCGCAAGCGGGACTTACTTTGGAGGGGATCTAATGAGCAGTGTGCAGATCGAGAACTATTTGAATACTCATCAGCAATTGGTACAGGCGGTAGAAGGCTTGACGGACGAACAGCTTAGGTGGAAAGCTGCACCTTCGAGCTGGAGTGTAACCGAGGTGCTGGCCCATCTGGCCGATCACAGCATCGTGGTTTCGTTCCGCATCCGGGATATTCTGGCGGATACCAAGGTACAGCTTCCGGCTTTTAACCAGGATGCCTGGGTTAACGGACAGCATGCGAATCAGGGGAATGCTGCAGACAGCCTGGAGCTGTTCCGCAGCTTGCTTCATTATAATAGTCTGCTGTTTGGACGGCTAAGCGATGAAGAATGGAAGAAAAGCGGCATTAACTTCAAAGGGGAAACCGTCAGCATTACGGATATTGTCCGCAGCTTTACGGCGCATGTGCAGACCCATCTGGCCCAGATCGAACGGATCAAGCAGGGCGCGGCTGCCGTCTCATTAGGTTAAGAGCAAAGCTCACAAAACTAAGCGATATTTTCGAAGGAGGAAATAACATGACCAAGCCAAAACAACTGAAGCTGGGAGCACTGCTGCACGGGGTTGGGGGCGGCACGTCGATGTGGCGGCACCCTGATGCCAAGCCAGATGCCAGCGTGAACTTTGAGCTCTACAAGCAGTGGGTGCAAAAGGCTGAAGAGGGCAAGCTGGACCTGATCTTCATCGCAGACGGCTTGTACATTAATGAGAAATCCATTCCTCATTTCCTGAACCGCTTCGAGCCGCTGACCATTCTTAGCGCACTTGCGGGAGTCAGCAGCAAAATCGGCCTGGTAGGTACTTTGTCCACCTCCTATAGTGAGCCTTTTACTGTAGCGCGCCAATTCGGATCGCTGGATGTTATCAGCGGCGGACGGGCAGGCTGGAATGTGGTGACTTCCCCGCTGGAAGGCTCTGCATCGAATTACAGCAAGAAGGAGCATCCCGACCATGGCAAACGGTACCGGATTGCGGCCGAATATTTGGAGGTGGCGCGCGGCTTGTGGGATTCATGGGAGGATGACGCGTTTGTCCGCGACAAGGAGTCGGGTGTCTTTTTTGATCCGGAAAAATTACACACGTTGAACCACGAAGGCGAGTTCTTCTCGGTCAAAGGACCGCTGAATATCGCCCGCTCGAAGCAGGGGCAGCCGGTTATTTTCCAGGCAGGCTCTTCGGAGGTCGGGAAAAACTATGCCGCGAAGGAGGCCAATGCCATCTTCACCGGACAAGAAACCTTGGAGGAAGCGCAGGAGTTCTACAGAGATGTTAAGGCCCGTGTGGCTTCGTTCGGACGTAATCCTGATGAGGTTTTGATCTTCCCGGGAATTGCCCCCATCCTTGGTGACACGCCGGAGGAAGCGGAGCGCAAATACCAGGAGATTGCCGGGCTGGTGACGATTGAGAACGCGCTGAACTATCTGGGAAGATTTTTTGAGCATCATGATTTCTCACAATATCCGCTGGATGAGCCTTTCCCTGAGCTAGGTGATTTGGGGCGAAACAGCTTCCAGAGCGGCACGGATAAAATCAAAAAAGATGCCAAAGAAAAGGGCTTGACTCTGCGCGAGGTCGCGTTGCAATCCGCCACTCCGCGCAGCAGCTTCATCGGAACGCCGGAGCAGGTGGCCGATCAGATTCAGGCCTGGTTCGAGGGCGGAGCGGCAGATGGATTTATGCTGGGAGCCGCCGTGCCTAACGGGCTGGAGGAATTCGTGGACCTCGTTGTGCCTATCCTGCAGGAGCGGGGGCTTTTCCGTACCGAATATGAGAGTGATACCCTGCGGGGCAATCTCGGTCTCCCTATACCGGAGAATCGTTATTTGAAGGCATCGGAGCCTGCGGCGCAGGTGTGACGGCATCGTGGGACACGCAAAGCTCCGAAAACCGGATATTGCCGAAATGATGAGGTTCACCGGGTTGCTTGAGGATGAAATGGTTGCAATCCGCCGTGATCTTCATTGCCATCCTGAGCTACTGTACGATGTTGCCCGTACCTCTAGCAAGGTTGCCGAACTTCTGGAGAGTTGGGGGATTACTGTGCGGCGGAATGTTGGCAAGCATTTCGGGATGGGTGTCGCAGGTACTCTTGAAGGAACAGCGGGAGATGGGCCTTCCATTCTGCTGCGCGCTGATATGGACGCTCTGCCGATTACTGAGCAGAATGAGGTGCCGTATAAGTCTCTGAATGCTGGAATCATGCATGCATGCGGCCACGATGCCCATACCGCGATGCTGTTAGGAGCGGCAAAAACCTTAGCTGAGTATCGCCAGTATCTATCCGGCAAGGTGATTTTCATCTTCCAGCCCGCCGAAGAAGGGGCTGTCCAAAGTCCACTGGATGGAAGACTGCTCTCGGGTGGGCGCGATATGATTGAGGATGGGATTCTGGAGGGAGTGGATTATGCTTACGCGCTGCATGTGATGCCGGAGCTTCCAGCCGGTACGGTTGGTGTCCATCCGCACTATGCAATGGCGGCCTCCAGCCATTTCAAGCTGGAATTTCAGGGGACAGCCGGGCATCACAGCTCTCCGCACCGGGCAGTAGATGCGATTCAGATGGCCGCCCGATTCATATCTGAGGTCAATGCTCTGATGGCGAATCAAATTGATCCGTCCGAAGCGGCGGTGCTGGCGTTTGGCACACTGAACGCCGGGACTGCAATTAATGTTATTGCTGAACGCAGCCTGCTGACAGGTACATTCAGAGCATTCTCCAAATCAACCGTTACCGGAATCACCGAGGGATTGAAACGCCAGGCGGCAGCGATATCCGCTGCTTCAGGCGGAAGCTGGAAGCTGGAGCTGCGCGAGGGAATTTCCGTACTTAATGATAAAGATGCTGTGCAGCGGGTTATCAGGGCGGCGTGCGAGGTGCTGGGTGATGATCAGGTGCTTGTACTGAATCAACCCAGTCTGGCCGGTGAGGATTTCGGCTGGTACCTGGATCGTGTTCCTGGCGCCTTTGCTTTTATCGGCTGTGGCAATGAGGAGATGGGAATCACACATGCCATCCACCAGCCAAACTTCAATATTGATGAAGCTGTACTGGTACATGGCGCGCGTCTTTTAGTAAGGCTGGCTATACATGAGGTATGAAAAAAGGAACTTGCCCCATGAAATTCAGGGGGAAGTTCCTTTTTTTTTCGGGGATGAATCCCCAGTTTATTTGCTGGTGCCAGGCTTCTGGCTGCGGAGCCGTTCAAGCTCTGCCTCAACCGCGCTGTTCAGCGGAGACTCGGCGGCTGCGGCGGAATAATGACGGGTGCTCTCTGCTTGCGCTTCCCATTCATTGATTTTATCTTCCATCCGTTCGAAGCCGCGTGTGGCGGCACCGGCATTCAAGACTTGTCCGGGATATCCGGCATTTGCTTTATAACCGCCGCTTGCAGAGGATTGCTTCGTCAGCTCTGCCGCTTTGCGGGCACGTTCGGCCAGTTCGACTCTTTTAGCTTTAAGCCGCTTATGCTCTTCTTTGGCATTCAGGAGATTGCTCTCCAGCACCACAAGGGCTTCGCGGGTTTCTTCCAGGCCTTTATTGCATTCCTGAAGGCTCTCAGTGTAGCGGATTTTAGCCATAACCGCTGCTCTGGCTGCAGGCTCATTGTTTTCACTCATCGCTTGTACGGCTTCAGCCTCGCTCCGCTCTGCCAGCACCTGATATTCGTAAATGCGCCGCTCCAGAACGCTTGCTGCTGCTTTGAACTCACGCTGCTTGCTTTCGGCATCGGCTATCTTTCCTTCCAGATCCCGCAAATATTGTCCGGTCAGCAGTACCGGGTCTTCCAATTTATTCAGTCCTTCGTGGATTGCCGCTTTGGTCAGGGTTGTAATTCTTTGAAAGATACTCATGTTCATTTCTCCTTTTTTAATAGATATTAGTAATTATTAGGTTGAACTTTAGATTTTCATATTAGGTCTGGTCGTAACTGCGGGGAATGTTTGGACTTCCGGCCGCTGTTGTCTGCAGATTTCTTGATTTGTACCGCTCTTCGCGGTGGAAATCCGCAGACAGCTTATGCTTACGATGCCAGCTTTCCTACGGAAAGCTCTCAGGCGGACGCTGACGCTCCTCCAGTTCCAAACTTCCCCTCCGTACTCTTGCCCTTTTATGATTTTTTAAGTTTATTTAGTGATTAGTAATACTCGTAACCTTCAGGGTAGCTGTTGTACGACTCTTTAGGAACCAGGATACTGGCCAGAATATACAGGAATGCTACGGTGCCGAAGCTGAACAGGGCAGCGGCGACAACCAGCAGTCTGATAATGGTAGTGTCGATATTCAGGTAACGGGCCAAACCTCCGCAGATGCCGCTGATTCTTTTGTCGCTTACAGAACGGTATAATTTTGTCATAATCTCATCTCTTCCTCTCATATGGGTTAATCCTTAGTAGCAGTTCGTCTTTGCCGTTGTCTATGTGTTTATTGTAAAGCTATTAGGGATGCTGCAAAACGGCCTGAGGACTGTTCTTTAATCTCGACTAAAGTCGGGGATGGCTTCCGCAGTAAGACGGGGAACATGCCAATATACACCAGTAAGGGGGCTTTCTTTTTTAACACAACCTGTCAGCCCGTTTATTTGAAATTTACAATGTCGGCCTATACTATACAGTACCAGAACATATAAACATCAAGACAAGGGAGGACTGGCATGGGGATTCATCAATATTTCCGTTCTCTGAACGGGCTGGAGCGCATTATCCGCTGTCCGGGCAAATTCAAATTCGAGGAACACAGCGTAGCAGCTCATTCCTGGAAGGTCGTGCAATATGCGAAAACTCTGGCGGACATCGAGGAGAAAAACGGCGCGGTGATCGACTGGAAGAAGCTCTATGAGATTACGAGCAGCCACGATTACGGCGAGATTTTTATCGGCGATATCAAAACTCCGGTCAAGCACTCTTCGCTGCAGCTCCGCTCGCTGATCCAGCAGGTGGAAGAGGGAATGATCGACAATTTCATTAAGGAGCATATTCCTGAGGAGTTCAAAAGCATCTTCTACCAACAACTGCGCGAGGGTAAGGATGATTCCGTTGAAGGGCTGATTCTGGAGGTTGCCGACAAGATGGACCAGGTGTATGAGGCTTTTGCAGAGCTGCAAAGAGGAAATACGGAGAAGGAATTTGTGGTGATGTACCGCAATGCTCTGATCAAGATCAAGAACATTAATTTAAAATGCGTCGAGTACTTTCTGGCGGAGATTCTGCCGGACATGGTGAATGAAGAAACCCTTTCTCCAATTGATCTCAGACAAATTACGGAAGAGGCGCTTGCTTTGTAGGAGCGGAAACTCTTCTTTTTTTGTGATAAAAGGCGGCTGAACCGTTAAAAGCGATATGAAGCGGAATGGTGAGCATGACCGATCCCGTCGTTTGGGCGATCACTCCGAAGAAAATCCCCCCGGATAAGGCAAAAGTCATGAACCGGATGCTTTGCTTGTCTAGCCGGTAATATTGTAAATGTGAAACCGCGAATAAAAAGGCCGTAATGATCACCGCAAAACTCACAGAGAAAATATAGAAAACCTGAAGCCCTTGTTCAAGGACGTTATGTCTGGCAAGGACAGGCAGTACCAATCCCCGGAAAGCGATCTCTTCCATAACAGGAAAGACAAGAACGAAATTGATCCGGTCGAAGGTGCCGATCGGTGCATAACCGGAGGCGTTTGAGATAATGCAGTTTGCAACCAGGATGAACAGAAACAGAGGCAGCACCGACATTATATTTTCCGGTACGTGAAATACATAATTATCCTCAAGCGCAAAGCATGCGCCCAGAACTGCAATCCCCCAGTAATATACGGAAAATCTTGCATGCCGCGGGTTGATCAGCTTCACAGCAAGTTCTATGATTTTAAATGAAAACGATAACAAACACGCAAGCAGCAAAGATCCGAACAACATGTATTGCTTCCCCCTGTAGCAGTACTAAACTCCTTTCTCCATGTTACAGCATATGGATATTACTGTATAGGACAACTTGGTTATGCTCTCCGCTTCTTTTCGTGCGTTGGGTTTATTCTATTCACCTATAATACATACTTGACTAGTTGGAATAATGGGATTATAGTATGAAAAAAGCTTAAACAGCAGAGCGGTATTTTAAAAGAATCGTCTATTCAATCTATTACAATTTCAAATTAATAATTGTATACAATTATACAAATATTTTTTAAGGCACCCCACAAATTGTCGATGAGGAGCAGTATAGGTATGGTGACACGATCACGAAGATTGTCAAAGGATAATACATACTATGCATTAAAACAAAAAATTATTGATAGTGAGTTAGAGCCGAATCAAGCGGTAAATGAAGAAAATTTGGCGGCATTGCTCGGGGTCAGCCGCACTCCGCTAAGAGAGGCTATTCAGAGATTGGAGAACGAGGATTTTCTCATTCGTCAGCCGAATGGAAGGTTGCGGGTAGCCTCAGTAACCATCAAAGAGGTTGAAGAGATATTTCTTATTCGCAGCATGCTTGAAGGCTATATTGCGAGAAGTGCAGCTAAGAATGCTACAGATAAAGATATTCAAAAATTAACGACGATGATGGAAAAATTAAAACATTCCTTCCAGCTAGGTGACAAACAGGATTTTGTATCCTATGGCTTTGAGTTCCACGATTATTTATCTGAAATAAGTGAACTTAAAACATTTGAGAAGGTTCTGAATCAATTAAGAGATCACTCACTTCGCTACTGTCGCTATGTCTCCTTGCATGGGGATTGGAACACACAGGCGGATGAAGAACATAATTATATCCTGCAAATGATAGCTGACAAAAATGAAGATGGAGCAGAAAAAGCAATGCGGGATCATATTCTAAGCAGTCTATCTACTGCACTTGAGCAAATCAAAGAGATTGAAGAACCATGACGAAAGGGGATTACTTCAGCTATGAATCCACTGCATGAGATTGATCAAGCTCTAGCTAGTCAATTAATAGAAGTTCGAAGAAACCTGCATCGGGAGCCAGAGCTGGCATATGAAGAGTTTAGAACAACAGCGAAGCTGCGGGAATGGCTGACAACTGCCAATATACATATTCTGGACCTCCCATTAGAAACCGGACTTATCGCAGAAATCGGTCAAGGTAACGGGCCTGTTGTGGCCATCCGTTGTGATATTGATGCACTTCCGATCGAAGAACAGACGGGATTGCCTTTTGCATCGGAGATTCCAGGGAAAATGCATGCATGTGGTCATGACTTTCACACTGCTGTCATCTTAGGTGCGGCACTCTTGTTAAAAGCTCGTGAAAGTGAATTGCCGGGAAGGGGCAGAGTATTGTTCCAGCCGGCGGAAGAAACAGGACACGGAGCGGAAAGTGTCTTGGCATCAGGAGGTCTCAAGGATGTAGCTGCTATATTTGGTTTACATAATTCACCGGATTTGCCTACGGGAGCTTTTGGAACGAGAACAGGAGCTTTAACGGCAGGTGTTGACCGGTTTGAAATTACTGTAAAAGGTGTTGGCGCTCATGCTGCTACTCCGGAAAAAGGTGTGGATACCATTGTGGCCGCGGCGCAAATGATTACAATGCTGCAAACCATCGTAAGCCGTCAAAATAATACATTAGAACCGGTTGTGTTAAGTGTTACCAGAATCAATGGGGGCTTCACATGGAATGTATTGCCGGAAAAGGTTGAACTAGAAGGTACGGTTCGGACCTACAATGAAGAGATTCGCCGCTCTATTCCAATCCAAATGACTCGAATCATCGAAGGGATTGCTGCAGGAGCCGGGGCAGAGGCGCAATTGCATTGGTATCCGGGCCCGCCGGCAACTATTAATCACGGGGAATGGACTGACTTTGCCAAAGAAGTCGCCGTAGAAGCCGGATATGATGTGCAAGATATCCCGCCGCAAATGGGCGGAGAAGATTTCTCCTACTATTTACAGCAGATACCGGGTGCTTTTGTAAATATCGGAACAGGGCCGGCCTATGCTTTGCATCACCCTCGTTTCGACGTTGATGAGGCTGCTATACTACCTGCCGCTAAATATTTTGCTTCATTGGCAGAGCAAGCACTTAGCAAGCTGCAGGAGGGGAATGAACATGATTGAACTAAAGAATGTGCACAAGACATTCACCCGGAAAGAGATGACTATTGATGCTCTAAAAGGGATCAATTTAAAGGTTGAAAAAGGCGATATATTCGGGGTTATCGGCTATAGCGGTGCCGGGAAAAGCACATTAATCCGTTTAGTCAATTATTTGGAAAGACCGACACAAGGACAGGTTCTAGTAGCCGGGCGTGATTTAGGAACCTACAGCGATAAAGAGCTGCGGGCGGCCAAGAAAAATATAGGCATGATTTTTCAACATTTTAACCTGTTAGAGTCTAAAAAAGTATTTGATAATGTTGCGATCCCTCTCGTTCTGCTGAAAAAGAATAAAAATGAAATTCGCAAGCGGGTACAGGAGCTGCTTGAGTTTGTTGGATTAAGCGACAAGGCTGAAAGCTATCCGAATGAATTATCAGGTGGACAGAAGCAGCGGGTCGGGATTGCCAGAGCGCTTGCCTCGAATCCGTCTATCCTTTTGTGTGACGAAGCGACTTCTGCCTTAGACCCACAGACAACACAATCTATTTTACAGCTATTGAAAAGAATCAATGCTGAGTACAACATTACTGTGATGATCATTACGCATGAAATGTCTGTCATTCAAGAGATTTGCAATAAGGTGGCTGTGATGGAAGAGGGTCGGATCATAGAGCAAGGAAGCGTTCTGGAGGTATTCGGCCATCCCCGGCATGCGACCACGCAAAATTTTGTGAAGACAGTTATTCAAAATAGCATGACCTCCAGCGTTCAAAAATCAATCAAGGATAAACATGGAAATCTGCTCTATAAACTTAATTTTGTTGGAGAAAATGCGTCTGAGCCCATTCTGTATGAGATGATTCGTTCTTGCGATATCAAGGTCAATATTTTATTTGCAAATATGACGGAAATTCAGGAAATGACCCTGGGGACAATGATCATTCAATTAAGTGGAGAGGAATCAGAGATTAATAATGCTTTATCTTTCTTGAAAAGAAATGGAGTCGGTGTAGAGGAGGTAAAAGAATATGTTTTCGACCACAATAACAGGTGACCAATTTATGAAAGCAATAATTGAAACCATTCAAATGGTAGGAATCTCCTTGTTTGTTGGTTCCCTAATCGGGATTCCATTTGGAATATTGCTTGTAGTCACTCGTCCAGGTGGTGTTTTGGAGAACAAAGCCCTTTACGCCATACTAAATCCGATTATCAACATCATTCGTTCGCTGCCCTTTATTATTTTGCTCGTTACGATTATTCCGCTTACACGGTTAATTGTTCATACTTCGATTGGGACAAGCGCAGCGATCGTACCGTTGATTATTTATATCGCACCCTACATAGGACGTTTGGTGGAGAACTCCCTGCTTGAAGTGAACCCGGGAATTCTTGAAGCTGCTGAGTCGATGGGCGCTACTCCATTCCAGGTCATTTGGCATTTTTTATTGCCGGAAGCGGTCGGATCATTAATCCTGTCGTTGACAACTGCAACAATAGGGTTGATAGGTGCAACTACAATGGCCGGAGTAGTAGGCGGCGGCGGGGTTGGAGATTTGGCCATAGTATACGGATACCAGCGGTTTGACACCGTAGTAGTGGTATCCACCGTGATTATTCTCATCATTTTAGTGCAAGGCATTCAATCTTTAGGCAACTCACTGGCAAGAAAAATTCGCCGCTACTAATAATTACATACAAGGAGGACCGGCAGATGAGTGAATGGAGCAAGCAGGATCGTTTTAAAGCAATATTATCCGGAGAACGGGCGGATCGTCCGATTGTCAGCGGATGGCGTCATTTTATTGACAAAGAACAAAATGCGGAGGATTTAGCAGCAACAACGATTTCTTTTACGAAAAAATATGATTGGGACTGGGTCAAAATTAATCCGAGAGCGACCTACTTAGCTGAAGCTTGGGGAAATCAGTATGACTTTACGGACTATCAGACTGTATTTCCCAGACAGAAGACGACGGTTATTCCTACAGCCGATAATCTGTGGGATCTCGAGGTGAAAAAAGCAACCCAGACAGCATCCCTGCTGGAGCATTTAGAGGCGGTTAGAAAAATCCGTCAAGGGTTACCTGACACCCCGCTAATCCAAACGGTATTTTCACCATTAACGGTGCTGCTGTTTATCGTAGGTCGTTCCGCTTATGTAACGAAAACAGTGTTTGGCATTGACCAGCCTGTTACTTTGGAATCGTTGTTTAAAGAGCATAGAGCGGCAGCACACCATGCGTTACACGTTATTTCATTAACCTTAGCCGATTATGTGCAAGAGCTGCAGCAAGCGGGTTCTGATGGTTTGTTCTACGCGGTGACCGGTACAGCACATCCGGGATTATTTGATGAAGCGATGTTTGATGAGCTGTCCAGACCCTATGATTCTATTGTCCTGGAGGCCGCAAGCTATGGCAAAAACATCCTTCATACCTGTGGAGCCTATTCCCAGCCTGAGAAATTCAACGATTATCGCATTGATGGGATTAGCTGGGATACGGCAGCTGAAGGAAATCCGGGTTTGGAAGCAAATCTCAAAGCTACTAAGGTAGGCGGGGTTGATCATGGGCTGTTTGCAGTAAACGATATTGAACAAATTCAAAAGCAGGCAAAAGAAGCTTTGACGTTAATGAAGAACCAGCCTTTTATTCTCTCGCCAAACTGTGCAATCCCATTAAATGTAACAGATGAGGCGTTAGTGCAACTAAAAAACACAGTATTAGAATAGGAGATGAGGGTAATGAAAAAGTTATTGTTAGTGATGTTGATAGGTGTTCTGGCGGTGTTGACGGCTTGCGGCAATAAGGAAGCGGAAAGCTCCGGAGACAAGAAAAAAATCACTGTTGGATTCGGTGTCGGAACCTACGAGGAACAATTCCGTCAATCAATTCTGCCGATTCTGGAGAAAAAAGGCTATACCGTTGAAGTTAAAACCTTCTCGCAAAACATGCAGGTTAATCCGGCGATGAAGGAAGGCTCCATTGACGCGAGTGTATTCCAAAGCACAGCCTATATGGAGGCAATTAATAAAGAAATCAATGCAGACATGGTAGGAATTGCTTATGTGCCAGGCGCCCCGCAAGGCCTTTATTCCGTAAATCATACTACTCTGGATGATGTAAAAGATGGCACAACCGTGGCTGTTCCCAACGATCCGGTTAACCAGGAGCGCGCGCTTCGTATTCTGGAGGAATTGGGCTGGATCAAAATTAAAGAAGGAGCAGGTGTAGCTGACTTTAACATTAACAGCATGGAGCCGGATAAGTATAAAATTGATATTAAAATATTGGACCCGGCGCAAATTCTGGTTTCACTTCAGGATGTTGATTATGGTGTTGTTAACGGTAATTACATTGCGAATTCTCCGGACAGAAAGATTACGGATGCACTTAAAATTGAAAATACGCCGATGCAGCACAGAATCATCGTATCGGTTAATAAGAAGGATGAAAATACCCAGTGGGCCAAAGACTTGAAGGCTGCGTATGAATCCAAAGAGTTCGAAGAATACATCCTTGGACAAGATAAATATGCCGGCTTCATTCTGCCGGAAGCATGGAAGAATAATTAAGTAGGGAGTGAGCTTTAGTGACCAAGCAAAGGATTCATTTTATTGGCGGAGGACAGATGGCTGAAGCGATCATCCGTGCATCTATTGCTAATAATACTCTGTCTGCAGACCAAATCAGTGTGTCGGATATTAACGAAGCACGTCTTAAGTTGCTGAATACAAAGTACAGTGTAGATACGGGGAGCTCGCAGGAGCATGGCCTGTCTACAGCAGAGTTGATTGTGGTTGCAGTTCGTCCACAGGATGATTTGACTGCACTCGGACAAATCGTACAACAATTCGCTTCACCAACTGCCGCAGTCGTATCTATTGTGGCGGGTGTAACGATTGTGAAGCTAGGCGGTTATTTTGGAGCTGAACGTCCAATTATTCGGGTCATTCCCAATACGTTGACCGATACGGGATATGGATATAGCGGTGTAGCCTTAAATGCATACGCTACTCGTGATCAAGTGGAGAATTTCCTGCTCGGATTCGGCAAAGTGCAATATCTGGATGAGTCCTACATAGATATATTCACTGGTTTCGGTGTGGCTGGGCCTAACTATATCTATTATTTCATTGAATCTCTTGCGGACGCTGGTGTACTCGCCGGACTGCCGCGGGAACAGGCATGGAAGGTAGCACTGGAGAATGTTATGGGAGCGGTTGTTATGCTGCAGCAAACAGGCCTGCATCCAAGACAATTGCTTGATATTAACAATTCACCTGGTGGTGTCGGCATTCACGGACTGTACGAACTCAACAACAGTGATTTCGCGGCCGGACTGCAAAGAAGTGTTCTGGCAGCCGTAAAGCGGACCACTGAGCTGGGAGTGAAGGAATAATGGCAACTCTGCAATGGGATCATTTAGTACACTATGTCAATGATCTGGATCAACCGGTGGAAATCTTCGGAGAACATGGTTTGGTTGCTTTTAGAGGAGGATCTCATAAGGATTGGGGAACCTATAATGCCTTAAGTTACTTTGGGCTAACCTATCTTGAGTTTCTCGGTATTGAGAACCTGGAATTAGCGAAAGCAACTGAGCACAATGTTGTAGTGAGGGATGCAGTGACAGTTCTTCCAGAGCATGAAGTCTTAAGCAGAGTGGTGCTCCGGACGGATGATATTGAAGAAATCGAAGCTTCCTTGAAGGCAGCAGGTTTAGCATTATCTCCTATCATTGATGGTAGGCGCCTAGATAATGAGGGCAGATTAATAGAGTGGCGGATGATGACCATTGATGGCGACTTTCAAGGACTGGTCTATCCGTTTATCATTCAATGGAACGGGACAGATGAGGAGAGATTGGAACGGTTAACAGCATCCGGAGTCATTCAGCCCCATCCTGCGGGAAATGCTGAAATCGTGAGCGCGGTATTCCACGTCTCAGATCCTGCCGCTGCCGCCGGACATTGGGGAGAGCTATTTGGACTGCCAATTGCAGAGTCAGGGGGCAACATCTTCACCCTTAAGATTGGAGATAAAGCTTTTGATTTCGTGCAAGGGGACGATAACCAATTCAAACAGGTCATTTTTGCAACAGATTCCATAGCATTAAAAGGAAAGACGATTCATATTGGTAAAGGTGAATATGTGTTCGTTTAAGGGACAACGGCACCGACTGTGCTCATAACTCCGTTAATCAAAGAGGAACATCCAAACCGCAGTTTATTAACAAACTGTGTTTGAATGTTCCTCTGTTGTTTTTGAAACGAATGCCGCCTCTTTCAGAGGACGGCAAAGCCGTTTCTACTTGGCGTGATAGAACTGGAACCACTTGAAGTCAAACTGGCTGCCGGGCAGGAATAAAAAGGTTACCTGCTTCTTGCCGCTGATGGGCTCCAGAATAAACTCCCGTTCCGTGTAGCTGTCTGAGCCGGCGAACTCCACAAGCTGCTTGGACTCGCCTTCAGGTCCGCTGAACAAGAGAGTCAGAGTGTTGTTCTTAAGGGGAGAACGTCCGCAGATGACCAGCCGCGAGCTTTGCTGTTCGCCGAAGTCCATCCCGTCAAAAATAAGTGAAACATTGTTGCCGATGCCCTCAATGGCCGCCTCCGCAACTGAGAACGAATCGCCGTAGATCCGGCTGTTCTCCAGAGCGCCAAGGCGCTCGTAAGCTTTGTACTTATAAACAAACTGAAGGCCCTTCAAGTGAATCTTCCGCCGCAGGACAAACGATAAGGAGGTAACTCCCGTTAGACGTCTGGGCAGCTTGTAGGTTTCTTCCTGGTACACATTCCATTGAGACGGTTTCTGGTAGGTGACAATGGACAGCAGCTCAGCGCCAGCTTCTCCGGGAACGCCTTCCCATATTTCAATAGGAAACTCTTCATTGTCCAGCGAGAAAATAGGCAGAATGATCTCATCCGCTCCATAGCCGCCAAAATCCAGACGTTCAAAGCTGATCAGGCTCTCACCCTCACGCGCAGTAGCGACTCCCCGTTCATTACCGTTCGTCAGGTTCCGGCTGGCGCTGCTATGGTAGCCGGCAGAGATGAATTCATAAGGATTCAGGCAAGGCTGCCCAAGACCAGTGAGCTTGAACTCCATCTGGGAATATAGACGAATTCCATCTGCTCCATTTGCAGTAGCGCAGCGGATATAGACATCTCCATCTCCCAATCCAGTAATCACGGCCTCATGACCCTTCACCTCAATGGAAGCTGCATTGGCATCAATTCCCGCCGCATTGGTTACCCGCCATTGTACATCCTGATAGGTGGCATTGCTCGGGTGGAGCTTGACGCGGACGGGAAGGGAAGGATGATCCGGCGTCAGTTGGTTGCCTTCCGGGCAGATGATTTCCAGCTTACGTACAGGGATTTCCAGTTCATCCGGGTTAGGCATATTTTCTCCGTATACAGCCTTCGCCTCCAGAGGACAATCGGCATACAGCACCAGCTCATCTTCTGCGCAGCCGCCCGATTGGTGAGGGACAGCCTCCAGGATAAGTATTCCTTCGGCAAGCCCTGGTGAGGAGCAGCGCAGAGTGATCGGGCCAGCCTCATGGGTGCTTGCAATCACAGCCAGCAGCTTGCCGCTGAACAGCCGCCGGCTTGTTCCTTTGTATGGATCGTAATCGGTGCTGTCCCCGTTATCCAAGCCGACCAGACGCCCTGGGCCCTCTACCGTCAGATGAACCCGGTTGTTCGCATTCTCGACCCTATGTCCTTCCTGATCAGCCGTGGTGATGGTCACGAAGATCAAGTCAGAGCCGTCCGCCAGTATCTCCTGCTTGTCAGGCGTAAGGACCAGCGAGGAAGCATCTCCAAAAGAGGAGATATGGTCCGTCGCAATTACGTTGCCAAGTTCATCGTAGGCAACGGCACGAAGGCTGCCGTGTGAGTAAGGGATCTGCCATTCACCGAGGAGCTTGTGGCCGTGGGCATGATCAATATCGAAGCTGCCTTGAGATACCTCATTCAAGAACAATTCAATCCGCGGCGCATTTGAGCAGACACGCACATCAATTAACTGCCCCTCCGAGAAATCCCAGTAAGGAAAGATGTGGATCATTGGATGTGTACGGTAATCCGTCCATTCGGCTTGATAAATGTAATAAGAGTCCTTGGGGAACCCTGCCGTATCCAATTGCCCGAAGTAAGAATTTTTGGTGAAGTAAGGCGTAGGCTCGCCTATATAATCGAAGCCGGTCCAGAGAAACTGTCCAAGGGAAAAGGATGCATCCCGGTCTGAGATAATGCAGCTTTCCGTACTTTTTGCTCCCCAGCTTGTAGAGCTGTTCCCCAGAGCGGAGCACTGCTCATCATCGTCTGCCAGTACCGACTGGGCCAGCGGGAAATGATAGATGCCTCTGCTCTGCACCGTAGAGCAGGTTTCGCTGCCGTAGATGAACCAGTCGGGATGCTCCTGATGGTGAAGCTCATAATATTTCTCCGCATAGTTGTAGCCTGCGACTTTAACAATGTCAGCGCATTTCTGCGCATTTTCCCAAGGCATGTAGTTGGAACCAAACGTCACGAAGGCGTTGCCCTTAGGATCGTGGATCAAGACTTCATCCATCAGCTCTCTGGTGACCTCCTGGCCACGGGCGTCCGCATGGGTATCATAGATTTCATTGCCGATGCTCCACATCAGCAGGCTGGGGTGGTTGCGGTCCCGCCGCACCCAACTGGCAACATCCTGCTTCCACCACCCGGGAAAGAAGCGGGCGTAATCATAGGGAGTCTTGTGGCGCTCCCACATATCAAAAGCTTCCGAGACGATAAGCACGCCCAGCTCATCCGCCAGCTCCATCAGTTCAACCGCAGGCATATTGTGGGCAGTGCGTATCGCATTGACCCCCATCTCCTGCAGCAGGACGAACTGTCTGCGCAGCGCTGTCTTGTTGACGGCGGCTCCCAGGCAGCCCAGATCATGATGCTGGCAGACACCGTTAAGCTTGACATGCCGGCCGTTCAGGAAGAAGCCTGTCTGACTGTCCAGCTCAATGGTGCGGAACCCGAAGGTCTGCAGCTTCTCATCAATGACCTCATCCCCGGCCAGAAGCTCGGTCTTCAGCTTGTAGAGATGGGGATGGTTGATATCCCAGAGTAATGGCCGTTCTACTGTCAGACTGGTGGCGGCTTGTGCGGCCAAGCCGCCCTCCTCCGGGAGAGGAACGGATTCCGCACGTGTGATTATCGTTCCCTCAGCATCCAGAATGCTGTGGCTCAGCTTCATCCGGGAAGCTTCCGTGTTTTTTTCGAGCCGCAGCTCAGTCTCGACGTTCACCGTCCAGGAGTCACCGACAGTGTTCCGGGGAGCGATGTAAATGCCATCGGGAGCGATATGGGTGAGCGCAGAGGTGATCAGCCATACAGGGCGATAGATTCCTGCCCCCGAATACCAGCGGGAATTGGGCGACTCATGAATGACACGCATATAAATGATATTGTCACCCGCCGTCAGGTACGAAGTGATGTCAAATTCAAAGGTGGAGTATCCATATTTCCATGTGCCGGCTACATGTCCGTTAACGTACAGCGTGGAGTTCATATAGACTCCCTCGAAGCGGAGCGACAGGCGGCTTAAGGATGGAACCTCATCGAGTGTAAGGGTTTTGCGGTACCAGCCTTCACCATTTTCATAGAGATTATGGGTGTCATAGATCAGCCAATCGTGAGGCAGAGTAACCGGCATCCAATCGTTACTGGCCGCAGCCTTCGCCAAATCGGTCTGAAGCGGCTGCTTGCTGAACTGCCAGTCTCCGTTGAACTTCCTTTTGGTACTCATGGATAAGCTTCCTTTCTATTCTGGAATATAGCGTGAAATGCCCTCAGCGGACATACTTATTCATGGTGGCGCGTACGGCATCTGGCCCGGCGAGCATTTCAGCGAACATGGCTTCAATTTTATCGCCCAGTCCAATTGCGTATAAATCAATGCCGAATATTGCTTCATCGCTCAAAATGGATTGTACCGCTGCCGCCTTCTTCCTGTCGCTCCCCAGAGAGACTCCCTCCAGGCGGGCTTGCAGCGATTCCAGCAACGGGTCGGGGCTGGGGGCGAAGGCCTTGCCTTCATCGTCCACCCCGAGCAGGTAACGGCACCAGACGGCGATGGCGAGCGGAATCGCAATGAGCTGAGCCGGATCGAGATCACCCCGGCGGACATACGACTTGATCGTTTCGCCGAACCGGATGCCGACCTTTTGCGAGGTGTCCGTAGCGATCCGCTGCGGCGTGTCGGGGATGAACGGATTGGCGAACCGTTCCTGCAGCACCTCATCCAGAAACTGCTTTGGACTCAGGATGCCGGGATCTACTACAACCGGCAGGCCTTCCGTATAGCCGATGATCTCAACGAACCCCCGCAGCAACTCGTCCTTCATCTCATCTGCAATCAGGGTGTAGCCGAGCAGACAGCCCGAAACAGCCAGCGCCGTATGCAGCGGATTAAGGCAGGTGGTGACTTTCATCGTTTCCACCTTGTTGACCGTGTCGCGGTCCGTGAAGATGATGCCGGCTCCTTCAAGCGCTGGGCGGCCGTTCGTGAACTTGTCCTCAATAACGAGATATTCGCTGATTTCCGCATTTACGAATGGAGCGGTGTATGTGTTTTTGGAGGTGACGATGACATCCATCCCGCCAATGCCCTGCTCCAGCAGCGCCGCCTGCACCGTTTCGGACGGGCGCGGCGTAATTTTGTCGATCATGGTCAGCGGGAAGGTGATCTTGCTCTCATCTTCAAGGTAGGCCACAAATCCGGCTTCGGCCAAGCCTTTTCCGGCCCATTCTCTGGCGATGGTAAGGATGCCGTTCTTCAGCTTGTCGCCATTATGCGAGCAGTTGTCCATGCTGACAAAGGTCATTGGATATTGGCCTTTCAGGTAACGGCGGTAGGCCAGAGAAGCGACAATGCTCATCGCATGAACCGGCCGCTCCGGCCCGTTCTCGATATCTTTCTCGACGATGCCAAGGTACTTGCCGTTTGGCCCTGCGAGAGAGTAGCCTTTTTCTGTAATGGTGAAGCTGGCCATCTGCAGGCTGGGATTCTCGAATACTTCAATCAGACGAGTGTAGTCTGCCTTGCGGTTCTGATCTGCAGTTATTCCCTCTGTAATGCTGCTGATCACCTTCTTGATAAATTCGCCGCGTGCATTCATCAGCACAAGCAAGGTTAAGTTGTCGTAAGGCTTATAAGCCTTGTCAATCATCTCGAAATCAAACGTTTCCGCCGCAATAATACCGGTATTCGCCTTGCCGCTGTCGAGCAGCTTCTGGTGGGCGTTCGCCACAAAACCTCTAAAGATATTCCCCGCGCCAAAATGAATCCACTCCGGGTTTAACTGTGTATTCTCCGCCACCGCAGCAAAATCGAACCGTGGCAGTTCTACACCCGCAGCCTCCCAGGCTTTTCTGTCCGCAATACTGCTTCTGCTTAAGTGCAGCATTTTAGTTCACCCCTTTGCGATTGTCCAGACTGTCCCAGACGCCCAGAAGGTACATGATGCCCAGCGCTCTGTCGTACAGTCCGTATCCCGGACGGCAATTCTTCTCTTCGCCCCATAAATGTCTGCCGTGATCCGGGCGCACATAGCTGGTAAATCCATTCTCATGATAGGCCTTGACCACTTCAGGCACATCTACGCTTCCATCCTTGCCACGGTGCGAAACCTCGATGAAGTCGCCGTTCTCGAATACTTTTACATTGCGGATATGGGCAAAATGAATACGGTCATGGAACTCGCGGATCATCGCCGGCAGGTCATTGTCAGGATTGGTCCCGAGTGAACCCGTACAGAAGGTCAGTCCGTTGTAGGGGCTGTCGACCATGTCCAGGAAACGGCGGATAGTATCGCGGCTGCGGATAATGCGCGGGAGGCCAAAGATCGGCCAGGCCGGATCGTCAGGGTGGATAGCCATTTTAATATCGACTTCTTCACACACCGGAATGATGCGCTCCAGAAAGTATTTCAGGTTCTCGAACAGCTTCTCCTCCGTTACATCGGCGTAGGCTGCGAACAGCTCATCCAGCTTAGCCAGACGCTCCGGCTCCCAGCCCGGCATCGTGAATTCTCCGGCACCCTTCAGAATTCGGTCGACCATGTCGCGCGGGTTGTCGGTAATGGCAGCCTTTTCATAAAAGAGGGCGTTTGATCCGTCCGGCAGCTCCTTGTACAGCTCAGTCCGGGTCCAGTCGAAGACAGGCATAAAGTTGTAGCAGATGACCTTGACGCCGACTTTGGCCAGCTTGCGGATGGTGTCGATATAGATATCGATATATTTATCGCGGGAGGGCAGTCCGATTTTGATATCGTCATGAACGTTAACGCTTTCCACAACAGCGGTGCTGAAGCCCTTGCCCGTAATTTGGTCCGCGACCTTCTGAATCTCTTCCATTTCCCACACTTCGCCCGCCACCTTATGATGCAGCGACCATACAATCCCCATTACGCCCGGAATTTGCCGGATATGGTCAAGGGTAATATTATCGTTCCCTTCGCCATACCATCTCCACGTCATATTCATTGTCCGTTCCTCCTCTGGATAGATCATGTATACAAAATATACATGTCTGGATTACAATAAAGGCAGTGAAAACAGGTTTCTGAGTTCACAAGCAATAAACAATCCGAAATCTTGTATACAAGATTAATTTCAGCTTGATCATAAGATACGGGGTTTGCTTTGTCAATGCATAATCCGTGTGAAAAAAAGCACAGAAAGTGGGAAGCGTCTATGGGTTTCAAAAAAGAAATAATGAACCAGCTTAAGGATGAAATTCTATCCCTGCAGCTCAAGCCGGGGACCATTATCAGCGAAACTGCGCTCTCCGAGCGTTTTCAGTTATCCCGTACGCCGATTCGCGACATCCTCAAGCAGCTCTCACTGGAGGATTACATCCACATCTATCCAAAAAAAGGGAACATCGTTTCCTATATCGACCTGGAGTCGGTGGAGCAAATCATATACCTGCGCTATACGCTGGAAAAAGAAATCATGAAGGAGCTGACGCGCGGCATTCCGCTTAAGGACCTCCATGAGCTGAATGAGCTTCTTCTCCGCCAATTGAACTGCATAGATGAGCCGGAGAACACCGAAAGCTTCCTGAAGCTGGATGACGAATTCCATAAAACCTTGTTTATTCTCGCCGGCCGGGAATTTCTCTGGGAGGTGATTCAGCAGTTCAACGTGCATTATATCCGCTACCGCAAGCTGCATATGCTCAGGCAGGACAAGCTGAAGGAAATCCAGCATGAGCATCAGAGCCTGCTGAACTATATCGTTCAGGGACAAAAAGACGAAATTGAGGAGCTGCTGCATCACCACCTGCGCTCAGATATTAATTTGATTGATTTTCAGGAGCCGTATGCCCAGTACATCAAACAGTGATATTGCGGTATTCGCGCGGAGACTGCCCGTACCAGCGTTTGAATTGGCGGCTGAAATGAGCGATGTCCCGGTATCCCAGAATGCTGGAAATATCGCTGATGGACAAGCGCGGGTCATCGAGAAGGAGCTTGGCTTCATGAAGCATCTGCTCGGACAGAAAAACTCTGGGCGACATGCCGTACACTTGCCGGAATACTCTGTTGCAGTGGGATACGCTGATCCCCAAATCGGCTGCAATATCATCGACTCCATCCCGTCTCTCGCCCATGCTGTCCGGTTTGAAGCGCTGATACACCAGCCCCTGCAGCCGATTGTGGATCAGGTGCGCCAGTTCTACCTTCTCATAGGTGGAAGACGAGAAATTCTCCTCCAGGGAGAAGGCTTCCCAGAGCTGCCCCAACAGATCAAATACTGCGGACTGCAGCCGCATGCGCTGCAGCATGCTCAGATCGCCTGAAATCTTGGTCGAGATTTCCACCAACTTGCCAAGAGCGGGCCTGATTTGCTGAGTGATTGCACTGCCGGACTCAAACAGCACATGATCCAGACGGCTCAATAAAGAGTTCAGTATTTTATCATCAATATCAAAATGAATGCAGAAGTAGGTAAAAGGCTTGTTATCGACGCTTTTGCTGGAATGAAATTCTCCGGGTCTCAGCAGCACCAGATCACCGGCCCGCTGCAAATAGCGGCGGTGATCCACGGTAATCTGCTGCTCGCCTTCAAGCAGGTAGTTGAATTCGTATTGCGGGTGGGCATGAGTAGGGTAATCCCATTCGCCGCTCACTTTACGGATATGCATACCGAACAGATTAAGCGTTGTTTTAATATCGGGGATGATCGTTTCACTGATGCTCTGCGTGGGCGCAGGTGTGATAAAAGAAGAAACCATAATCTGACCTCCCAATTGTTGTGCAGGCTGGAGCAACGAAAGCTCCTTTTTCCTGGAGGACGGTGAAGCCGTCTCCACTTGCAGTATATCAGGCTTCAGCTTGATTTGGGTAAATTTCTGCTGGATTTGGAAATGGGCTTCGCTAACCAAGGCATGCTAGGATGGTGTTGAGCTACTGGAAAGTAAATCACGATGTGTTTGTGAAAGGAGTTATTATGGCAAATAAAAATTTGTTTTATAATGTGCAGCACTCCCCGATAGGCGCTTTTGCCAGCTTTACTTTAGGATTTAAAGGGAAAAATGGCGGTCTGGGGCTGGAGCTGGGAAAACCGGCGGATCAGAATGTATACATTGGATTTCAGTCCATCAACGGGGACAAATATGAAGCATTGCCGTTTTTTGAAGAGGTGGCAGATGCCAGCAACAGATATGATATCGAGAAGCTGGAGGAGACCGGCAATGAAATGCAGCAGGTATTCCCGGCCTCGCCGAATGGAACGGACCGCGACAAGCCGAGCGGATGGTATCAAGCTTCTCCGGTTGTTTTGAAAGCGTTTGATGATGCGCAAATTACCAGAAAATTAGAAGCAGCGACGGATACCTGGCAGGCGGGAGATTTAACATTCCGTATTTATTCACCAGTCCGTTCTGTGCCAGATCCGGCGGATGCAGATGCGGAGGAGCTGAAAGCCGCCATCATTCCTGCTGTTTTTGCCGAATTGACACTGGATAACCGTAAGGGTGTCCGTTCAAGAAAAGGCTTTTTTGGATATGAAGGCGGAGATCCATACAGCTCCATGCGCAGACTTAGCGATACAAGCGAAGGGAAGTTTAACGGTATTGGTCAAGGAAGACTGACCTCTATCGCCTGCAAGAATGAGGAGGTTCAAACGGCGCTCGGGTTCACGATGGAGAAAATCCTTGAAGAGAAGCTGGAGCACAATCTGGCCTTTGGGCTGGGCGGAACCGGAGCCATCCTGATGGATGTCCCTCCAGGCGAGCAGCGTACCTACCGTTTTGCTGTCTGCTTCTACCGTGGAGGTCTGGTGACGACAGGAATTGATGCATCCTACGCATACACCCGATTCTTTAAAAATATTGATGCCGTAGCGGACTATGCCTTGAACAATATAGATAAGCTTATCGAGTCTTGCGTATCCGCAAGCCAATGGATTGAATCGGCTAAGCTTTCGGAGGATCAGATCTTCATGCTCGCCCATGCGATTCACAGCTACTACGGAAGCACACAGTTTCTCGATGCTGACGGGAAGGACATCTGGATTGTCAATGAGGGCGAATACCGGATGATGAATACCCTTGATTTGACCGTGGATCAGCTATTCTTCGAGCTGGCGATGAACCCGTGGACGGTACGCAACGAGCTGGAATTGTTCACCTCCCGCTACAGCTATGAGGACACGGTTGTTTTTCCGGGTGAAACGGAGGAGCATCCGGGAGGAATTACCTTTACCCATGATGTCGGAGTTGCCAATCATTTCTCCCGTCCGCAATATTCCGCTTACGAGAAAGCCGGACTGGACGACTGCTTCTCTTACATGAGCCATGAGGAATTGGTGAACTGGCTGTGTACCGCATTGGTGTACATTGAGCAAACCAAAGACCGCGATTTCGTGGAACGTATGCTGCCAACCCTTTTGGCTTGTTTTGAAAGCATGCTTAACCGTGATCATCCTGTTCCGAGCAAGCGCAATGGTCTTATGGGCCTTGACAGCACACGCACCCAGGGCGGCGCAGAAATTAGTACCTATGACAGTCTGGACGCGTCGCTTGGCCAATCCCGCAACAATATTTATATGGCCGGCAAGTGCTGGGCTGCCTATGTGGCGCTGGAGAAATTCTTCAAGCAGGAAGATTATGCAGAAAAAGCTGCTTCCGCCGGGCTGCAGGCTGAGAAATGCGCCAATTCCATTACAGCTCACATGAACAGTGAGGGCTATATTCCGGCCATTATCAACGAAAATAATCAATCCTGCATTATCCCGGCAATTGAAGGGCTGATCTTCCCGTTGTTCACGGGCTGTGAGGCTGCGCTTGCTCCAGAAGGGCGGTTTGCAAACTACCTGCAAGCGCTCCGCACTCATTTGAATACGGCTCTGGTTCCGGGAAAATGCCTGTTCGATGACGGCGGCTGGAAGCTGTCCTCCACCAGCAACAACTCATGGCTGAGCAAAATTTACCTGTCGCAGTTTATAGCAAGGGAAGTCCTGCAGCTGCCATGGGATGAAGCCGGAGCGGCAGCCGATGCGGCTCATGTGAGCTGGCTGCTGCATCCCGAGCTGTCTTACTGGTGCTGGAGCGATCAAATCCTGTCCGGTCTGATCGGCGGCAGCAAATATTATCCGCGGGGAGTAACTGCAATCTTATGGCTGTACGAAGGAACAGGCAACCGGTCACTGACTAGATAAGACAACCTCACGGTTGAAGCATAATCAATTATTGTGAAAGATGGAGGAGATTTCAGATGAAAAGCGGTTATGAGGCTTGGCTAAGCTATCCTACCCAGCCGCCGGGGGAAAAAGCCGGGGACCTGCAATGGTGCAAAGCGCTATACGTTGCCGAAGAGAATGACACCATCGGGGCGGCGGCGCAGGAATACAAACGCGGTATTGCATCTATGCTGGGCATTGAGGTTGCCAGCAGCGCTGGAGCGGTTGGACCCTGTGTTGCCATAGGGACCTTCCAAGGCGGAAATACGCTTGTTGATCAGGTATTCGATGAACAGACGGTCCGTTCTGTAGGGCCGGAAGGTTATGCCATACGCACAAGTGCAGCACATCATTGCATTGCTATAGGGGCAGCTTCGCCCGCAGGAGTGCTGTACGGTGTATTCCATCTGCTTCGTTTGATCGGCACAGCTTCAGGAATTGAAGCGCTTGACGAGGTGGTAAATCCGGTTAACAAGCTTCGCATGATCAACCATTGGGACAACTTTGACGGAAGCGTTGAGCGGGGATACGCGGGGAAATCCTTCTTTTATAGCAACAACCAGTTTGTGGACAACCTGGAGCGCATCCGTGATTATGCGGTACTGATGTCTTCGGTCGGCATCAATGCCATTGCAATCAACAACGTTAATGTGCATGAGCAGGAAACGTTGTTCATTTCGCCAATCTATCTGCCCTATGTTGCGAGAATCGCCGAGATTTTCAGAGTTTACGGCATCCAGCTGTTCCTCAGCATCAACTTTGCCAGCCCGCTGCAGAGCGGTGAACTGGATACGGCCGATCCGCTGGCCCCTGAAGTACGCGAATGGTGGCGCGGCAAAGCCGCTGAAATCTATGCAGCGATTCCCGATTTTGGCGGATTTGTGGTTAAGGCCGATTCGGAGAACCGTCCGGGGCCGTTCACCTATGGACGCGACCATGCGGATGGCGCCAATATGCTGGCTGAAGCGCTTGAGCAGTTCGGCGGACTTGTGATCTGGCGCTGCTTCGTCTACAACTGCAAGCAGGATTGGCGTGACCGCAAGACCGACCGGGCCAGAGCGGCCTACGATCATTTCAAGCCGCTTGACGGCAGATTCAAGGACAATGTTATTCTGCAGATCAAGAACGGGCCGATGGATTTTCAGGTCAGAGAGCCTGTATCACCGCTCTTCGGGGCGCTTCAGCAGACGAATCATCTGATCGAATTTCAGATTGCCCAGGAGTATACCGGGCAGCAGCGCCATGTCTGTTACCTTGTTCCGCAATGGAAAGAGGTAATGGAGTTCAATACGTATGCCCAAGGAGAGCATGCGCCCGTTAAACATGTAGTGGACGGCTCGCTCTGGGGGAATTCATACAGCGGCATGGCTGCCGTCTCTAATGTCGGGGACGACATGAACTGGACCGGGCATTTGCTGGCGCAGGCCAATCTATACGGCTATGGACGGCTGGCCTGGAATCCGGAGCTCTCCTCCGAGGAAATCGCAGAGGAATGGGTCCGGCTCACCTTTGGCGCAGATCCGCTGGTGCTGGACACAGTTACCCGGATATTGCTCGATTCCTGGAGCATTTATGAATCCTATACCGCACCGCTGGGTGTAGGCTGGATGGTTAATCCCGATCATCACTATGGGCCGAATGTTGATGGCTACGAGTATTCGCCTTGGGGAACCTACCATTTTGCCGACAACCTGGGAATTGGCGTAGACCGGACCGTACGGACCGGAACAGGCTACAGCGCCCAATATATTGGCAAGAACGCCGAGCGCTACGAGTCTCTTGCGGATTGTCCCGATGAGCTCCTGCTGTTCTTCCATCATGTTCCGTATACCCATGTGCTGCATTCCGGGTCAACCGTCATTCAGCATATTTATGATACTCATTTCGAAGGTACGGAGCGTGCGGCTGAACTGCTCACCCTATGGACCCGTCTTAAAGGGAAAATGGAAGAAGCTCTCTACACCCAGGTAGAGGAGCGGCTGGCAGAACAGGCTGAGCATGCCAAGGAATGGAGAGACAAAATCAATACCTATTTCTATCGTAAGAGCGGTATTCAAGATCATCATCAGCGGACGATTTACTGAAAAGGAGACTTAGGGCATGAGAGAAGATCAACAAGTGCCGGTAAGCAAAAAACAGATTCCTGCCAGTATGGGCATATCCTTCGGAGAGATTATTGCCGGACTGACGGCCGGAATAGATGCCCCCGACCATACGGTGGATAAGCTGGAACCGGGAAATGGGGACCGCGAGGTCAGCGGCATTGTGACCGCATTTTCCGCCTCCCAGTATGTGATAGAACAAGCGATTGATTTGGGGGCGAACCTGATCATTACCCATGAAGGCATCTACTTCAGCCATCAGGATCAATTTCCCTGGAGAGAGAACGACCCTGTATTTATGCAAAAAAACAGCCTGATCACTTCTTCCGGGATCGGCATTTACCGTTTCCATGACTACTTGCACCGCTTCAAGCCGGATGGTGTGATAGAAGGGCTGCTTCGGGAGCTGGAGTGGCAGAATTATGTCACTGAGCATCAGAGCGAAGGTTCCATCCTGACACTTCCGGTGATGGAGGTCGGAGAAATAGCCGGGTATTTGAAAAAGAAGCTGCAAATTCCTTATGTGCGTGTTGCAGGAAAGCTGTCCATGCCATGCATGCGGGTGGGAATTCTAGTGGGCTACAGGGGAGGCGGAGGAGTAGCGATTCCGTTCTTCCAGGACGCCGATCTCGATCTCATTATTGCCGGAGAGGGACCGGAGTGGGAAACTCCGGAGTATGTGCGGGATGCGGTGCATCAAGGCCGGAACAAAGCCTTGATTATGCTCGGCCATGCCGAGAGCGAGGCTCCCGGGATGAAGTATTTGGCAGAGCAACTGGCGCTCCAGTATCCGGGTCTGCCTGTACATTTTATTGCTGATCGCCCGGTGTTCCAGATCGTGTGATTTACGCTATACATTAGTTTTAAAACTTTCGGAGAAACGGAAGCCGTCTCGATTGGGATGGCTTCCGTTTCTTCTTAGCGTTCTATGAATGCCACGGATGGTGTGAAAAAGCTCCATTTCCACAATAAGATCCGAACGATCGGGGGCTTGACTAGGTGAACAAGGGGGGGAGTGTATATTCTGGATCAGGAGAATCATATATTCTTAAAGTGATGAACTGAAGATGTAATATATTAAAATAAACACCTTTAGATTGTATTATTATAATAAAAGATGATATTTTTCATTATCAAAATATTATTAACTTGAGGTGGTGCGAAGTGATAAGGGATAAAGGTTAGAAATGGAAAGATTTTTATATCAATCCTTTTGAAGCTGGAAGCCGAAATGGATACCCACATTGGCATTGATCTGGACGGAAATAAAGACGTGCTGGGCATGTGGATTGGTGAAGATGAGTCCTCCAGGTTCTGGCTGAGCGTGCTGAATGAGCTTAAGAATCGCCGCCTACTGGATATATTCTTCCTCTAAGATTATCTGTGTAGGCCAGTTTTCCATCCATAGTTATTACGGCAGCTTCCATATCCTTAATTCTATTAACTTTATGGATAATTGAAGCAGCATCTAACCCAAACAATTCTGTAGTATATATATCGCAGTCCAGCGACCTGTCAGCAATAATAGTTAAAGAAGCGACATTATTTTCTATTGGATAGCCTGTTCTGCTGTTAAATATATGATGGTACTTATTACCCCCCTTCTCTAAAACTCTCTCATATATTCCTGATGTAACAACGGATTGATCCCTTATTCTGACGAGCGCTGCCGCATTTCCTCTTGGCAAAAACGGATTCTGTATTCCGACTTTCCAGTCACTCCCTCCAGAGGGCGGATCTCCATGAACAAGAACATTGCCTCCCATATCTACCATAGCTGAGCTAGCTCCATTTTCCTTAAATAATTCCATAACTTTATCAGCAAAATAACCTTTAGCGATAGCCCCAAGGTCTATCTCCATCCCTTTTTTAAAAAAATAGATGGTTTTTTGCTCATCATCAAGTTGTATATTTTCAGGATTTAAGAGCTCCAGCACCGTCTTTATATCCTCATCTTCTGGAACATGTGCCTCGCGGAAACCAATTCTCCACAATTTAATTAATGGACCTATCGCAATATTTAAATATGAATGTTCACCTAGACTGTGTTCTTTTCCTGTTTTTATGAGTTCATACAGCTCCTCGTCCACCTTTTGCGGGCTTAATGCAGCTGCTTTTTTTAGCATCGCAAGCTGTGAGTTATCACTATTGGCACTAAAGACTGCTTCATAACGTAACAGCATATTCTCTGCTTCCTGGACGAGCTTTTCAGTATCTGCCCCCTTTATATAGAGGGATATTTTTGTTCCCATGAGATGTATAACCTTTGTATACTTATTCATTACAGCCTCCTATATCGCACATTTTTGTCCATGAGTTAGGAAGGTATCTATCAGGTCATTATCAACACTAGTTAGTGTTCTTTCACCATGATAGGCTATAAAATAATCCAAACTCATCTTATCTACGGGAATTTGATATATATTGTATTCAGAGGGGCACTCCTCGATATAGATACTTTCTGGCACGAAGGTCAGACCCAAATTATGCTTTGCAAGCTTAAGTACAGTGTGTATTTCGTTGCTTTCCATAATGATTTTAGGTTGTATCTTATAGACATTTAACAGTTGATCTATCTGTTTTCTGATAGCAGAGCCTTTGGAAGTCAGTATCAGCTTTTGATTCAAAATTTTAGTTATGTCAATAGTTCCTTCTGGAATGATCGCTACATCCTTCTGGTATAACTCACAGCAGCACGGAATAACAGCCCGGTAACTTTGCCTGCCCCAGCTAACCGAGTTTAAGTTTGGAGAAATATTTCTCGAATTTTGCCCAATCCAAAAATCCAACTCATTGTTTTGCATGAGTTTCTCATTCTTTTCAGGTAAATCCTCTGAAAGTTCTATTTTGCAATTAGGATAGATGTTCAAAAAATTTGGTAAAAAAAGAGGTAAAAGGTAGGTCCCAAGGCTAGGAAGCACTCCTATCTACCTTACTGTCTGTATCCGACACATCTGATATCTCCCTAAGAAGCTTTTCATAGCTATTTTCCAGTGAAGTTAAATACTCGTAGTATATCTTCCCCTGCTCGGTTAACCTGTATGGCAGCTTGCTGCGAGTTATTAGCTCACAGTTCAGCTGACTTTCGACTTTTTTTATAACCTGCGTCAAATAAGGCTGAGAAATATAAAGTGCTTTGGCAGCCTTGCTAAAATTGCTGTATTTTAAAAGGGTATCAATATAATACAGGATATCTTTAGAGTTTAATTTTGACATGATCATCACCACTTTGTGAAAAAAATAACTTACTTAGATTGCGCTTGATTATAACAAATTAGTTATCAAACTTCAATAAATAACTATTAGATAGGTATATCTTTGACATGCTAAAATTATACAGACAGATCATGTCTGATAGTTACTCACATCATTGCGAAATTTTAAAGCACAGAAAGGGGATTACCATGAATTATTTAGCAATCGTAGGCACTAATTCAGATGTGTCAACTAATCGCATGCTGCTTCAATTTATGCAAAAGCATTTTTCTAGTGAGGCGGGGATTGAACTATATGAAATTAGGGATTTACCTGCCTTCTATGAAGTAGAGGATTCTGATATTCCCGAGAAGGTAGCAGAATTATCTGATAAAATTTTCAAAGCTGATGGAGTAATTATAGCCACCCCAGAGTATGATCATGCCATACCTGCAGTTTTAAAAAGTGTACTTGAATGGATTAGTTACACGAGTCAGTCAATTACAGACAAGCCTGTTTTAATAGTTGGTGCCTCTCATGGAGCACTTGGTTCTTCTAGGGCACAAGCGCATCTTAGACAAATTCTTGATTCACCTGAGCTTGCTGCCAGACTAATGCCAAGCAGTGAGTTTCTTTTAGGAAAATCACAGGGTGCATTTGATAGCGCAGGTAATCTCATCTACCAAGACAAGCTATTGGAGCTTGATGAAATCTTCAGGGAATTTGTTTTGTTTACAGAGATTACTAAGGAACTTCTGGCAAAAAAGATGTTGAACAAAAAAGCTAAAAAATTCTCTTGGCGAGAGTAGGGGGGCTAATATCAATGAAACTCATAGCGATTGTTGGGACAAATGCAAAAAAATCTTATAACCGCAAGCTTCTTCAGTTTATGAAAAAACATTTTGAGTCAAGGGCAGAAATTGAAATACTTGAAATTACAGATGTCCCCATGTTTAATCAATCAGATAACCAGTCCTACAGTAAAGTAATACAAACGTTTAATGAGAAGATTATTGCAAGTGATGGCGTAATTATGGCTACTCCTGAGTACAACCATTCAATCCCCTCGGCTCTTAAAAGCCTGCTTGAATGGCTAAGCTTTGAGCTTCACCCACTTGCTGGCAAACCAGTGATGATAGTTGGAGCTTCGCTTGGTACCCAGGGTTCCTCTCGTGCGCAGTTACATCTTCGTCAAATTCTAGATGCACCAGGGGTAGAAGCTAATGTAATGCCAGGGTATGAGTTTTTGCTTGGGAGTGCAAATAAGGCGTTTGACGACTCGGGTAATCTTAACAATGAAGGAACGATAGATTTCTTAGAGATATGCTTCCTGCGCTTCTTACGCTTTGCTAAAATTGCAAATCAGCTCAACGAGGAAGAGGAATTTAACTTTAAGCCTGGTGTGTACGAGGTGAATGCAATAGGTCACAGTGGCAACCTTCCGATGAAAGTATCCTTTAGTGAAAATAGAATAGAAAGTATAAATATAGATTCGAAGGGGGAAACAGAAGGACTTGCCGATGTGGTCTTTGTAAGAATTCCAAATAAAATTATCGAAGGACAGACACTGAATGTTGATGCTCTCTCAGGTGCTTCTGAAACAAGTAACGGTGTAATAGATGGTGTAGCCAAAGCTGTTAAGCTTGCTGGAGTTAACCCTGATATACTTAAAAGACGTCCAAAACCTGCCAGCAGCCGAATCAGAGAAGACGAAGAATACACTTGTGATGTAGTAGTTGTGGGCGGAGGCGGTGCCGGACTTAGTGCTGCTGCTACAGCTTTACAGAATGGGGCAAGTACTATTGTTCTTGAGAAATACCCTGCAGTGGGTGGGAATACGATACGTTCAGGTGGTCCTGTCAATGCTGCAGATCCCGCATGGCAGCAACAGTTTGATGAGAATCCAGGAGAAAGACATACTATTGAGAATTTATTAAGTACGGATGAGAGCTTGATACATTCAGAATTTTTAGATGATTTCCATGCACTTCAGGAAGAGTTTTCAGCCTATCAGAACAAGTTTGGCACACAAAAGGCCTATTTATTTGACTCCCCGCTTCTTCACAGAATGCAAACTTATTTCGGGGGTAAACGAACTGACCTTAATGGCAACAGTATATACGGACAATACGACCTGGTAAAAATACTGACAGACAGAGCCTTAGAAAGTGTTAAATGGCTGGAGGAGATCGGTGTTGAGTATGATAAAAGCATTGTGTTTGCTCCCGTTGGCGCACTTTGGCGTCGCGGTCATAAGCCTGTCAAAAGCTATGGTTCCGCGTTTATACTATCACTCAGTAAATTTGTAGAGGAGCACTCCGGAAAGATTATTACAGACAGCCCTGTAAAGGAATTCATCATAGAGGAGGGCGAGATCGCGGGAGTGATAGCAACCGGTGTCAATGGTCAAAAGATAACGGTTCATGCCAAAGCAGTTGTGCTAGCAAGTGGCGGTTTTGGTGCAAATACGAAGATGCTCAAGGAGTACAACACCTACTGGAGTCATATTGATGATGATATAAGAACCACCAATTCCTACGCTATGACTGGTGATGGGATATTGCTTGGTAAAAGCGTGGGAGCTGCCCTTACAGGAATGGGATTTACGCAGATGATGCCTGTAGCTGATCCTGAAACCGGTGAACTATTCAGTGGCATTCAGGTACCTCCTGAAAATTTTGTAATAGTCAACAAAAAGGGCGAACGCTTTGTCAATGAATTTTCCGGACGAGATGTTTTAACAAAAGCTGCTATTGAGCAAGGGGGGTTATTCTACCTTATAGCTGATGATGAGATAAAGAAAACCGCAGCGAATACAAGTCAAGAAAAGCTAGAACGTCAGGTAGAAGCTGGCACACTATTTAGAGCCGATACCATAGAAGATCTAGCAGTAAAAATCGGTATGGAGCCTAAGATTCTTAGAGATACCGTTGATAAATATAATTCATATGTAGATAAGGGCTTTGATCCTGAGTTCCATAAGGATACATTTAGCTTAAAAGTAGAGAAAGCTCCATTTTATGCTACTCCTAGAAAGCCGGCAGTTCATCATACTATGGGCGGCCTTAAGATAGACACTAAAACCCATGTATTAGATGAAAACGGTCAGCCAATTGCCCATCTTTATGCCGCTGGAGAAGTTGCAGGAGGGATCCATGCAGGTAACCGCCTTGGTGGTAATGCCCTGACTGATATATTTACCTTCGGACGAATTGCCGGTAAGACTGCCGTTGATGAAATGAAATAGTGTCAGTATACAATTGATAGATATAAGAGGGGGAGACTAGGGTTCCCTTTGACGAATAATTCTATTCATATTTTGCTCTTTTTGGAGCGAAGCCACCACGCCCCTGCCGGGAAACGGCAGGGGCTACTTAATGCCCAGTTCTCAGATTTTGGAGTTAAGGACTCAACTTTCGGTGCGACCAAGCAATGGAGGTCTTTACATTGAAATGAAGAAATCACGGCCTGGAATTTACCGCTTTAACCTGATTACTCCGTACATGAGGGGCTAAGTACGAAAAGGAGCTTATTTTAAACAATCTTCCTGCAGCTATCCAGAAAATTATTTTTGCCGATTAATTTCTGAGTATGAAAATGACTTCAATCGCTGCATTTTTTGAAATTAAGCTTTTGAGAAAGTAGAGGACTGTTCTCCGCCAGTAGAATTTCTACTTTTGAGACAGCCCCTTGTTTTTTTATACAGAGAAAAAAATAATTATTACAAAATTCAGAGAATTTCCATATGACACTCAATGTTACATAAGCTATAATGAGTTCTAAAAAAGAAAACGGGGCGTGTAAAGTAAATGAATCAATCTAAAGGTGAAAAAAGCCTGCTCGCGGAGAAGAAGGAGCGTTTTTCTTCCAGCGGCTTTATTTTTGCGGCCATCGGCAGCTCTGTTGGTCTGGGAAATATGTGGAAGTTCCCTTACATCACAGGGGAAAATGGCGGCGCGGCTTTCTTCCTGCTCTTCATCGTCTGTCTGATCCTGATCGGCTTGCCGGTGCTATTGGCCGAGCTGGCGATTGGACGCAGCGGACGCGGAAGCGCGGCGACTTCGTTCATACGTGCCGGAGGCGGAAAAGGCTGGAAGGCAGCGGGAATACTGCAAGTCGTGGCGCCTTTTCTAATCCTCTCCTTTTATGTTATCGTTGCAGGCTGGACGCTGAACTACGCGATGATTGCCTTCAATGGACAGCTGTTCAGCACGGGTGATTATGCAGGCGAATTTGGCTCCTTTATCTCAGGATATATGCCGATTGTCTGGCAGGGCGCAGCCATGCTGATTACGGCGGGCGTAGTTATTCTTGGGGTATCAGGTGGGATTGAGAAATTCAACAAAGTATTGATACCCGGCCTGGTTGTTCTCCTCATTGTGCTCATGATTCGTGCGGTAACCTTGCCGGGCGCAAATGAAGGAGTATCCTTCTTCCTCAAACCGGACTTCTCGGTGCTGACGGCGGAATCCGCGCTGGTCGCCTTGGGACATGCCTTTTTCTCGTTGTCGCTCGGGATGGGGATTCTACTGACTTACGGCTCTTACGTGGATAAAAATCAGTCGCTGGGTACCGCTGCATTAGCGATTGGTGCCGGAGATTTGCTCTATGCGTTTATTGCCGGATTGATTATTTTCCCGACAACGTTCTCGTTTGGCATTGCCCCGGATCAGGGGCCTTCGCTGATTTTTATCGCTCTGCCGGCGGCCTTCTCGGCTATGCCTTTCGGCGGGTTCTTCGGCGGTCTGTTCTTCATCCTGCTCGCGATTGCTGCTTTGACCTCGGCTGTATCCCTGCTTGAAGTGCCTGTATCCTTCGCGATGGAGCGCTGGAACTGGAGCCGTCAGCGTTCGGTCTGGATCTTGTCTCTGGTCTGTTTCCTGCTTGGTGTTCCTTCGGCGATGTCGCTGGGAATGTTCCCTGAGCTTACGTTTGGCGGCAAAGCCCTGTTCGACTGGATGGATTTCATCACCTCCAACATTATGCTGCCGTTTGGCGGTCTGCTGATTACCGTTTTTGCCGGATATTTCTGGAAAGGGGCAGCGGAAGCGGCTGGGCTGGAGGCTCGCTGGTTCCGCATCTGGTTGTTCATGCTCCGGTATGTTGCTCCGGTTCTGGTGTTCCTGGTGTTGCTCCATACTTCGGGAATTCTTAAATTCTAGTTCAACAGCCATTTATCTGCAAAATGGACAATCAAGCTCTACAACCCTTGTGGCTGTAGAGTTTTTTTGTTTTGAATAAATATCTTGAATATCAATATAGTGTTATAAATTAGTCTATAATTGCTATTTTTAATATTTTTATATCGTTATAATGCTAAAGGGAAGTGTTGATTATGGACGACATACCTATTGCGCAACTTGAGGAGTGTACAAAGATGGTTACATTATTACTGATTATTATTTACCTCGCATTTATAGGTCTTGGGCTGCCTGACTCGTTGCTTGGGAGCGCATGGTCTGTTATGAAGCTCGATATTGGTGCCACAACAGAAATGGCAGGTTATATATCGTTAACGGTTTCATTCTGTACGGTTGTATCCAGTTTATTTGCGAGCAGATTGCTGCATAGGTTTGGCACAGGCAAGGTAACATTGTTCAGTATCCTGTCAACAACGATTGCTTTATTTGGATTTTCTTTCTCAAACGAGTTCGTATTCTTTATACTTCTGGCGATACCATTGGGATTAGGCGCTGGTTCTGTAGATGCAGCATTAAGTAACTATGTGGCGCTGCATTTCAAAGCCAAGCATATGAGCTGGTTGCATTGCTTCTGGGGGATTGGAGCAATGACGGGACCTATTGTAATGTCATTTTCGCTGGATAATGGGAATAACTGGCGTGCAGGATACCTTACGATTGGGATAGTACTTACTGCCATAGTGATAATATTATTGGGCTCGCTGTCTTTGTGGAAGGTTTTTGAGAACGGCAAGATAGAGGAAGGCGACGGGAAGAAGCTGATCAGTAACAGAGAAGCTTTACGAATCCGGGGAGTGAAAATGTCCATGGCTTCCATGCTTTGTTACAATGGTTCCGAGACAGCCGCTGGTCTATGGATGGCATCCTTCTTTATAGCAAGCAAAGGAGTTTCTCCTGGCACAGCCGCAGCGTTTACTTCTTTATTTTATATTGGAATCATAATTGGACGTATTTTTTCCGGATTTCTCTCGACTCACGTATCAAGTAAAAGCCTGATCCGATACGGCGGGTTAATTGGCTGTGCCGGACTTCTGATTCTTATTTTACCGGTTCCAGCTTGTGTTGCTGCAGGAGCATTGCTTATTGTGGGACTAGGCGGAGCACCAATCTATCCGAGTATTGTTCATGCCACACCGGAGCGGTTTGGAGAAAAGGCTTCTTCCAGTGTAATTGGGCTCGAAATGGCAAGCGCTTATACAGGTTCTACACTGATACCATTATTAATGGGGATAATCGCAAGCCAATTTGGAATGTTTATGGTGCCTATTATTTTGCTGCTGCTGTTTAGCATTATGTTTGCAGCTTCAGAAATGGTAAATAGAGCTTCAGTGGGAGCAAAAAAGGCAAAGGCATAGACTGCCCTTCCGGCTTCCTAATGGAAAGCGTAAGGGCAGTCTGGTTTTCTTGGGTTAACTCCCGGGATCAAACCGAAGTCCAGCCTCCGTCCACATACAGTGTTTGGCCTGTCGTGTAGCTGGAGGCGTCCGAGGCAAAATAGATGGCGGCGCCATTCAATTCATCCGGATTGCCGGGCCGGCCGGCAGGACATTGCGCATTGTACAGCTTGAGAAAGCTGTCCTGATATAGGGTGCCTTCCGTCATTCCCGTGCGGAACAAGCTGGGACCGATGGCGTTAACCGTTATACCATACGGAGCAAGTGAAGCCCCCATGCCTCTGGTCAAACTCAAAACCGCGCCTTTGGAGGCATTGTAGGCATGGAGCGGAGCCGACTTGCTGCCGATCATGCCGCAGATGGAGGCCATATTGATAATCCGGCCGTAGCTTCTGTCTTTCATAGGCTTAATGACATGCTTGGACACGAGAAAGATGCTCTTCAGGTTGGTATCAATCACCCGGTCCCATTCCCTCTCTTCCAGCGCCTCCACTGAACCAGCGGAGGCGACTCCTGCATTGTTCACCAGGATATCGATCTTGCCCCAATGCTGGAGAATGGTTGCGACTGCAGTCTCAATCTCATCCTCATGGGTCACATCGCATCTCAGTGACAGAGCCTGGCGGCCTGCGGATTCGATCTCCGTGGCGGGTGTTCTCAGCTCGTCCAATCTTAGATCCAGAAGGGCTACATCCGCGCCCTGGGCGGCGAACGCCTTGGCCAATTCTGCGCCGATTCCGCCAGCCGCGCCGGTCACAACAGCCACCTTGCCGCTTAAATCAAACAGATTATTCATTACAGCCCTCCTTTTGATCCCACCAGTCCCAGCGCAAATAAGAATACGGCAGGAAACTCACAGGATTCACTTTGGACAGTACGCTGCCCCGCAGCAGTACGGTATTGCTGACCGTATAGATGCCGCCCAGCAGCTTGACCACTTCCAGCTCGGCCCAGGGATCGTGCGGCGAGTCCACCAGGGTGATTTCGACCTCAGCAGCCGTCAGCACACTGACATCCATTGATGTGTTCTGCTGAATCAGGAGCGGCGGCAAATCGAACCCGTTGCCGTCTGCGGATTTGGAATATTTAATATTGAAGACAGGCAGACCGTCCCCATAATGCTCGTTCAGTATGTTCTGTCCGTCTTCCGCATTCATCTTTCCGCTTAATGTCGCGTTGACCCGGAAAAATTCAATGCCCCTACGTGAGACGCTGCCTTTGACCTGCTGATCCTCTTTACTGAGACTGATGTCAGCCATCTTCTTGGGAAAACCGTAAAGCTCGCGGCCAAGCCCCATTGCGATATCATCGTTAATCGGCATGGACAGACAATAGCTTCCAAGCTGTCCGTTATACTCCGAGAGCACGAATATGGCGGCTTCACGGTAAGGGTCACAGAAGCTGGTGCGGGGATAGTCGGCTACGAAGGCCTGGACCAAAGGCTTTGGGCCGGGCGTTAGCGGGGAAGGCAGAATCCGCCGGATAATCTCAGGGGATGTTTCCTAGTAAACCGTAAGTGTCTCGGCATTATAGAACGTCGTAGGTGTTGTGGTTCTTTTTACAATTTCGTTTACATCTTTAATAAAGCTGCTCATCTTTAATTCCTCCTCTTAATCACTGTCAGCTTCAATGTAACATAGCCTCATTTATGATTATATATATGGAAAATATAAAAATAATTGGAATCTATGTGCATGGCGCACTATAATAAATAAAGGGTGAGAATATGAGTATTAGCTTTGAACAACTGACCGGACATTTTGGCAACAGAGCGGTCCATGTTCATCTGAACAGGAAATTAAAGGCGGATTATAGTGATGCAAAACTGATTACGAAGAGCCAAACCTGCTTCGCGCCCGAGTTTATCTATGTGGGCAAGAGCTCCATGCTGCCGGGTAATGCGGAGAATATGGAGAATGCCAGCTTCATGCTGATCAATGACGCAGTGCTTCCGGTTCGGGAGTATGTGGGGAACAGTCCGAATATGATTGAGTTTCAAGCGAGCGAGGATGTCTTCGAAATCTACAACCAGACCAGGGAGCTGTTCTTAGAGAAATCCGTAACGGAGCAGGCGAAGGCAAAGCTGCTCGAAGCGTTTGTGGCCGGAAAAGGGCTGGACCATATCGTATCAGTGGCGGCAGAGCTTTTGGGTAATCCAGTGATAGTCATTGATTTAAGCTATAAAGTTCTGGCCAATTCGGACAGCGCAGAGATAACCGATCCGATCTGGAGAGATAATGTGCAGAAGGGCTACTGTTCTTATGATTTTATAGCCACTGTCAAAAAGATCAAAAGCGTGCAAAACGGTGTAAAGTCTGTAGAGCCATATGAAGTGGTCTGTAGTGGCAGTGCTGCCGTGAAAGTGGTGGCGAAGGTTAAAATCGGGGACAAGTCTGTCGGCAATGTTATTCTGCTGGGCTGCAGACGGGCTATCCTTCCAAGGGATCATGATCTGGCCTCTTTTGTCAGCGAGATGGTAGCGGCGGAGCTGCAGAAGATCAGCTTTTACCGGAATTCTACTCATGCCGTGTATGAAGAAATAATCTACGATCTGCTGGAGAATGACCTCAGCGGCAAAGAGCTTGCTGAAGAGAGAATCCGAAGCTGTAATATCAAGCTGAACGGCAAGCTGTCCGTGCTGGTGCTGGATATTGCGCGGTATGATGCTTCTGACAAATACAACGGGTATTTACGGGATCGGATCAGTACGTTTTTTAAGGCGGAACGCCTGATTTTTTATAATGAGCACATTGTCACGGTCAGAGACCGGGAGCTTAGGGGAGCAGCGGGAATGGAGTTCGGCCCCGATATGCAAGAATTTCTAACCTCCAATCAGATCCGCCTGGGCATCAGCAGTGAATTTACGGATATTGCGGATTGCCGCAAATATTATCTGCAGGCGGTCAAAGCGCTTGAGATAGGTCTAATCACCATGCCTGCTGATCCGGTGGTCTTATACTCCGATGTGCAGATGTATGACATGCTATCTTCTTATACACAGAGTGATTACCGGGACGTGTGCCATCCGGGGCTGCTTACATTGCGGGAATATGATGTGAAGCACCATACTGACCTGTACCACACGCTTTTTATCTATCTGAAGAACAACCGGCAGCTGCAGAAGACCGCGGCCCAGATGTTCATCCACCGCAACACCTTGCGGTACCGGCTGCAGCAGATCAGTGTGTTGATTCATGTCGATTTAGACAATATTGATAACGTTCTCAAATTATATATGTCCTATAAAATGACCGCATACCTTGATAAAGTGAGAGAAGCTGGAGGCGGTGCAAGCAGATAGATTCCGTTTATTTTTATTGACATTTCATCAGGAAGAAGCTTCAAGGTAGAGCGGATGCCAGGGCCCGTACCTATTTCCCCCGTACAGGCACTTCTAGGCGATAACCCACATACAATAGAAGGACCATGAACCCGTAGTTCTCATTGCTGACCGGTTTCATTGTACATGTGCGGGAGGTGTCGCCAAGTTGCCAGGAATTATAAGCACAATTGCGCTGCTGATCAAAGAACTGACGCTGCTGGTATCGTACGTAAGGAACAATGCCTTTCCCCAGCCGCTCTCGGAGCAGGAGGAAAGCAAATACTTAGGGATGATGGCCGAGGGGGACGCCAAGGCCCGCAATTTGCTCATTGAACATAATCTGAGGCTTGTTGCGCATATCGTCAAGAAATTCGACAACACCGGCGAGGACATGGAGGACCTAATCTCCATCGGCACGATTGGTCTGATCAAGGCCATCGAGAGCTACCGCCCGAATAAAGGCACGAAGCTGGCTACTTTTGCGGCTCGTTGTATAGAAAACGAAATACTGATGCACCTCCGTTCGCTCAAGAAAACCCGCAAGGACGTATCCCTGCATGATCCTATAGGAACTGACAAAGAGGGGAACGAAATTACCCTTATAGATATCCTCGGCTCCGAAACCGACGACGTGATCAAGGAAGTCGATCTCAAAATCGAGAAGAGCAAAATCTACCGCAACCTCGACATCCTGGATGACCGGGAAAAAGAGGTAGTCGTCGGCCGTTTCGGCCTGGATACCGGCGGGGAAGAGCGCACGCAGCGGGAGATTGCGAAGGAGCTGGGCATCTCGCGGAGTTATGTTTCAAGAATAGAAAAAAGGGCGCTGATGAAGCTGTATCATGAGTTTTATAAGGCGAAGCGGTGAGAAGTGAAAGACAAGTTCGAAGCAGTATCTCTTAAAAATACAACCTTAAAAAGCGACTTGTCTGCGGATGAGTTGCTTTTTGGTTCAAAAGGATAACAAATCATGATGCTGGCTTTCGGTGAGAAACAACTGCTCTGCACGTTGTATTCGCATTTTTTTGAGGTATTCGGTAAATGTTTTCCCGGATGTAGATTATTAGAATCTGATCCGAATTCCGAAAGATAGACCGACAGGTTCATTCGTGAATGATCTATCTTCCCCAGTTGCCGGATGACGCCTATCAATGATATCCGGGGATCTTCAAGCACTACTGATGAAACAGAGAGGTCTTTTTGTGTTCCTAACTTATAACAAGATGGAGTTCACGCTTGCAATCTAGAAGTTGTATCTATAATATTAAGTATGATAAAATGACACATTTTGCCGCGAAAGCACAGAATTATTGAGAGAAAAGCAAATATTTTACGAGGTGTCTGAAATGACTGAAAAAGAAAAATCACATGCTGGCTTGATATACCAACCTAATGACCCAGAGCTTGTTGCGGACCGTGATGTCACTGTGAAGAAACTGTACGACTATAACAATCTACACCCACTGGAGCGCGATTTACGACGTGACGCTATACGCGAATTGCTCGGTAAGGTCGGCGAAAATTGTGTTGTGGAGCAGCAGCTTTTTTGTACATATGGGTATAATACCACGCTCGGCAATAATTGCTTCATTAATCTCAACTGCAAACTTATGGACAGCGGGTTCATTACGATTGGAGACAACGTATTTATCGCCCCCAATGTTTGTATCATAACGGAAAATCACGCGATGGATGTGGAGCAACGTTTGGCGGGACTAGAATACACAGCTCCTGTCACGATTGGCGACAACGTCTGGATCGGTGCTGGAGCCATCATATTGCCAGGCGTAACGGTCGGCGCGAGTAGTGTAATCGGTGCAGGCAGTGTTGTTACTAAGGATATTCCGCCGAACACTTTGGCTGTCGGCAACCCTTGTAAGGCAATCCGGTCACTTTAATTATCACACAGACTTTATTACGCCGCATAGTTTTAGTTGAGAACCGCAATCTCGATATTCTGGATGAACGCGAGAAAGAAGTCGTCGTGGCCGATTCGGCCTGGACACCGGGGGGGAGGAGCGGACACAGCGGGAAATTGCGAAGGATTTGGGGATCTCGCGGAGTTATGTGTCAAGGATAGAGAAGAGGGAGCTCATGAAGCTTTATCATGAGTTTTATAAGGCGAAGAGTTAGCTAATAAATTGCCTGTAGGAATGAGACACTAAATGCCTCGATCCTGCAGGTTATTTGTGTTTTTGATTTAGGAATTCAAATATCAATACAGTATTGTATTAAGTTTCAGGCGGATATAAAAAGCGTTGCACTGTGGTATACTCAAATTATAAGTGGAAATGAGGTGTTTGTGTAATGATGAATCTTACGAAGGACCTTACTAAATTGATCCGTTTAACGGGTGACCGGGCGAAATTGGATGCTAAAGCAAATGGAACCTATATAGTATATAAGACAAATGAGGGGCAAATTGTTAGAGAATATAGTACGGGTAAGATCGAGAAAATGAATGAACAAGATTTCATCCATGAATGAGACAAAGGCAACGATGTTTGTGTTTGCAGGTAATAATAGAAGCGGAAAGAGTACAATCCCCACGCATCCTGAAAAGAGTAAAGTATCCGCGGGAAAAGAGGCTATAAGGATAGCCAGGGAGTGTATCCGAAATAAGTGGGACTTCACTGTAGAAACACTTTAGCTGGTGGTAACGTTATAAGGCAGATGAGGGACGCAAAAGAACAGGGCTTTGAAATCATTATGTTTTATGTGGGACTAGGTGATGTTCGGCTAAATATTGAACGTGTTGCTTTGCGCGTGAAAAACGGTGGTCATCATATTGAAACCGGGGATATTATCAGACGCAATGTTACAAGTATGAATAATCTGTTATCTCACTTAGACCTAATTGACCAATTAATAGTTGTTGATAATAGTAAAGCTGATGGGGAGTTTATTCTTGAGGCGGATAAAAGCGGGATAAAATATTATTTAAATGAATTACCTGAATGGGTCAAAATAATCGATAAACAATTACAGATTAAATACAAAACGTAAAAATAACCAATTCGAATCGGAAACGATCGTAATCGGTTTATTTTTTTGACATCGTATCGTGTCCACAACCTCAAGAAATTCGACAACACCGGCGAGGACATGGAGGATCTCATCTCCATCGGCACGATTGGACTGATCAAGGCCATCGAGAGCTACCGCCCGAATAAAGGCACGAAGCTGGCTACTTTTGCGGCTCGTTGTATAGAAAATGAAATTTTGATGCACCTTCGTTCGCTCAAGAAGACCCGCAAGGACGTATCCCTGCATGATCCTATAGGAACTGATAAAGAGGGGAACGAAATTACCCTTATAGATATCCTTGGCTCTGAAACCGACGATGTGATAAAGGAAGTCGATCTCAAGATCGAGAAGAGCAAAATTTACCGCAACCTCGACATCCTGGATGACCGGGAAAAAGAGGTAGTCGTCGGCCGTTTCGGCCTGGATACCGGCGGGGAAGAGCGCACGCAGCGGGAGATTGCGAAGGAGCTGGGCATCTCGCGGAGTTATGTGTCAAGAATAGAAAAAAGGGCGCTGATGAAGCTGTATCATGAGTTTTATAAGGCGAAGCGGTAGGCTGAAAATTGCAAAGCAGCATCCGTTAACAATAGAGTGATCAGAAGGCGACTTGTCTGCGGATGAGTTGCTTTTTATTTTTGAAGTGAGGAAAAATAGTTAAAGGAGTATTGAGATGACATACAAAGACGTGTATGATCTTCATATCCAACTGCTACAGATTTACGAAAAGAATGAGACACACTAAGGTGCACATCAGAAACAGATAAACTACTTCAAGAGACAATTTTTCATGACTGAAGATGTAGTTCGCTCTGAAAATTACTTCAATTAAGCTAACTTCTCTATTGCTTATTGTTACATTTCGGCATCATCAAGAAGGAAGAGGACGGCGAAGCGCCACCGACTCCGGAGGTTCCAACACTATACCGGATACAGCGACGCCAACACCTTCACCAACAGCGACGTCTGCTCCTGGCGGCTCGACTATGACAACACCAACGCCTACACCGCCAGCGTCTGCTTCTCCAACGCCAACACCGACGGCGACTGCCGCACCAACAGCTTCACCTGCCGGTAGCCTTGTTTTGTTTGTATGTAAGAGATGCATATACATACCATATTTTATATGTATCTAATCAATTGAACAAATAACGATGTAATTTCAAACAAAAAAACCCTTTATATTAAGGGTTTGGAAATTTAAATATGGTCGAGACGACAGGATTTGAACCTGCGACCTCTTGCTCCCGAATTAAGGGAGGCATTCCTTGGTAATACGAGAAAATAGGGAAAACTGTATGATAAGATCGTTATTTTCTTCTTTGAGAGGCTTTTTCACCATTGGAATTAGAGGCTACATACTCATAAAACATAAAAATTTATTCAATTCGAAAATTCCATTTGATTTATTTCACATGCTATGTAGACCCGAGATAAGTGTATATTAACTAAGGAATGTTAGAGGTGAGAAATTGAAAATCATCGAATTAACAATTGTATTAAATGATGAAGTGGGAAACCGCGTTGAACATTCTGACTTGGTTGCCTGGCCATTTGTCCCAAGAGTAGGAGAAATGATTTTATGGAACTATAAATCTTATCTTGTGATAAATGTTGTGTGTACTTTTGAAACAAATCCAGCTGATTATAATTATGACGCGCATCCCATTAAACAAAGCACGGTTGCTCATGATATATGTTATAAAGTTTATTTGAAGCCTAATAATTAAAAACTTGTGCTCCAAAGTCGCCACAAATAGGGCGGCTTTTTTAATGTCAAACCGACAATATTCGTTATTAATGCTTTGGTAAGCATGCCTCAAGCTTTGAAGATAAATTGATTTACGAGGCGTTTGAAATTTGAACCTGGAACCAAAGTGGTGCTTTAGGATAGGTTGATCGGAAATCGCTGGGCGCGTAGGAGTCAGCGAAGCCACAGTATCTAACACCATCAGGGATTATTACACTCGTGGAATTCACGAGACCCTACGATACCGCGAGCGTAGCGAACCCGCACGTTCTTCCCCTGTGACCGGCGAAGTGGAAGCTCGAATTATCGCACTTGCCTGTTCTCAGCCTCCGCAGGGATATTCTCGCTGGACGATCCGCCTGTTGACCCGTCGTGTGATTGAACTTCATATTCTGGAATCCGTTGGACGAGAAACGATTCGAACAACTTAAAAAAAACAAGGCTTAAGCCTCACTTGAAAAAACAGTGGTGTATTCCCGCTAAATCCAGCAGTGAATTTGCCGCTCGGATGGAAGATATCTTGGAAACCTATGCCCTCCCCTATGATCCTGAAATCCCACTCCTTTGTATGGATGAGCAGCCCGTGCAACTATTGGATCATACGAGGCCTCCACAAGAGATGAAGCCCGGACAAGTCCGCCGGGAGGATTATGAGTATGTGCGCAAGGGAAGTTGCAGTTTGTTTATGTTCACCGAGCCACTCGCAGGGTGGCGTCACGTACAGGCTTCGGAAAGACGCACCAAATCGGACTGGGCTCTACACATCCAGGAACTGTTGGAAATCCATTATCCAGAGGCAAAACGGGTTCGACTAGTGATGGACAACTTGAATACACATACGATTTCTTCCTTGTATGAAACGTTTGAGCCTGAACGTGCGTTAGCCTTGGCCAAGCGTTTGGAAATTCATTATACACCTAAGCATGGTAGTTGGCTGAACATCGCTGAGATTGAACTCAGCGCACTGACGATTCAATGTTTGAACCGTCGAATCGCCTCTATTGATGAACTACAGGACGAGGGTCAGCTTGGAAAAACGAGCGTAACAAGGCTCAGAAGTCGGTTGAATGGCAATTTACTACCGAACAGGCTAGAGGTAAATTAAAACATCTCTATCCCAAAATTTAATTCGGTCAAGGTACTAGTATCTCATCAATCCTTAAATTGTGGATAAATGTGTTTTAATTTGATCCTTGCTTCATCGGTAGTGAACTGCCAATCCACACCCTTTTGACTTTGGTTTCGGGTACATTCCCATGCTGATAGTTCATAAGCCAATTGGGAGATCGAAGGAATGCGTCGTCCCAGACATTGGCTGGTCATGACGCTAAGTTCAATTTCTGCGATATTCAGCCAACTGCCATGTTTCGGCGTGTAATGAATCTCCAATCGCTTGGCCAAGCGACGGGCGGTTTCAGGCTCGAATGCTTGGTAAAGCGAAGCGATGGAGTGAGTGTTCAAATTGTCTATCACCAGTTTGATTTTTGGAACTTCAGGATAATGAACATCCAGTAATGCTCGCACTTGCTCAGCCCACTCGATACGGGTTCGCTGCTCCCGTACCGTGACATGACGCCAACCTGCTAAAGGTTCCGTGAACATAAAAATGCTGCACGTTCCATGGCGAACGTATTCACTGTCTTCCCTCAAGGGCTTGGCAGGTTTCATTGGAATGGGCTCTCTGACTTCATCCTGTAATTGATACGGTTTTTCGTCCATACAAATGACGGGACAGAAAGCGTCGTAAGGCAACTGATAAACATCCAGTACATCCTCCATCGCCGCAACAAACGTCGCATTTTACTCAGGGGGGATACACCAGCATTTACGAATGTGAGGTTTAAGTTCGTTTTTTAATACCTGTCTGACGCTTTCGTGAGAAATGCTATCGATGTATTTCAGTTCGACTGCCCGATCTGCCAATAGTTCCAGGGTTCAGCGGCTTCTTCCGTCCGGTGGAGTGCTGCAACTAAGCGCAATGATTTTAGCTTCGACTTCACCGGTAACCTTAGGCGCAACAGGCGGTGTGATTCGTTTTTTTCTTCCGATCGCGCCTTCCCAGCCTTGCGCAGCATACGCTTTTCGAACATTATAGACGGTATTGACGTGTACCTGCATGCGCTCAGCGATCTCCAATTCTTTTAAGCAACCGCCTGACCTGTTTTCATCAGCCGCCAACAGGATCCCCTTAGTGGGATGACTTTTTTCTTGCAATTCTGCCCATACTGACAGTAAAGATGATGAGAAATTGTGCTAGATTAATTAATAGACACATGATGCCCATTTGGAATAACCGAATGGAATAGCTCGAGATACGAAAGATGCATTCTTAATATCAATTGAAAATCTGCTCAAGAACAGATATCATTTTCGAATAATATGATTGGAGGGAAGGTAATTGAAAAAAACAAGTGACTTACAAATGAACGTTTCAAATCTCATAAACATTTCAGTTCTTGATTTTAAAAGTAATGTTGAGCATACTCAACGTGAAATTAAGCTTATCTATGTACTTATGGGAGACCTAAAAGTAAAAATTAATCAAAAAGAATATGACATGAAGGATTCTGATTTTATTTTGGTGAATTCGAATGAACTACATTCCATTCAATCAGAAGAAAATAATTTATATATTTTGATCTTATTAGATTACTCAATCTTAAGTAATATTTTAAGTCAAAAACACCTATTATTTATGTGCAATTCAATCGAAAATACCACTTTAGCAGATCAGAACTTAAGAAGATTAATTAAAGAATTACTTTACATTTTTATCAAGCAAGATTTTAACTTACAAAGAGAATTCCATGGAAAAGCATTTCAACTAGTTTCGATTTTAATTTTAAATTATTTAAGCAATAATAGTGAGTATAAAATAAAAGAGGATATTTATGGTAAAGGAAGCAAGGAAAGGTTAGGAGACATAGTTCAATATATTGATGATCATTATCAAGAACCCTTGTCCTTAGAGGAAGTAGCAATGCAACATTTTATTACTGTCCCTTATTTGTCGAAATACTTCAAAAAACACACCGGGAAAAATTTCTTGGAATATCTGAACGAGGTTCGATTGGTCCATGCAGTAAATGAATTACTCCAATCAAATAAACCTATTATAAACATTGCCTTAGACAATGGATTTCCAACATTGGCTTCATTTAACAGAGTATTTAATAGACATTATCAACTTAAGCCAGCAGAGTATAGAAGAAAAATGGAAAAATCAATAAACGAAAAAGATGAAGACTCTTTTAAGAACCTTAATGATAATAATCTACTTGAAGTGGAAAAAATTAAAAGAGTACGCGAGTATATAGACAACGCTGAAAATAATAAATTTGAAAACTATACTGAGTCTCATGATGATGTACAAAAACAAACAATTAAAGTTGATAAAGTAGAAAGATTGACAAAGTATTGGAATAAATTAATTAATATCGGTTATGCGAAAGATGTTTTAAATTCAGATATGCAAGAACAAATAATCCTTATGCAAAATGAAATTAAGTTTACGTATGCAAGAGTATGGGGGCTATTTAGTGATGAAATGATGATAGTAGATCTTCTTGAAAAGGGAGTTACATATAATTTTTCGAATACGAACAAATTATTGGATTTTTTTGTGAATAACAAATTAACTCCGTTCATAGAATTAGGCCCTAAATCAAAAATGATATCAAAAAATATTGAACAAACATTAGTTCTGAAACCACTAGTTGTGAAACCAAACAATGATAAGATACTAGAAGATTATAAAAATCTAATTAGAGCATTTTTATTAAACTGTGTTGAGAGATATGGGATTGAGGAAGTAGAAAAATGGTACTTTGAGATATGGAATTATTATATTGATCCATTTAGTGATGAAAATATACAAATAGATAATAGTATCCCTCCAACTCATCTTTATAAAAAATATTTTAAAGAGTTTGCTGTCTTGAAAAAGACAATTAACGATATTGTTCCTTCTGCTAAGGTTGGAGGGGGCGGACTGCAAAACTTAGAAAGTAAGAGTATTGAATTGTTTTTAACGGAATGGAAGAAAGAGAGCGTAAATCCTGAATTTCTTTCGGTTTATATATATTCGTATAGTTCCATAGAGAACCAGAATAATAAACGGACCCCCATGAAAAATCTGCAATCAACCAATCCTGACTATGTACAAAATGCACTTAAACAATTAAAAAGAACAATGAAAAAAACGGGTTATGGTCATATAGAACTTAATGTGACGGAATGGAATACCTCCATATCAAATAGGGATTATTTAAACGATAGCTGCTTTAAGGCATGTTATATAGTAAAAAATCTTATAGATAATATTAATCAAAATCATATTAATATGATGGGTTATTGGCTATCCTCTGATATTTTTAGTGATTACAAAGATACAAAGAATCTTATCTATGGAGGGGCTGGATTAGTTACAAGGAACGGAATAAAAAAACCTAGTTACTATTCTTTCATTTTATTAAAGCATCTTGGGGAAATATTAGTTGCAAGAGGTGAAAATTATATTGTTACAAAAAAATCGGGCAATCAGTATCAGGTTCTGTGCTTCAATTATAAACATTTTAATTACGCCTTTTATATGCATCCAGAGGGAAGCAAAGGCGTTAATGAGCAATATGACATTTTTGAGGATAATGAGACGCTAAAGCTTTCTCTGACCCTTCAAGGAATTATTAATGGAAAATATCGAATTAAGGAACTTATGCTGAATCGTAATCATGGAAGTATACTGGATAAATGGTTGGAATTTGGTGCAATAGACGATATGAAACAGGATGAAGTAGACTATCTCAAACAAATATGTATGCCTCTTATGAAAGTGAAGCATACTGAAGTGACGAATTGTTCCATTGTTCTAAATGGAGAGTTGGAGCCGCATGAAGTGAAATTATTTGAGCTTAATTTGATATTTGGAGAGTGATAGGCTTTGAAGAGATAATTCGGATAAGCCGTATTCAAACCAAAAAGCAGGAGAGCTATTTTCCGACAACAGGAAATTTGCTATCTTGCTTCTTTTTTGTTGCACACTTCTAAACTTGGGATGACGCATTGTAATAAAAGTTGACTAAGTTTTTTGAGTAAAAGAAATATCCGAATATATCCAAATTCATCCAAATAACATTTTTTGTTAACCGAAGAATAATATTGTACACAATTATTAAAAAAAATATGCCTATTTTTAATCTACAAATTGGGGGATTGAAAAACATATCAAGATTAAAAATAAAAGTGAAATTAAGGATAAGAACAGTAAGGAAAAATGAGAAGATGCAGAGTATGATCTTAATGAAGGAAGAAGTAAAATAATTAATTATTAATACGTTTAAAGATGTGGGGGTATATACCAAAAACATTCTTTGAACATAAAGATGAGGTGGAAAAAACGTAAAGTGAAAAATCTTACGAAGTGGGAAGCTTTAGAACTAATTTTATAATGAGATTTGAAAGCGGTTCCAATGTTTGTCTTTAATTTTCTTGAAGTATGAAATGCCTGCATTAATTAAAAAGTGTAAGGGGAGTGACAACATGAATGTGCAAGCTGCTCAAGGGGAAAAGTCAAGTTTAGTTCCAAAAGGTAAGCTCAGTATAAAAGAAAAATTAAGTTATGGCATGGGGGATTTTTCGTCAAATCTTGTGTGGGGAGTTATTGGTAGTTTTTTGCTTTATTTTTATACGGACGTTGCCTTAATTCCTGTTGCGGCAACTGGTAGTATTTTTCTTATATCAAGACTTTTAGACGCTTTTATCGATCCTGTAATTGGGGGGGCTGTTGACCGAACAAACTCTAGATGGGGACGCACTAAACCGTATATCTTATTTGGAATTATACCATTGTGTGTATTCTTCATCTTATCCTTCACAACAATTGATTCCTCTAATACAGTGAAGATCATTTATGCATATATTACTTACATTGTTGCTGGTATACTCTATTCCGTTGTAAACGTTCCATACGGCGCATTAATGACTTTATTGACAAGAGATACTAATGAAAAAACACAGCTTGCCAGCTTTCGTATGGCTGGAACAGGATTAGGGAATATCCTTGTTGCTGTTGTTACTATGCCTCTCGTTGGTTTTCTGGGGAATGGAAATGAACGGCAAGGATTCTTATGGACAGCAGTTCTCTTTTCTGGAATTGCAATAATAAGCTTCTTTATTCTTCTGAAAAACTGTGAGGAGCGGTATATCGAAACAACGGTTGTGGCTAAAGAAAAAATAAGTCTTATGAAAACTTATAAAAGCGCTTTTAAAAATGGCCCATGGGTTTCGTGTACAATCTTTGCCTTAATGCAATTTATTAAACTTGGAGCTTTTCTTGCTATTACTATTTATTTCTGTATCCAGGTTCTAAATGATCCTGCTATGATTTCCGTTTTGTTGCCGCTGTATTCTTTATGTGTAATCGTTGCATCATTCATTACTCCATTTTTTATAAAAAAGTTTGGGCACCGTAAAGCAAATATATGTGCACTTATTGTATATTGTCTTGGCTATATGCTACTCCCACTATTTGTGGATAACCTGACTGTATTTATTGTTATCTATTTCATTACGAACGTTATTGGTGGAATTTGTGGTGGTTCTGTTTATGGGATGATTGGTGATTCAGTTGATTATAACCAATGGAAATTCGGAATTCGTTCAGAAGGTACTCTTTTTGCCGGATATAGTTTTGCTACAAAAGTAGGTATGGCTATTGGCGGTTCGGTTGTGGGGTATGCTTTGGCTTTTGCAGGTTATGATACAAACAATGTCACAGCTTCAGCTGTAGATTCAATAAAATATATTTATTTCTTGGTACCGATTATTTGCAGTTTATTCCAAATTATTACCATTTCCTTTTATAAGTTAGATAAACTGCATCCGCAAATAGTATCAGAATTAAATGTAAGAGCTTAAAAATAATATCGTTTTTTTTAATCTTTCCTTATTTTAAAGATATTAATGAAAAAATTGAATGGAATGTACATTTTCTAAGATACTTTTTGAGAAGGAACTATGAAAGATGTTAGTTAAGATAATTAAGTAAAGCAAACATATTGTTTATTGATAACGTTTCCGGGAAAAGGAGGGAATTTAAAAGAAGAGTATTATTAATCTTTGAATAGGTTTACATTTTTCAAATAGGAGGCTTACAAATGAAATTCAGTATGCAGTTACCCTTGGTGGATACCATTTGCGACGATAGTTTGGAAAACACCTATGTCAACGGAAAAAAGCTAGGATATGAATTCCAAATTCGCCTTAGTAATTATAGAGGGCATTATCTGTCGTGTATTGAAGAATTCGGTGTAACGGTTGATGGTTTTGAAATCGCTTCAGATGATCTTACTTTCTGTTTGAATGAAAAAGAGTTCACAGTTAGACAGTTGCCAAGTCTGATTTCAGAATTTTGGAATCTAAAAGAGGCAGCAAAAATTAAAGTTTTTGCACCAGGTGGTTTATCAGAAGGTGAGGAACATATAATTGATATAAAACTTCTATTGCGTGTTCCTTATATGCCTGTGCCGGGAAGTAAAGAAGACGATCATGAATATTTACAATTGGATTCTTGTGGCAGCAAAACTTTGGTGGTTCATGATCTTGTGGAGGGGGCATAAAGAATATGAGCAACATTAAATTGGGTGTTTCATTATATAGCTTTACAGAGGATTACGTGAATGGGAAATTATCACTAGAAGATTGTATCCGTACAGCTGCGGAATTCGGAGCACAAGGATTTGAGCTAGTAGGAACTCAAATGCTATCTTCCTATCCTTATACAAATGAAAAAGTGATAAATGAGTTTCAAGCAATCACAAAAGATTATGGAGTTGAATTCGTTTCATATGGGGCAAACACAGATCGAGGTATGAGATCTGATCGGAACCTTACTGAAGAAGAAATGCTGCAATCAGCCATTCTTGATGTGAAAACTGCTAGCAAACTCGGTTGTAAGGTGATGAGAGCACAATATCTTTTATCTCCTACCTCGTTAGGAAAACTAGCACCTTACGCAGAAAGTTACGGGGTTAAGGTTGGTGTGGAAATTCATAATCCTGAGACCCCAACGTCGCCGGTTATGAAAAAATACTTAGAGGTTATCGAAAGAACAGGATCGAAATATATTGGGTTTATACCTGACTTTGGCTGTTTTGCAACTCGTCCAAATAAGCTTCAGTGGGATGGAGCATTAGCGAATGGTGCACCTATTGAATTATTGGAACTAGCAGCACAACTTCGCTATGCAGAAGTCCCAAGAGAAGAAGCGCGGCAGCGTTTGCTTGAAGCAGGTGCTAATGAAGCCGTTATGGGAGCCTTCCAAGGAATGTATGGATATGTAACCTTTTATAAGGAACCAGATTTGAAAGGTTTGAAGGAAATCATGCCATACGTTTTTCATTTCCATGGGAAATTCCATTATCTAAGCGAGGAACTTGAGGAAGCAAGCATTCCTTACCGAGATATTCTATCAGTAATTCATAACTCAAATTTTGATGGTTATATTATGTCGGAATATGAAGGGTATATCATTAAAGAATACACTGATCAAGCCCCTAATACAGCACTTTTAATGACCAAACGCCATTTGGATATGGAAAAAGCGATTTTAGAATCGTTAAAGTTGAGTTAATAAAAATGCAGTTAAACAACCTGGGCTCTGTGGAAGAGCACAGGTTGTTTAATTTTCCCAAACTTATACAAAGGAATCAACGATATACTTGAAACAAATGATTGGGGGAATGAATTTGAGTGGTTCAGATATTCTCAATTCTGCTCTTAATGATTCTGAATTAATTATTATTTCAGTTAAAAGTAATAAAAATATTTTAAATCATGCGCATAGTGATGTTGAATTAATATATAACATTAGAGGCAACTTACAAGTGCAGGTAAATAATAATGAATTCAAGATGGAGAATTCAGATTTTTTGCTAATTAATTCGAATGAATTTCATTCGTTTCATTCCCAAGATGAAAATTTATTTGTTATTATTACATTTAATTATTATAAACTGTGCTCAATGTTTAATCAAAAACAAATTCTCTATTCTTGTAATTCCATTAAACGAAATTATTTTAAAGATTTGGAAGTAAAAAGGGCAATTGAAGAATTAATATCACTGTATATAAAACGAAAAGTGAATTCTAGTATTGAATTTATGTTAAAAGCCATTGATTTAATCTCAATACTAACAAGAAATTATTTAAAAAAATCAGATGAAATTGAATTAGAAGATAATTGCACCAAAAGCAGTCAAGATGAAAGAATCAATGAAATAATTAAATTTATTCAAACCAATTATCGAGAACCTTTGTCGTTGGAGAAAGTTTCAAACATGTATTATATTTCTGTGCCGTACTTGTCAAAATTATTTAAAAAGTATGTAGGAACAACATTCTCTCGATATTTGAATAAAATTCGACAAGCATATGCTATAAATGAACTAGTTAACACTAATAAGTCCATAACCCAAATTGCTTTGGATAATGGATTTCCTACTTTAACATCCTTTAATCGGGTTTTTTATGAGTTAAATAAAATGAAACCAGCAGAGTTTAGAAAGCAATATTTCACAAAAGTGAATAAAGAAGATATATCTTATGATAGCGGCACAACAGATCATGTAGAAAGCTCTGAGGTAATATATAAACTGCGTGAGTATTTAGATAGCAGAGCAACTGATGATCAACAAACGATTACAAATATTGTGGACAATATTCAAACTGAGATTATAAAAACAGAAAGGGGAGAAGCATATACAAAGTATTGGTCAAAATTGATTAATGTTGGTTATGCAAGGGATCTTTTAAACTCAGATATGCAAGAGCAGCTCAAGAAGCTTCAAAATGATATAGGATTTTCTTACGCCAGGGTGTGGGGGATTTTTGAAGACGATATGCAGTTAGAGGATCGTTCAGAGGGGGATATTCAATATAATTTTTCGACTACCAATAAGGTATTAGATGTATTGGTGAATATTGGTATAAAGCCCTTTATTGAACTCGGTCCTAAACCTAAAATTATATCAAAAAATATAGAAGAGACATTGGTTTTTCAACCTATCATGAAAAGATCGCTGGAAGAATGGAGGCATTTATCCCGAGGCTTTTTATCTCAATGTGTAGAACATTTTGGGATCGAAGAAGTTGAAACTTGGTATTTTGAAATTTGGAGACCGAACTTTGATTTTATACGGAATCGTAATGAAACTAATATAGATCAACTACAGGATCCGTTTCAATTCCAAGAGTATTTTAAAGTATTTGGTGAATTCAAGAAAATTGCTAAAGAGATTGTCCCCACTGCTAAAGTAGGCGGCTGTGGATTAAGTATGGATTCTGAAGGTGATAAATTACATTTACTGCTTCAACAGTGGAGAAAAGAGGAATTCCAACCCGATTTTCTTTCTGTATATCTTTATCCAGTTGAAATGGAACGAGATAACAAACAAATTCCTAATTCCCAATCAGCCAATCCAGAATATATTTTGAACACTCTTACAGAATTAAGGAGATCTTTGAAGAAGTCCGGCTTTAATGAACTTGAACTGAACGTTACAGAATGGAATATTACAGTTTCTAATCGTGACTATCTGAATGATAGTTGTTTTAAAGCTACTTATATGATTAAAAATGTCATTGAAAATTTAACTCAAAATAAAGTGAAAATGATTGGTTACTGGTTGGCCTCAGACATATTTAGCGATTTTAGAGATTCCAAAAATCTTTTATATGGCGGAGTTGGATTAGTCACTAAAAATGGAATAAAAAAACCGAGCTATCATGCCTTTGCTTTGTTAAAAAGGTTGGGTAATATACTAGTTGCTAAGGGGAAAAATTATATTGTAACAAAAAAAACGGGGGACAGTTTTCAAGTTTTATGCTACAACTATAAGCACTTTGACTATTCTTATTATCTAAGTCCTGAAGGAAGTATAAGCATTAATCAACAATATGAGATATTTGAAAATAATGATTCTCTTGTCGTATCGTTAAAAATACAAGGAATAAAAAATGGAAGATATCGTTTAAATAAACTTAAGTTGAATCGGGAACATGGAAGTGTCCTTGATGAATGGTTTAATATAGGGCAAGCTCATGATATGAAACAGGACGAGATTGATTATTTAAAGCAAATTTGCATACCTGAATTGAAGATCGAAAACATTACGGTTAATGATGAATCAATTGTGCTACAGGGGGAACTTCACCCACATGAAATAAGATTGTACGAATTGAACTTATTATTTAATGAAAGATAACTTATGTATTAGAGGTTAAGAACAAGAATAGTAATATTATTCTTGTTCTTTTTATTATGTTTTAAATTAAGTAATGAATATGATGAAAATAAGCATTTACTAAGTTAATTACAGTGATGGAATAACTGCGGAGAAGCATTAAGATAAGAGTGTAAGCGGAATCATAATTCTTAAGAGGTCAAAGGACTTCAAGAAAATGGAGGATAATAATGACTAAGAAATTAAAAATCGGGATTATTGGATGCGGTGGAATTGCACATCAAAAACATCTTCCAGCTCTAGCGAAATTAGCTAATAAAGTGGAACTGGTAGCTTTTTGTGATATTGAGTTGGACCGAGCCGAAAAAGCTGCTAAGGAATATGGAACACCAGATGCACTTGTTTTTGAAGATTACAAAAAAATGTTGGAAGATAAAAGTATTGACGTAATTCATGTATTAACACCTAATATTTCTCACTCCTACATTACTGTAGACTCTCTTGAAGCAGGAAAACATGTAATGTGCGAAAAACCAATGGCAATTAGTTATGAAGAAGGTAAGAAAATGCTGGATGCTGCTAAAAGAACAGGTAACAAGCTAACAATTGGCTACCAAAATCGTTTCCGTGCAGACTCTCTTGCTACGTATAAAGCTTGCCAAAACAATGAACTTGGAGATATTTATATGGCTAAAGCCCATGCGATTAGACGTCGTGGGGTACCGACTTGGGGTGTATTTCCGGATAAAGAGAAGCAAGGTGGCGGGCCTCTGATCGACATTGGAACTCATGCCTTAGATTTGACATTATGGTTTATGGACAACTATAAGCCAAAGAGTGTCTTTGGTTCGACTTATCAAAAACTAAAGGATAAGCCGGAAGGAAATAATTTCGGTCCATGGGATCCAGAAACATTTGAAACAGAAGACTCTGCATTTGGTTTTATTAAAATGGAAAATGGTGCAACAATTTACTTGGAAGCAGCATGGGCGCTAAATATGATTAATGCAAAAGAAGCTCAAGTAACGCTATGTGGAACTGAAGGCGGAGCGGAAATGTTCGGAAAAGCCTACATCGACCAAGGCTATGTTGTATATAACAAGGTATTACATGATCAGTTAGTAGAGACTCAACCATCCGAAGCTGGTGGGGTGTTTGGATTTACTGGAACTTCTCTTGAACAACGTGATGCCGAAGCAATCCAATGGATTGATTGTATCCTAAATGATACAGAGCCTGTTGTTAAACCAGAACAAGCGCTTGTCGTTACGCAAATCTTGGAAGCCATTTATAAATCTTCTGAAACAGGAAAAGTGATTGAACTTTCATAAAAAAAGTGGAGGAAAGACACTATGAAACTGGGTTTTAATAGTGCTATTTTAGATGGATGTACTTTCGAAGAAGTAATTGATTTTGCATCTGAAAATGGCTTCTCCTGTGTCGAATTATGCGCTTGGCCAAAGGGGAGAGCCGTTCGAAAATATGCTGGTGTTACTCATATTGATTTAGATAACTTAGATGTTGATTACGTCTTGAATTATACTGAGGCTAAAGGAATTCAAATATCTGCAGTTGCATATTATCCAAATCCGCTTCATCCTAGTGAAGAGCAAGGTGACTACATCGTAGCACACTTGAGAAAATGCATTGAGGCAGCAAGCAAGTTGGGGGTAAACTTAGTCAACACTTTTATTGGTAGAGACCAAACAAAAACTGTAGAAGAAAATCTAGAAAGGATGGTGAGAATCTGGAAACCACTTGTTGATTACGCTGAAGGACTTGGGGTTAAGATTGCTATTGAAAACTGTCCTATGCTATTTACAGAAGATGAATGGCCAGGTGGACAAAATTTAATGACTACCCCGGCTGTCTTTAGACGAGTATTTGAACTGATTCCAAATTTAAATTTTGGATTAAACTTTGATCCTTCCCACTTTGTATGGCAACAAATGGATTATATTAAGCCTATTTATGAATTTAAGGAACGTATTTTCCATATCCATTTCAAAGATATCAAAGTGTATAAGGACCGTTTAAATGATGTGGGAATTATGGCTACACCGCTTAAGTATATTTCGCCTAAACTTCCAGGATTAGGTGACGTAAACTGGGGTCAATATGTTTCTGCACTAACTGATATTCAATATCGTGGCTATGCTGTAATTGAAGTAGAGGATAAAGCGTTTGAAGATTCGCTTAAATCAAGAAAAGATTCAATTAAGATCAGTAGAAACTACTTAAGCCAGTATTTCTCTTAATCGTACATTTTATTGTAGTTCAACATCAAATTTTTAGAGGATAGAAGTCTAGTAAGGGCTTTTATCCTCTCTTTATGTAGAATCCGTGTAGAGGTGAGTTGAGGATGAAGAAATTAATAGGGATAGATTTAGGAGGAACAACTGTAAAATTTGCTGTATTGAGCGAGGAGGGGGAGATTGAACAAAAATGGAGTATTGAAACGAATATCCAGAACGAAGGGAAATATATTGTACCTAATATTATCGAATCTATAAATTATCGGCTGCGTTTATATGATCTTAGTTCAAAGGATGTTATAGGAATTGGTATGGGTTCGCCGGGAACTGTAGACCGCGAAAAAGGCAATGTTATAGGGGCATATAATTTAAATTGGAGCACCTTGCAGCCTGTAAAGAAGCAAATTGAAACTGGAACTCGGATTGATTTTTTCATAGATAATGATGCCAATGTAGCAGCACTAGGAGAAGGATGGAAAGGTGCTGGTGAGGGTGGATCAGATGTAGTATTTATTACACTCGGAACAGGTGTCGGTGGAGGTATTATTACGAATGGAATTTTAGTTCATGGAGCTGTTGGTGCAGGCGGTGAGATCGGGCATATTATCGTACAACCGAGTGGATACCATTGCACTTGTGGTAATCAAGGTTGCCTGGAGACCGTTGCCAGTGCAACAGGAATAGTACGCATAGCCAGAGATCTATCTGAAGGGTTTGAAGAAGAGTCGGAATTAAAATTCTTAATTGATGACGGGCAAGAAGTTACAGCTAAGACGGTATTTGACCTAGCGAAACAAGGAGATAAATTAGCTGAAAAAGTTCTAGGCAAATTATATTATTATTTGGGATTAGCATGCGGTAATATTGCGAATATTCTAAATCCTGAATTTATTATTTTGGGGGGCGGAGTTTCGGCTGCTGGAGAAACGTTATTGAAGGGTGTAGATGAAGTTTTTAATAAGTTTGCATTTCCTCAGGTGCGGACAAGCACTAAACTCAAGTTGGCGGAATTAGGAAACGACGCAGGAATCATTGGTGCTGCCTCGTTAGTAAAAACACAGAAGCAATAAACTTTATAATAAGAGGTTAAAAATTGTGTATGTATTTTTAACCTCTTATTTTTTGTATATAGATCGAATTAAACAGAATGAATATTAACAATAATCAGGTTAACAGGAAGAAGGAAGCAATCAGTTAAACATAATAAAATTATATTGTAAACGTTATATAGAGTGCAAGGCTACTTACAACATCCTACATGCAAAGGAGATTTCTTATTAATCATATTCATTGTTGTTCTATAGAAGTTAACGACTAATTTTTTTTAGAAAGGGAGATTGAAATGAAATTAGGCATTATCGCATCGCCAAGCGAACAAAGCTTCGCCATGGCCCAAAGCAGAGGACTCATTTTTTTGGAATTTTGCATTAATGAAGGGGATGACGTTGAAGCGTTCTATGAAAACCTTAACCGCTATCAACAATGGATGGAGCAGTACCAGATTGCAGTCGGTTCCATTGGCCGCTGGAAGTCGCTGCGCATTGATGAGCAAGGGGGAATTATCAGAGAAGAAGTGGAACGCATGTACCGGCTGATTGATGCAGCTAGTGAGCTTGGTTGTCCGAGTGTCGTAGCTGGCTGCAACTATGTGGAGGGACTGTCGCTGTATGATAACTGTTCTGCTGCTATTGCGTTTTTCCAGCTTTTACTGGATTATGCCCGGCCTAAAGGTATTAAAATTTCAACCTATAACTGCAGGAAAGTCAACTTCGTGAATACTCCGGAAGTATGGGCAATCATCCACGGTCATTTACCGGAACTGGGCATTAAATATGATCCTTCCCATGCCCGATTCTTTGGAGGAGATTACATGCAGGAGACACTCGATTGGGGTCATCGCTTTGCCCACGTGCACTTAAAAGGGTCGCTGCTGGTTAACGGTGTAAAGGTAGATGAGCCGCCGGCCGGTATGGACCAGACCGATTGGCCTTCCTTTATCGCCATCCTGCGGACACGCGGGTATAAGGGCGGACTTAGTATTGAACCGCGCCAATCTGCACTTCCTGAAGAGCTGGCCGGGAAAGGTATTGATTATTCGGCAGCATATTTCAAGAAATTATTGCTCCAACATTAATGAAAGAGGTGACAGCTATGACAAAACTCAGATATGGTCTTATCGGTGCCGGCGGGAATGCGGAGAAAAAACATATTCACGGTTATTTGAATCTACCCGGTGTTGAGGTTGCGGCTATTTGCGATGTAGTGCTGCACAAGGCAGCTTCAATGGCTGAAAAATACGGGGTAGCCGGCGTATATACCGATTACAAAGAGATGATTCGTCAAGAACAGCTGGATATCGTTAGCATCGTTACGCCGAACTTTCTCCATGCCGAAATTGCTGAATATGCACTCTCCCAAGGTGTCAATGTTCATTGCGAGAAGCCTTTATGCATGAGCGTAAACGAAGCCCGGAATATTCTGGCTGCGGAACGGGCTTCAGGCAAGAAGGTTATGATCGGTTTAAACAACCGATTCACGAATGAGACGGTTTTCCTGAAACGATGGGTTGATGACGGTAAGCTAGGGGATATCTACAGCGCGAAAGCTGGTTGGATCAGACGAAGCGGGATACCGGGAAGGGGTACGTGGTTTACTAACAAGAATCAGGCAGGCGGGGGAGTAATGATTGACCTTGGTACCCACTATCTTGATTTGGCTTTATACCTTATGGGAAAGCCGGAGCCTTCGTATATCTCAGGGACGATTCATCAAAATTTCGTGCATACGACCGCGCGCAACCGTAATGGCTATAAAGGAATTGAAGGCGGTTTATTTAATGTGGAAGATACGGCTAACGGCTTTCTCAGTCTTAATAACGGGTCGACCGTTGCCTTCGATTTCAGCTGGGCCTCCAATATTGAGCAAGACCGTTTCTATGTGGAACTGCTCGGAACGAAAGGCGGGGCAAGTCTTACGAACGGACAATTGAAGCTGTTCGGCGAATATTCGGATATTTGCCTGGATATTGTTCCGAAACTTAATTTAAATGCAAATCTGCAACTGATAAATGAATTCCAGCATTTCTATGACTGTATTGTACAGGAGAAGAAAAAACTGATCGCTCCGGCTGAAGACGGCCTTTATTTTGCTGGAATTATGGATGCATTTTACGAAAGCGCAAACACCAATAAACCGGTTGCTTTTGACTCGGCCCGGATTCAGGAAATTTTGCTTCACAATTAAGCTTTGAGAGGGTGAGAACCAGGCCTTGATTTTTTGCGAAATTTCGATTTTGAACCGACCGCCCGCAATTTCATTACAGCAGAATATTCACTTGATATACATGCTGAAAGGGGAACTGGCCGTTACTCTAATGACAGGTGACTTCATTCTTCGGGAAAATGATTTTATGGTTCTCGATCCTAGGATGGTGCCGAAGCTGCAAACAGCAGGTAATATTTGGGGTGGAAATTAATGAAGCATTGGCGTTTCAAAAAGTGCTTCATTCACATGGAATGATCATTCGTCAGGTTTTTCCTACGTTTAATCAATATGAGGGTGCTTCTCTATTAGGAAACACAGGTCAGATGATAATATTGGAAAGTACTGACTTAACCAGAGCTATTATCCCGGAAGATGAAACAAGCTCCCGTCTAATATATACAAGAGAGAAACGAAAGCCAAACAGTGTGTACAGTTGTAAAATATGCAAAAAGGTTTTCTTTATTGGCAGGGATAAGAACTTTAAAACTATAGAAGAATTAAAAAGCGAAGGTTGCCCATATTGTGGGAATCATAGATTTGAAATACAGCAAAAAGACCAGGAAGCCCAATATACAATTTCAAGGCCATTAGGCAGACACATTCTGGCTGATTTCTATGGGTGCCAGCCTTCAAAGCTTAATGATACAGATCAAATTCGATCCTATATGCATAACGCGGCGATCAAAGCAAATGCTGAAATCGTTCAGGAAAGCTTTCATAACTTTGAACCATGGGGTGTTAGCGGAGTGGTGGTGATTCAGGAGTCCCACCTAACGATCCATACTTGGCCTGAATATGGTTATGCTGCAGTCGATTTATTCACTTGCGGAGACAATGCAGATCCCTGGGCCGCTTTTGATTACTTGAAGGTTAGTCTTGAAAGCATTAATGCAGATTACAGTGAAATATCTAGAGGACATCCCTGTGGAAAGTGACGACACTCATTTGGAGCTTCGTGATCAAGCGAGGCAAGGGATATAAGGTGCGGAGTTTAAGGACGATCTGGTGGAAGACAGATGACAAAGAGGGAAATGAAATCACCTTTATAGATATCCTTGGTTCGGAAACAGACGATGTTATCAAGGAAGTCAATCTCAAGATCGCGAAGAGCAAAATCCAACCTTAAAAAGCGACTTGTTCGCGGATGAGTTGCTTTTTGCTTCAAAACGGAGAACAGACCATGATGCTGGCTCAGGTATGGACTAATGGCAAGGGAACTATAATATTAATTAAATGTCCCGTAGATAAGTTTATTCAAAAAGAGTGAAGATATAGAAGCATGCGAGGAATTCCTTCGCATGCTTTATTAATTTTGAAGTCTGGCTCCACATAGTGGGGCTTTTTCTTTTTGCTAAAGGGCTGCCCAAAAGGGCAGAGCGTGTCTGCCCTTTTGGACGATGGCAGAAGAACTCCCAATCTATAAGATTAAGGCACAGAGACAAACATTTAGCAAAGAGGAGACGATACTGAAATGGCAAAAATATTATACAGACTGGGGTTTTGGTCGGCGAAGAACCGGCTTAAAGTCCTTCTGGGAAGCATCACACTTTTGGTAGCAGCAGCTATTGTGGCGCTGTCGATGGGAATCCATTTTGGTGAGGAGACCTCCATTCCCGGGCTTGCCTCGCAAAAAACACTGGAGGTTATGGAAAGGGAATTTCCAAACCCGCAGAGTGGACTCGGTAAAACCCAGCTGGTGCTGAAGGCTCCGGACAATGAAAAGTTATCCTCTGAGGCCGCAAAGCAGCTCATTGCCGCCAAACTCAAGGAAGTGGCAGCAGATCCGGAGATTGCCTCAGTCGTTAGCCCGTATGATAACCATTCGTTGAATGCGGACAGCACCATCGGCTATGCCGCAATCACTTATAAAGTGCCGGGTGATGAAGTAACAGAGGCATCGAAGGGTTCACTTGATCAGATTGCGGAAAACCTGCGGGATGCCGGCTGGCAGGCTGAGCTGATCGGAGACGGCTATGTGAAAATGGCAACCAGCAGTCCGACGGAAGGGCTCGGGGTACTGCTGGCCCTGGTAATCCTTGCAATAGCTCTAGGTTCTATCATTACGGGCATTTTGCCGATTCTTACAGCGGGTTTAGGCCTTGGCTTCGGTATTATGCTGATTATTATAGGAACCAGTTTCTTAGACATTCCTTCTTTTGCCTTATCACTGGCGGGAATGCTTGGATTGGCAGTAGGTATTGACTATGCACTGTTTATTATCGCCAGATACCGTCAGCAGCTTGCAGAAGGTTATGAACGGCGTGAAGCAATTGCCATCGCGAACGGAACGGCGGGGAGTGCGGTTGTGTTTGCCGGAGTAACGGTCATTATCGCTCTGGTCGGATTTTCCTTCGTTGGAGTGCCGTTCCTTACAGCTATGGGTATGGCTGGTGCAGTTACTGTATTAACCGCAATACTTATGACGATATTCGTCGTACCTGCGATTTTGGACCTGCTGGGGGGCAAGGTTAAAGCGCCTGCCAAGCGGGCAGGAAGCAAGCAGAAGCCGGCGGGCCGCGGTAATCTGTGGGGAAGATTTGTTACCGGTCAGCCTTTAGTAGCTGTCGTGCTGGGTGTAGCGTTGCTGGCAACCATTGCTCTGCCGTTCTTCCACATGGAGACGGGTCTTGGAAGTGACGGCCATAAATCGCCGGATAAAACCGAACGCCGGGCCTATGATCTCCTGTCCGAAGCATATGGCGAAGGGTATCATGGACCGTTAGTGATTTTGGCTGAAACGGATGGCGGGAAAGAGGCTGCGGCCAATCTCAATAAAGTGATTGAGGAAGTAAAAACTTATCCCAACGTTGCGATGGTAAACCCGGCAGTCACCGCGCCTTCCGGAAAAGTATCGCTGATTACAGTTATGCCAACAACAGGCCCTAATGATTCAGCAACCATAGACCTTGTCCATCTGATTCGTGATAAGGCACCGGAAATAGAGCAGCAGGATCATATCAAGATTGGTGTAACCGGCAGCACGGCTGTCAATATAGATATCACGCAGAAATTGAATCAGGCCTTGCCTAAATTCTGCCTAATCATTGTCGGTCTGGCCTTTGTACTGCTTATGCTGGTGTTCCGTTCGATTTTGGTTCCTATTAAGGCAGTACTCGGATTTATTCTGTCGCTCGGCGCAACCTTGGGTTTTGTCACCTATGTTGTTCAGGACGGCCATTTCCAGAATATATTCGGGTTCTATGCCAAGGCGCCGGTGTTTAATTTCCTGCCGATCATTGTAGTCGGTGTTCTGTTCGGCCTGGCGATGGATTACGAAGTATTCCTGGTCAGCCGGATGCGCGAGGAATTTAAGAAGAGCGGAGATGCCAAAAAATCCGTTCTTGCCGGTATCCGTCACAGCGGCGGAGTCGTAACAGCAGCAGGACTCATTATGGTTGCCGTCTTTACCGGATTTATTCTGGCAGAGGAGCCTATGGTTAAGGTCATGGGGCTGGCGCTCGCCTTCGGTGTTCTCTTTGATGCTTTTATCGTCCGGATGCTCATCGTTCCCGGGGTAATGACCTTGCTTGGGAAGTCGGCCTGGTATTTTCCAAAATGGCTGGACCGCCTGCTTCCGAATCTCGATGTGGAAGGTGAGGGAGTGATGGAGGAAGTAGAGAAGAAACAGCGGGACTTTGCGAAGGAATCTAACATCAGATTTTTGGCTAAGCCATTAGAATAGATTGGTTCGAGAAGCGGCAGGCATTGATTAGAACAACATTCAATGCCCGCCGCATTTTCATCCATGGATTGTTGAAAAACTGGAGGGGGTACAGACGAAGAACGGGCGAGAGTGAGAAACTCTTGTCCTTTTTTATATACTGAGAATCTCCGGACGTACTGCCCAAAAGGGCAGACTCAAGCTCCCTTTCGGACGATGTTGCCCGATCTCCACTATTGTAAGATGAGAATGTAGCAAAGAAATAGATGGTATTCAACGAGAGAACTTTAAATATAAGATGAAGGGAACTTCGATATTATATGAGACTAAAAATGATTATAAATCCAGTTTCGGGACATATTAAGGCGCGTAACATCATTGCTGACGTAATTGACCGTTTGAAAAGAAAACATGCATTAAATGATAAAGATATTTTTTTTACCTCTATGAATAGTAAACCAATTGAAAGATCTTTTTTCGAGCAATGCGATGTAATTGTAGTGGCTGGCGGTGACGGAACACTTCATTATGCTGTCAATTCTATAAAACAACTTGGTATAGATAAACCAGTCGCATATCTTCCAACAGGAACTGTAAATGATTTTGGGAATTGTTTGAGTCTGCCATGCACGGCGGAAAAATTTTGTGAAATGCTGGAAGGAGCGAGAATAAAAAAGATTGATCTTGGTTTAGCCGGAGATGAATATTTTCATTATGTGGTTGCCGGAGGTACAATAAATTCAATTAGCTATACTACCAATCAATATTTGAAAAACATGTTTGGAGAAAAGGCCTACTATTTATCTGCTGTACCTAAGCTAGCCAAAATATTTCAAGGCACACACATAAAGATAGAGAGTGATGAACTGCATAAAGAGCAAGAAGCACTATTATACCTGGTTACTAATTCGTCTGTAGTAGGCGGACATGAGGGAATGGTCCCGGGTGCAAGAATGGATGACGGGCATCTCCACGTACTAGTTATAAAGAAAAGCTCGCTATTTAACACCATACAGCTATTATTTGATATTAAAAATGGCACACACATTGGACGTTCAGATGTTCTATATTTTAAAACCAAACGATTAAGCATTACGCAATTTGATCTAAATGCAGCCCATATTGGAATTGATGGCGAGAAGCGCAGCAGTTCAATTGAAAATATAGAGATTGTCCCACAAGGTCTCGCAATAATCGTACCTTCGAAAGAGATTGCGTAGGATAATACACGATCTTAATAGCGCTACCGATCATATTTGAAGATAATAAAGGAGAGCCCGATGAAAAGTAGAGAAGAGAGAAGCTAAGCTTGGTCCAGATGAGGGGGAGGAAATTGAACGAAAAAAACGGAATGCAGAGTATTAGCGATTTATTCGCTTCAAGGCTGCCGACTTTAATTTGGGTATCAATTGTATATGCTGGAACCATGATATTGCAATTTCTTAAGGAACCCTTGATTTTAGAGAGTGCTGTATTTACAAGTTTATTTACAATTCACGTATTATTACATTGGAACTCCTACAGAGTCACAAACAAAAAATTCTGGATTTACTTCTCAGTTCAAGCAGCTTTAATCTATTTGTGTGCCATTTTAATGCGAGACGGGTATCAGGCGGTTTTAATCGGGCTGCTGCCTGTACTGATAGCTCAGAGCCTTAGCTATTCATTCCGTGTGAAGAGAGTAGTGTTCGTTTCACTGATCAGTATTATTGTTTTTTTTGATTCTGCTCTGACTGTGGGAGATAGGGATGAACTGATCGTGTTTCTTCCTATTTTTGTTCTGATGCTTATTATTGTGCTGGCTTATGCAATATTATTCTTCAAGCAGGTTCAAGAGCGGCTCAGAGTTCAGAGCTTTCTGGAGGATTTGAGAGAAGCCCATGAGAAGGTAGAGGAATTAACCCTTGCGAATGAACGCCAGCGTATGGCGCGGGATTTGCATGATACACTGGCACAGGGTGTGGCCGGACTCATTATGCGGCTTGAGGCTGCAGATGCTCATATGTCACAAAATCATCCGGAGCGGGCACAAGAAATTATTAGGCAGTCCATGCAGCAGGCACGCCGGACATTGGCTGAAGCCCGGAGAGCGATTGATAATTTGCGGTCAAAATCAGCTCCAGAGTTAGATTTCAAAGAGGCAATTGCCGATGAAATTGAACATTTTAGAGAGGCTACGGGTATCGTCGTATCCACGGATTACCGTTTGAATAAACGATTGTCCAGACTGCAGATGGAACACAGCTTGCATATTGTTAAAGAATGTCTGACTAATATTGCCCGCCATGCAAAGGCTGGTAAAGTATGGGTATTTGTTTTTGCGCAAAACGACAGGCTAATCATTGAAATTAGGGATAATGGTATCGGATTTAAAACAGATGATATTGGCAAGGATGCCGGACACTATGGGTTACTGGGCATTAATGAGCGGGTAAGACTAATAGGAGGAGAAATTTACGTGAACAGTAACCCGGAAGGAACTAGTGTTAAGCTGGAAATACCATTCATTGAAGGAGAACACAAATGAATTTATATAAGATTCTGATTGTAGATGATCATTTTGTTGTCCGGGAAGGATTGAAGCTGATTCTGGAGACCAGCGAGCAGTTTCAAGTCGTTGGTGAAGCCGAGAACGGTTCACAGGCTCTGCCAATGATTAAGGAACTGCAACCGGATGTAATTCTGATGGACTTGAATATGCCAGTTATGGGCGGACTGGAAACCATGCAAGAGTTAAGGAACCAAGAATGCTCAATTCCGGTGATCATTCTCACGACCTATAACGAAGACGAATTAATGATCAGCGGTCTGGCCATGGGAGCGAAAGGTTATTTATTAAAAGATACTAGCCGTGAGAATCTTTTCAGAAATATTGAGTCGGCAGTACGTGGAGAAACCTTGCTTTCAGCAGATATTATGGAACGCGTAATTGCAGCCAAGGCGCAGGAGAAAGGTTCAATCTCTTCTCAAAATGAAGCTACTACGTTGACCGGCAAGGAAATCAGCATTCTGCAAGCTGTTGCCAGGGGGTTCAAAAGCAAAGTGATTGCCATTGATATGGGAATCTCCGAGCGTACAGTAAAAGCACATTTAACGACTATTTACAATAAACTTGGAGTGGATTCACGTTCTCAAGCGGTAGCTGTTGCACTTGAGCGGGGGATTTTGGAAAAGTAACATTGAAGGCGGAATATTATCTAAAAAGTTGAACAGACCTAGCCGAATTATGGCTAGGTCTGTTCTGTTTTTCCAATGCTCAGAAGAGGCAGTTGTGATATAATGACGTCGTTGTTTGTGAAATGCAGAACTATAATATGAAAATAGGATGGAACATATGAAGGGGTATATTAAAAAAGTAGATACAAAACGATTGATCATTATGATTTTCGGCAATGTATTTTTGGGCATGGGAATCAGTATTTTTAAGCTGTCCGGCATGGGGAATGATCCCTTCAGCGGCATGGTGATGGCACTTGCAGATTCCAGCGGTATCACCTATGCAAATTTTCTGATCTTACTGAACCTGGTATTGTTTGTAATCGAATTCATAACGGGACGAAAGTATATCGGAGCCGGGACTTTCGTAAATGCAATTCTTCTGGGCTACATAGCTACTTTTTTTCATAGTACCTGGCTAAATCTGCTCGGTGAACCTCAGCTGTTATGGCAGCGGGTGGCCATTGTGGCGATTGGCGTGGTGGTATGCAGCTTTGGGGTATCCCTGTATCAGACATCGGATGTGGGAATAGCCCCCTATGACAGCCTGTCCCTGATTATGAGAAATTATTTTCCAAAAATCTCTTATTTTTGGCACCGCATGTTTACAGATGCCCTTTGTGCTTTAATTTGCTTCCTATTCGGTGGCATTATAGGTTTGGGAACACTGGTGTCCGCATTAGGTCTGGGACCCATCATTCATTTTTTTGATGTGAATTTTACGAAGAAGCTTCTGGCAAAAGAGGGTCCAAAAGCGAATAACGATTCAATTACGATGACTTAATATACGATCTGGCTTTGGGAGTACATTGCAATTACTGCATGAAAAAGAAAAGGAAGGTAGGTTGAAAGATGCCAGCAACAACTCAAGTGTTCAGAGCAACAGAAAACAATGTCAAGATCATCGGACGGACCCACTACTATAAGGATGTGCTGTGGCTGGCGCTCTCAGGCGGCGGGGTGGAATTTTCATTCTATGGTAAGAAAGCGGAGATTACATTAATAGGTGATGCTATTGCCTCAACCGGCAATAATCTCGCCCGGATTGGCATCAACGTAAACGGAAGACGGGTGATTGACGATCAGTTGAATAAGCCGCTTACAACGTACACAGTATTTGAAAGCGATACTGAGCAGAATGTAACGGTAACGGTTATTAAGCTATCAGAGGCGGCGATGTCAACAGCGGGGATTCAGGAGATCACCGTTGATGCTGCAGACGGAATAAAGCCGGCCCCGGACAACGTACATACGATCGAATTCATCGGCGATTCCATTACTTGCGGCTATGGCGTTGATGATGAGCATGAGCTGCATTCTTTTTCCACAGCTACGGAAGATGTCACGAAAACCTATGCATACCTGACCGCCCAGCAGCTACAGGCTGATTACAGCATGGTTTCGTATAGCGGATACGGTATTATTACAGGCTACACGGAAAACGATCAAAAGCTTACCACGCATCTTATCCCGGATTACTATGAAAAAGTGGGCAAGTCTGAGGGGAAATTTGACGATACCCTGCTGCCTCAAGAATTACGGTGGGATTTCAATAAGCTTGTGCCTGATCTGATTGTCATTAACCTCGGGACGAATGATGATTCTTACACTAAGGATGATATAGACAAGCAGACAGAATATGCTGAAGAGTATGTTCGATTTCTTAAAATGGTCAGACGCAATAATCCCCATACCCCAATTCTTTGTACGCTGGGTATTATGGGAGGCAGGTTATATCCGTTTATCGAAAAAGCAGTTAATGAATTCAAACAAGAAACAGGCGACAGCAATATTACGGCAATGAAGTTTGACGAGCAGCTTGCAGCAGACGGCTACGCCGCTGATTTCCACCCGTCTCAAGCTACTCACAGCAAAGCGGCGAATAAACTGACTGCTCAAATCAAAAAGCTTATGAAGTGGTGACAAGAGAGGGCACGCGGGTAATGAAATCACCTTATCTTTTGTTGCTTTTATGAACATCTTCCGTGCCACAATCCAAGGCAGTCTTGTAATATGAGCATTTATGTTCAATGACTGCCATTGTTTTTTTTAATTCCTCCATCTGTGCTTCTACACAAGCTTTCCGCTCCAGGAACATGTCATATCTTTGCTGCAAGGTAGAATCCCCCTCAGAGCACCACTCAATGAAATGTTTAATTTCCTTAATCGGCATCCCGGATGCTTTCAGACATTCAATTATTTTTAGGGCTTCAATATCCGATTCTTTAAATATGCGTCTCCCGCTGGAGGTCCTTTCTATAAAAGGTATAAGTCCCTCCTTGTCATAGTAACGCAAGGTATGTGGTGTCAGGTTAAAGTGTTCTGCAACTTCGTTAATGGAGTATGTCTTCATGATGTATCTCCTATCTCCAATTTCATTGACTTCGAGTTAACTCTAACAGGGATTTTATCACGGTATCTGCTGATTGTCATGTTTCAGTTATAAGCAAAATAAAATTATCACTTGACTTAGAGTTAACTTTAAGTAATAACATATGGTTTGTATGCAGGCGTTACATCTTTTAAATCAAATAAGAAGAGAGGTTTTGACAGATATGATGAAAGTTAATGCACGTGCTACATTCAGTCCTGAGGGTCCGTTCAAGCTGACCGCGATAGAGCGCCGGAATCTCCAGCCGCACGATGTTCTCATTGAGATTAAATACGCAGGGATTTGCCACTCAGACATCCATACAGCCCGCGGGGAGTGGGGACCGGTGAAATATCCTCTCGTTCCGGGACACGAGATCGCCGGCATTGTCAGCCAGATTGGTTCCGAGGTTACAAAGTTTGCCGTCGGCGACCGGGTAGGGGTAGGCTGCATGGTTGACTCCTGTGGAGAGTGCAGCAGCTGCCGTAAAGGAGAGGAGCAGTATTGCCTTAATGGGAATACGGGCACCTATGGAGCAATTGACCGGCATGGACATTATACGCAGGGAGGTTATTCCACCCACATCGTCGTAACGGAAGGCTTTGTAGTTAGAATTCCTGACAGTATTCCGCTTGATGCTGCTGCGCCTCTTTTATGTGCAGGGATCACAACCTATTCACCGCTGCGCCATTGGGGAGCCGCTCCCGGCAAGAAGGTAGCTGTCGTTGGACTTGGCGGGCTTGGACATATGGCAGTGAAGCTCGCTCATGCTATGGGAGCAGAGGTTACTGTTCTATCACAGACGCTCAAGAAGAAAGAAGACGGCTTGAAATTAGGAGCTGACCATTATTATGCCACAAGCGATCCGGAAACGTTCAAATTACTTGCCGGTTCGTTCGACCTTATCGTGAATACAGTAAGCGCGAAGATTGATATGAGTGCCCATCTATCGCTCCTGGCGCTGGACGGCACACTGGTCAATGTCGGTGCTCCGGCGGACCCGCTGGCAGTTAACGTGTTCTCGCTGATCGGCCAGCGCCGGTCGTTTGCCGGATCAATGATCGGTGGAATTCAAGAAACGCAGGAAATGCTTGACTTCTGCGCGGAACACAATATTGCCTCTGAGATCGAAGTTATTTCCGCTAACCAGATTGATGAAGCTTGGGAGCGTGTATTAGCTTCAGATGTCCGGTACCGGTTTGTAATTGACATCAGCACGATGGAGCAAGAGTAAGGGGCAGCCATTTTTTTGACATTACCTCGGTACAGAAAGCAACTTGTCTACGGATGAGTTGCTTTTTGTTGTTTGTATATTTCTTTGAAACACGATGTTGGCAAACTCTTAAAAATGCCCTGTAAAACCTATAAATCATCCCTTTGACTTCAGAATTAACAGGGGTATATTTTCTTTTGGATAGCGCCCTTGAAACAGGTTATGTACAATCATTAATAAAGTCGTTAAGCAAAGGAAGGGCAAAGCATGGAATTCCAACAATGGACACGAAGGTCAAAGGCAACGATAAGAAACATGAAGTTTCAAAATAAATTAATGGCGGGGTACCTCTTGGCCTGTGTTATTCCTCTATTATTTGTAAGCGTATTCATATTTCATCAGGCGGCTGCCGGGCTGGAAAATTCCTCTCAGGAATTTGCTTCATTATATACGTCACAGATCAAGACGAGCCTGAACGAGTTCCTTGATGAATATGACGAGGTCACGAAGTCAGTGCTGGTCGACAACGAATTGATTTACGGGCTGGGTGAAGCCCGGAATTTACCTATGGACGAGCAGGTAAATCAGAGACTCGCCGTTCAGCGCCTGCTGATGCGTGTTGCGTTGCTTAAATCCGAGATTAGTACCGTGATGTTAATCAGCCGCGACAACAGTGTGTATCAGTATACATCGACAACAAGCCGGGTGAATGAGAATGCACTGCTGTCCCGGAAGTGGTATAGAGAGATCGACAGTTCCAATGAAACCTTTTTTATTACCGGATTGCATAACCGTTCCTATTATGAGGATAAAGGAGCGGGAGCGGTTGTCACCGTGGGAAGAGTGCTGTTCAGCTCCAATGGAGCGTATGCCGGCTTGCTGCTTATAGATATGGACCCGTTTACACTGCTGAAGCTCGATCATGAATTTATCATAGCCCGGGACAAGTACGGCATCAGCGTAATCATCAGCAACCGGAAGCGGGAGATTGTCTATCATTCCGACGCCGCCAGCGGCCAGTTGTCCTGGGAGAAGGTACTCGAATCAGGAGATAGCTACATTGAGGATAACGGGAGCAAAGAACGTATAATCTTGCTTGGCAGTACCGAGCACGGGGAGTTATCCATCAAAACGGAAATTCCGCGGGCAAAGCTTCTGCACAAGATCAATCATATCAAAGGGATGACCGTCATCATTATCGTGTTGAGCTGTCTATTCATAACCTTGATCTCACTGGCTTTAAGCTACACGATCACCAAACCGATCAAGTCACTTCGCAGAAGCATGAAACAGGCGGAGTTAGGCCAGTATCTCCCGATAGAGAAGGAGCAATCTTATGACGAGATCGGGAGTCTGGTCCATAGCTACAACAAGATGATCCTGACCATCCGTGAGTTAATTCAAGATGTGTATATTGCGGAAATTAAGCAGCGTCAAGCCAAGTTCATGGCGCTTCAGAATCAGATCAACCCACACATGTTGTATAACACTCTGGAATCCATCCGTATGAAAGCGATTGTGAATGACGACGATGAGGCGGCAGAAATGATCCGGATTCTGGCGCGGATGTTCAGGCTTGCCCTGGGCAAAGAGGGGATGGCTCATTCGGTATATCATGAACTGGAGTACACCAACAATTATTTACAGCTGCAAAATATCCGTTTTGAAAATATGTTCAAGCTGAATGTCCGCATCCCCGAGGAGATGCTGCATTGCCGTGTAATCCCGCTTATCTTCCAGCCGATTGTCGAGAACAGCATCAATCATGGATTTACGGATTATGACCGGCCTATGGAAATCGGAATCGAGGGAATCTGGACGGATGAAGGCGACCTGCTGATCCGCATTTCGGACAACGGAGCCGGTATGCTGGCGGCCAAACAGGCTGAGCTTATGGCCCGCCTGGAAGCTGTGGAATTGAATAAATATAAGCTGGATCAAGCTGAAGTTCCGGCAGGTAAAGGGCTGGGACTAATAAATATAGCTGAGCGAATCAAGCTCCAGTATGGAGACCATTATTATCTGACCATTCTCCCGCCTTACGGAAACGGAACGACAATTGAAATCCTCCTCCCCAGAATAGAGCTATGACGAAAGGAAGGCTGAAATTGAAAATTATATTAGTAGACGATGAAAAAGGCATTGTGGAAGGTCTGAAGAAAATGATCGGCCGTTCTGTTCCTGAGTGCAGGGTAGTGGGTTCAGCCCATAATGGACTGGATGGCTTTGAACTTATTCAAAGGCTTAATCCGGACATCGTTGTTACGGACATACGAATGCCGAAAGCCGATGGTCTAGATATGATTACAATGCTCAAATCCGCAGACATTCACGCAAAATATATTCTGCTTAGCGGTTACGCGGATTTCGAGTACGCCAAGAAAGGCATACAGCTTGGAGTGGAGTTCTATCTTAATAAACCGGTAGATGAACAAGAGCTGAGCGAGTGCCTTAAGCAGGTCATGGAGTCCATCCGTGCAGACAGAACCAAACTGAAAGAAGTAAATGAATTGAAGAGGGAGGTTCATAAAGGTATCCAGGAAAAGGCTCTGAGGGATATTATTGATCTGGGCAGCGAGCAATCGGATCTTGTGGAAGAATTACTGCAGATCGCCGGAATTCCAGTAGAGTATAAACGGTTTGCGGCTGTAATTATTGAAGTCGGCAGCATTGATTACTTAAAGGAATTTGGTTTCCAGCCCATTTTCAAGCACATAGACCTGGCGCTGAGACAGTACAAGCAGGTGTACAAATTTCGTTATTCAGGAACCCAGATAGCTGTTGTAATCGCCCATACCAGCACCATTGAGAACGGAGGAATCATTCGTGCAGTACAGCATTTCCGGGAAGCCGTCAACCGGCAACTGCGCTTGTCTGTAACTGTTGGTATCGGCACCGCGAAGGACCGGACAACAGGAATCAGCCAGTCGTTTGAGGAGGCCAGAAGTGCAATCAGCTACAAATTACTCAAGGGAGCAGATGCCATCATTTCTTTTCCCGAGATCATGAATCTGGCCGGTACATGCGATCCAATGCATGGAGAAATTATTGATAGACTGGACGCTGCTCTTGACAACATGGACGAGGAGGAGTGTGCCGCCATCATCCGCGAGATTTTCCGGGGAATTGAGATGAATCCCAGATTAAGTCCGTCGGAACTCCAGATGCAGTGCCTATATATTCTTTTATCTAGCATCCGCAAGATGTCTATTCAGCAGTTACAGCAGAATGAGCTGTTAGGCCGCCAACTGTTGTCTTTGGAAGGAATTTCGAGTTTCCGGACGCTGGAGGCGCTAGAAGAATGGATGAATCAAGTGATACGGGGGATTATTGCGTTTAAGAAGAAGCACAACATTCCCCACAAGAAGGATATGATCTCGGAAATCAAGGATTACGTGTCGAAGCATTACAATGAACAAATCAGCCTGGCTGATCTGGCGGCGCGTTTTTTCATCAATCCCTATTATTTAAGCCAGATCTTTAAACAGAAGACAGGGGATACCTACCTGAATTTCCTGACGCAAATCCGTATCGGCAAAGCTAAAGAGCTGCTGGAAACCACCGATCTGAAAATGTATGAAGTCTGTCAAATGGTCGGCTACTCGGATCCCCAGCACTTTTCCCGGATGTTTGAAAAGATAGCAGGTTGCAAGCCCAAAGAATACCGGAAAAACTTGCCGGATATGTAATGTTTCTAGCCGAACCGTTCAACGGTGATGTCGGTTGAGATATTAAAAATGACCCGGTTATTCTTAAAAATGCCCAATTGAGAGCGGTTTCCCCCGGCAGTATAGTAACGATGAAAGCGAATTCAACAACAAGAATCAGGGGGGGACACATTGAAAGCTACTGCAATTCATCAAATGAAGGTGTATTGGCCGCTGTATGTGATGGCGATTCCGGGAATCGCTTTTCTTATCGCATTTAAATTCATTCCGCTGGCCGGCGCTGTAATCGCCTTCAAAGACTATTCCGTCTTCCAGGGGTTTATTGACAGCCCTTGGGTGGGGCTCAAGCATTTTAAGACGCTGCTGCATCATCCTGACTTCGTTCAGGTATTCGGCAACACGCTGATGCTGGGATTTTTCAAGCTTGTATTGATTTTTCCGGTGCCCGTTCTATTGGCGCTGATGATCAATGAAATCCGCAAATCGGCACTGAAGAAAGGGATTCAGACCGCTCTGTACATTCCGCACTTTCTGTCCTGGGTTATTGTCGGCGGGATTCTGTTCGACTTCTTCTCACTCAGCGGCCTGTTCAACATTATCCTCGGATGGTTTGGTGTTGATCCAGTGCTTGCGATGCAAGAAAGCTCATACTTCCGTCCAATTTATGTGCTCGCGTCCATTTGGAAGGATGCCGGTTGGGGAACCGTGGTCTACATGGCTGCCATCAGTGCCATTGATCCGCAGCTGTATGAATCAGCGATGATCGACGGGGCCTCCAGATTCAGACAAATCCGCCACATTACGTTTCCGATTCTTCTGCCGACCGTGCTGGTGCTGTTCCTGCTAGAAATCGGGAATTTCCTGGATCTCGGCTTCGACCAGGTCTATAACCTGCTTACTCCGATGACCTACAACGTGGGCGATATCCTGGATACGTATGTGTTCCGGACCGGCATTCAGCAGGGACAATACAGCTTTGCTACAGCGGTAGGGCTGTTCCAATCGGTGATCGGATTTATCATGGTGTACACCTTTAATAAGATTTCCAAGAAAGTTTCGGACGGGGGGCTCTGGTAGATATGCTTGTATCGAGAGGGGAAAAGGCTTTTGCTGCCGCAATTACGGTTGCTCTCATTATATTTTCGATCATAGCGCTGGTACCGCTCGTATCCGTAATAGCGACCTCATTCAGTTCGAAAAGCGCTGTGGACATGAACCTGGTCACGTTATGGCCGAAGCAATTCACCTTGGACTCCTGGAAATATATCCTTGACCGTCCGGACCTTTGGAAATCCTTCCTGCTGACGCTCTGCACGACGCTTATCGGTACGGTATTGGCGCTTCTGATGACCGCATTGTTCGCCTATCCGCTGTCGAAGCCTGAATTCCGCTGGGGTTCAGTAATTATGGTGTGCGTGGTCATCGCCATGATCTTTAAAGCGCCGATTGTGCCGTACTTCCTGACGGTACGCGGCATCGGTCTTTATGATAATCCGCTGGTGCTGATTATTCCGCATATTTTGAATCCGTTTAACTTGATTATTATGAGAACGTTCTTTAAGCAATTCCCTAAGGAATTGGAGGAAGCCGCTTTCCTGGAAGGCTGCGGATATTTCCGGATGCTGTTCCAATTCGTTCTTCCGCTGTCCAAGGCCGTGCTGGCGACCCTTGCCTTGTTCTACGGTGTGGTGCTGTGGAATCAGTTCCAGCAACCGCTGTTCTTCCTGCAGAATCCGGACTGGTTCCCGCTGCAGATCAAGATCCGGCAGTTCATTACCGATGACAATGCGATTATGGCAGGCGCCGTATCTACCGTTGATCTCAACTACAATGAGCGGACCTTGCGGGCGGCCACCGTTATTTTTGCCATCCTGCCGATTGTGGCGGTGTATCCGTTCCTGCAGAAATACTTTGTCAAAGGAGCCATGATCGGCTCTGTGAAAGGTTAAGTCATATAAAAAACAAATCAAAGGGGAAAAGCTCATGAAATTTAAAAAGCTCGGGTTACTTTTGTCCGCCGGTATTCTCTCTGTTACAGCTATAACCGGTTGCGGCGGAAACAATGAGTCATCGAATGCTGCGGCTCCGGCGGGTCAGAGCCAAAAAGCCAGTGGAGAAGAAGTTGTAGACATTGAGGTCTGGGGAACGAACATCGGTTATCAACCGATTACCAAGGGCAGCAAGCTGTATGAATTCTATAAGGAAAAGCTCGGTGTCGGCGTCATTCACCCTTATGTGGAATGGAACGGAGGCACCAATTACCTGAACCAGCTCAACATGAAAATTGCGGCCAACGAGATGCCGGACCTGTTCCTGCCCCAGCAGGGCCTTGAAGACAGCTTGGCTAAGAACGGTGCGATTGCAGATCTGACGGAACTGCTGCCTAAGTATGCTCCTAATCTTTGGAATGCCATTCCGCAGGATATGTGGGATATCGTCAAGGCGAACGATCCGACCGGCCAAGGGAAGATTTATTATATCCCGGGCATGGTGGATTACGGAAGGTATGCGGGCATGATCCGCCAGGACTGGCTTGACAAGTTACAGCTGTCCATGCCGGCCACGCAAGAAGAATATGTTAAAGTGCTGGAGGCATTCCGCGACCAGGATCCGAACGGCAATGGCCGGAAGGATGAACTGCCTACCGGCGGCCGCGAGCAGGCCCGCTGGATGGACCATTTATTCGCCATGTACGGAGTTGCCATGTTCGAAGGTTATCCCGACTGGGATCTGTATGATGGCCAGTTGACCTACTCCGCAGTCACTCCGAATATGAAAGCCGCTTTAGAGTTTGTGGCGAAGCTCTACAAGGAAGGGCTGATCGACAAAGAGTCGCTGCTGAACACAAAGGATAAATGGGACGGGAAAATTCAGTCTGATAAAGTAGGAAACTATTTTCATTGGGTCGAGAGCGGTTACCTTCCTCTTGAAAACTTGAATAAAAATACAGGTGTAAAGGCTAACTTCACCGTACTGCCTGTACCGAAGGTCGACGGTTATGAAGGATTTTATACCTGGAAGAGATTCACTCCTCCGGCTTGGGTGGTCAAGAACAACAAGGATGAGAAGAAGCTGATGGCAACGCTGAAGCTGCTTAACAACATGTACGACAAGAAAGTCTGGAATGATCTGTACCTGGGTGTGGAAGGCATGCATTATACAATGAAGGACGGTAAAGCCGTTAAATTGCCCGATGACAAAAGTACACAAGAAAATTTAATTCTTGATCCGTACTCCAAAATCTCGACCCTCGATTTCATGATGGACTTGAACAAGAACACAGCCTCGGAAGACAGAATGTGGGCGATCGACCAGGTGAACCGGAACATGAAGGAAGCCCAGAAATATGCCAAGATTATCGCCGGGGACGGGATGCCGGCCAGCGTATATGACGGCTTCCCTGATATTAACAACCGTACCCTGTATGTTGAATATGCCACAAAGATCATTCTGGGGCAGTATCCAATCAGCAAGTTTGATGAGTTCGTTGAACAATGGAACAAATCAGGCGGTGAAGAGGTTACCAAACGCGCCAGAGAGTGGTATGCGAAGGTGAAGAAGTAAAATGTAAATGGGAATGATCCGCTCGGGTTCGATGCTGAGTCGGGCGGATGTTTTAAAATATAAGGATTTATATGTTTTACACCATAAATCATCCTTATATTTCTCGCTGAAACGGATACCGTCCTTTTAAGGACGGCGAAGCCGTTTCTACTTGTTCAGGATAATATTCAGGAGGTACTTATGGGAAGCCGTATAGCGGAAGTATTGCAAGGCCGGGAAGCTAATTATATCCTCCCCTTTCTCTGGCAGCATGGTCAGGAGGAAGAAGTGATCCGGGAAGAAATCGCCCGTGTCCACGAATCGGGAATCGGGGCGCTCTGCGTTGAGGCGCGGCCGCATCCGGATTTTCTTGGACCGAAGTGGTGGCAGGATATGGACATTATTATGGATGAGGCGCGAAAGCGCGGCATGAAGGTATGGCTGCTTGACGACGACCATTTTCCGACAGGACATGCGGCAGGCCGGGTGAAGCAGGCTCCAGAGGAGCTGCACCGCAAATTCCTGGGTGAACGCTACATCGACACCATCGGTCCGGCGAGCGGAACCACTCTGCTGCTGGATACGCTGCTGATGACCGGACTCCGGCCAACCTTCTCCCTGCGTTCATATGCAAGCGGCAAGCATAAATTGGTGTCCGTAATCGCGGTCCGCCGGAATCCGTCTGATGGAACCCTGCTTAATGATTGCATTGATCTGTCTGGATATGTGCATGAAGGAGTGCTCTATTGGGATATCCCTGACGGGTATTGGCGGATCTTCATTATTTCAGAGAATAAGGATGGCGGCAGCAAGCAGCAGGAGGATTATCTGAACCCGCTTGTCCGGGAGTCCGTCCGGATTCTGCTGGATACCGTCTATGAGCCTGTGTACGAGCGCTATCAGGCGGATTTTGGACATACCTTTGCCGGTTTCTTCTCGGATGAGCCCGGATTCTATAATGATCCGGCTACCTTCGACTTCAATTCGAAGCCCGGTAAACCGGGAGTGCCGTTTCCCTGGAGCAGTGAAATGCCGGCTCTTCTGGAGCAGGCGCTCGGTGAGGATTATGAGAAGCAGCTGTATCTCCTCTGGCATGACGCAGGGGAGCCATCAAACATTGTCCGGTACACTTATATGAATATTGTCAGCAGGCTGTATGGGGATCATTTCTGCGGTCAAATCGGAGAGTGGTGCAGAGCCCGTGGAGTGGAGTACATCGGGCATGTCCTTGAGGACAACAACGTGCATGCAAGGCTTGGTTCAGGCGCCGGGCATTTCTTCCGCGCGCTCCGGGGACAAGACATGTCGGGCCTTGATGTGGTGCTGTGGCAAATCGTTCCCGGCTTCGATGAGGTGTCCTTCCGCCAGCCGACAGGGGAGACGGACAGTGAATTCTACCACTACGGCCTCGCCAAGCTTGGAGTGTCGCTCGGGCATCTCGATCCTCTCAAGCAGGGCAGAACGATGGCCGAAGTATATGGGGCGTATGGCTGGTCAGAAGGATTAAAGCTGATGAAATGGCTTACCGACCACATGCTCGTCCGGGGCGTTAACCATTTTGTTCCGCATGCCTTCTCCCAGAAGGCCTTCCCCGATCCGGATTGTCCACCGCACATGTATGCGGGCGGGAAGAACCCGCAGTATCGTTATTACAAGCATTTGAACCGGTACATCAATCGGATTAGCCACCTGATTTCCGGGGGGAGGCATGTTGCAACTGCAGCCGTTCTTTACCATGCCGAGGCTGAATGGTCCGGCCCGGCGATGCTTTTCCAAAAGCCAGTAAAGACCTTGATGCAGCATCAGATTGACTGCGACGTTCTTCCGGTAGATATTCTTCTGGAAGCGGGGACAGTGGCGGATGGCAAGCTACTCGTCAACGGAGAAGACTATCAGTGTCTAATTGTTCCCTATGCCGAAGCGCTTCCCGCCGAAATGCTTCAATGTCTGGTCCGGTTTGCCGAACAAGGATTGCCGGTTCGCTTTGTGGAGGGGCTGCCGGTGCGGTCGAGTGAGGGGATTGACGTCTCGGCGGCACTGTCGGAACTTTCCGCATCCCCGCAAGTAAAGCTCACAGGTCTGGATAACCTTGCGCATGATCTGATTGCGAATAGATTTTACGAGCTCCGTATTGACGGGTATGAACCCTATCTCCGAAATTACCACTATATTCATAATGACCTGGATGTCTATATGTTCTTTAATGAAAGCCCGCATCGGATCATTACAACAACCGTTGATCTGCCGGCTGAAGATGAACTTTATATGTATGACGCCTTCCTTAACAGGCTGTCCACCATGAATGCGGCGAGACAGGATGGAATAACAAGGGCCGGGCTGGTGCTGCATCCATACGAATCCATCGTGCTGCTGCATGGGCCGGGTTGTAAGGATTATGCGGCCGGGCCATCTCTGATTGCAACAGGATTAAGCCTTGAAATCCAAGGAGAATGGACAGTATCTACTGCCGATGCGGTACATTACCCTCAATTTAAGGAGTGGGGGAAGCTGGCCACTCTCAAAAACATGAGCGCACCGGAGGTTCTGCCGCGCTTCTCCGGAACTTTCCGATACGAAACTGAATTCGTATGGAACAAAGTCTCAGACAGTGTGCAGCTGGAATTGGGCGAGGTTTATGAGACGGCTGAAGTGTGGCTGAACGGAGAGCAAGCGGGGGTGAGACTTTGTCCTCCTTATCGGCTGGAGGTAGGCGGCGTAGTCCGGGAGGGGATTAACAAGCTTGTCATTGAAGTCACCAATACGCTGGTTAAGGACCAACACGACTTTTTGTCGGCCTTCTCCCAGCAGGAGCCGAGCGGCTTGATCGGTCCAGTTCACATCAGCAGCATGGGGGGAAGTGGCAATTGAATTTCATTTCAAACCCGGTTTTGCGCGGATTTAATCCTGATCCATCCATTATTCGTGTAGGGGACGACTACTATATAGCCACCTCTACCTTTGAGTGGTTTCCGGGAGTACAGATTCATCATTCCAAGGATCTGGTCCATTGGCGGCTGCTCACGCGTCCCCTGAACCGGGAATCTCAACTGAACATGCCGGGTAACGGGAACTCGGACGGCATTTGGGCACCATGCTTAAGCTATAATAACGGACTGTTTTATTTGATCTATACCGATGTCAAATCACATAAGGGGGCCTTTAAGGATACTCACAACTATTTGGTGACGGCCGCTGATATTGAAGGGCCCTGGTCCGATCCGGTGTATCTGAACAGCAGCGGATTCGATCCTTCCCTATTTCACGATGACGACGGCCGCAAGTGGCTGGTCAATATGCTGTGGGATTTCCGCAAAGGAAGAAACAAATTCGGCGGCATTGTCATTCAGGAATATTCACCGGGCGAGAACAAGCTGGTTGGACCGGTTGCCACTATTTTTAAGGGAACGAAGCTCGGCTTCACCGAAGGCCCGCATCTATACAAACGCAACGGGTACTACTATCTGATTACCGCGGAAGGCGGAACCCGCTACGACCACGCCGTTACGGTTGCGCGCTCTGCCTCGCTTTTCGGCCCTTACGAAGTAGACCCTCTGAATCCGATGCTGACCAGCAGCGGCAAGCCTGAATTGGTTCTGCAGAAATCGGGGCATGCCTCATTGGTGGAGACGCAGACGGGAGAATGGTATATCGCCCATTTGACCGGGCGGCCAGCGGCGGACAACTGCTGCACCCTGGGCAGGGAGACGGCGCTGCAAAAGTGCTGCTGGAACCAGGAGGGCTGGCTCCGCCTCGAGGGAGGGGGCAACCATCCTTCGGTTGAGGTTCAGGCGCCCTCTTTGCCGCTCTGCTCTTTTGAACCTGAACCGCAGCGGGATGATTTTGACGGACCTGAGCTGCGGAGCGAGTGGAATACGCTGCGCATTCCGCCGGATTCAAGCTGGCTGTCTCTTGACGAGAGACCGGGATTTCTGCGTCTAAGAGGCATGGAATCGCTGAGCTCCCTGCATCGGCAAAGCCTTGTCGCCCGCCGCCAGCAAGCTTTTGATATAGAGGCGGAGACGCTTATTGATTATGATCCCGAGAACTTTCAGCAGATGGCGGGCCTGATCCTGTATTACGACACGGAGGATTACGTGTATCTGCGGCTTACTCATCATGAGGAGCATGGGAGAGTGCTGGGAATTATTCACACGGTTCAGGGAGTATACGATGAGCCGCTCTCCGCAGATTTGCTTCTGCCGCAATCGGGGGCGATCAAGCTTAAGGCAGTAGTTCATCGGGAGGTACTGCAATTCTTCTATGCAACCGATGCTGCCGGATGGCGTCCCGTCGGCGACGCTATGAATATTCTGCATCTTTCTGACGAGGCTTCGGCCGCTCTGCGGTTCACCGGCACATTTGTAGGAGTGTGTGTCCAGGATTTGGGGGGCACCCGCAGGCATGCCGATTTTGATTATTTTATTTACAGGGAAATGGAGTGACTGAATTGTCAAAGTCTCTGGTGAAATACGTATGCAACCCTATGAATATAGAATATAAATATCAGTTCGTGGAATTAGAAAAGCTGAGTATTTATAGAGAAGCAGCGGACCCATCGCTGATTATGTTTAAAGGAAGGTACTACCTATTCCCATCAATGACGGCTGGATTTCTTACAAGTGATAATCTGACAGATTGGGATTTTCATCCCCTGAAAGACGTACCTGTTCCAACATAACGCTGATCAGGATGGGGAATTATTCTGCAATCAACGCTTGCTTTGGGGCTTCGCGCCGGATAAGCTGTACCACAGCTATATGGTTCTCGGTAAGAGTCAGGTTGATATTGGCGCATTGGTCAAAGGCCAGTCCCTTTATGTTAGAGTGGATGCTTTTAATGAGAAAGGCATCACCGAAGGTGACGTATACAGGGTAATAGAGTAATAGAATCAGAAGGTTAGCTGAATTACGGTTTTAATTAACGCTTTTAAAAAGTGAGTTATGATTATGATCTGAAACCCGCACCGCGTATAGCGCCAAATATGGCTTTGGGAAGCGGCTTTTAAAGTGCCGTAGCCGAAGTAGATATCCGGCAACCGAAGGTTATACGGATAGGCAGGGTGTCTTCCGCGAGGAAGAACCTGCAGGCCACCTCACGTTGGACATCCTTGCCCTTGGCTAACGGCAGGCGCTCACCAGCCCCCGTTCGGGGCGTACCATAAAAAGAGTTCACATAGACGACATGTGAACTCTTTCAATTTAATCTTCATTTTCTTTATTCTTTGTCACCAAACTTCTCCTGCATATATTTTGCACTAACCTGGAGACTCTTAATGGGATCGTTATCTACCCAATTTTTATGAGTTTCTAATACAACACCTTCTACTCCGTTTTTTATAGCAATTGCTGAGAGTGTATCCAGATCCATATTTCCATTGCCCAATTCAGTAGCATTTTCTTTCAGTATTGGTGTCATGTAGGGACCTGATTTGGTATGACCGCGGTCATTGATATGCCATAATTTCATTCGGCTGCCCAGTTTTTCCATCAAAGCCGGAACATTAGCACCACCATCGGCCATCCAGTAACTATCAAACTCGAAATTGACATATGCGGGATCTGTTTCTTCAATTATAATGTCGTAGGCTGTTTTTTCAGGGGTTACCTTTTGCAGTTCAACATTATGATTATGATACAAAAGACGTATTCCTTCTTCCGAAAGAGCTTTTCCAGCCTGATTCAGACGCCCAGCAAGTTCTTTAACGTCATCTAAATTACTGTAATCAAATCTGTACATACCAGTAATAACTACAGTATCTGTCCCGAATTTTTTCGCTTCATCGGCGATCGCTTTCGCATCCTTCTCAATGCTCCCCAGATTACTGTGTAAGCTTATGACCTTTAGTCCACTTTCCTCAATCAGCTTAGGCCAATCAAGCTTACCGCCATTGCCAATAGGCATTCCTGAGAACCTTGTCATTAGTTTTACCAGCATAGAAGACTTGTGAATCATAAAATCATTCAATTCGATGGATTCATATCCTGCGTTTTTGATATTAAGTAATGTCTGTAAAGCATGATCATAATTATTGCTCATCGTTCCTATCATAATCTGTTGAACTGCAGTCGTAATATGCCCAGAATCGTTCTTATCATTGCTGCTTACAACATTGTTTTGTTCTGCGCTTTGCTCTATTTTGTGTGATTTCATAATTTTATTAATTCGGATATTTTCTTTGAATTCATAACCAGCAATAAGTATTATCACGAGACTAATGCACCCAATGAGTACTGTTAATATTTTTTTTCTGCTTTTTTTCATTTTCACAGCTCCGTTTCGTTGACTTATTTCATTTGTACTTTACAATGATATCAACATCTGTCTATTTTACAACCGACAGATTCTTTGAAAATGTCGAATGCATTGGAGGCTTTATGTCAGAAAAAAATAATGTCAACCAGAGGGTAATGTTAACAAAACGCTTGATTGGTGAGGCTTTATTAACAATGTTAAAGACACGTAAAATTAATAAAATATCCATACTGGAATTATGCCAAGTTGCAGGAATAAATCGTACTACCTTCTATAATCACTATGGAAGTCAATATGATGTATTAAATGAAATTGCTGAGACGTATATACAAAACACTTCATTTACCGTTATAAATGATCTTGCAGCAGGCAAAAATATCGATGAATGTCTGACTCGGATTCTACAATATATAAAAGACAATCTTGAATTTGCAAAACTTGTGTTAAATTTAGATTATGACCTAATCTCCCACATCACAATCTCATTACCGCAGTTTGATCATATGGTCATCAAACACTTACCGAAAAACCTGGATTTGGAGGAAAAGAAGGCGATTGCTTCGTATGTTCAGTATGGAACAGTAAGACTTCTTAAAGAATGGATTCTCTCAGATTGCTTGAAGTCACCGGAAGAAGAAGTAAAATTGATTTTAAATATTGCTGGAAGAACAATTGGTAATTGATAACATGACTCGAAACAAAAGCCGCCAGGGGCTATCCCAAAGTCATTAAACACGACTTGGTAAGGGACAGTCTCTGGCGGCTTTTCTTAAAAATATAAGGATTTATATGTTTTACGCCATAAATCATCCTTATATTTCTCGCTGAAACGGATACCGTCCTTTAAGGACGGCGTAGCCGTTTCTACTTGAGTCACAATCTAATAATAAGACTCTTCAAGGACTGACCCGTGGCCGAAACGGTCAAATGTTCGTCAAGGTTGAATCCATCTGCCTGTTGGATATTAGGGAACCGTCTAACAAACGAGGCAAGAGCCATATTCGCTTCCAACCGAGCGAGCGGGGCGCCCAGGCAGAAATGCGGACCGGCTCCAAAGGTCATATGCTGCTGATTGCCGGGACGATGGATATCGAATACGTCTGCGCGGGTAAAGTGCGACTCGTCCCGGTTGGCGGCGCCAATCCAGGCAACAACGACTTGCCCCGCTTTCATCCCGGGCCCGAAGACGTCGGTATCCTGAGCTACCTTCCGATCAATCGTCGCCCCGAAGCGGAAACGCAGCACTTCCTCGATCAGCTTGGAGACCAAGCTCAAATCGGCTCTTAGCTCTTGATAAACGCCCGGTTGATCGAACAGCATGCAATAGAAAATGTTGGAGATCAGAGTCGTCGTCGTTTCGTTGCCCGCTCCGAGCAGCCCTATGGCCGATCTGACCACTTCTTCGTCCGTCAGCTTCTCGCCCTCCAGTTCGGCTTTGGTCAGGTCGGAGATGATGTCATCCGCCGGGTGCTTCCGTTTCTCCAGAACGATGGGATACAAATACTCGGCGAACTCCTTCATGGCCCGGCCCTTTTGCTGTTCGATGTCGGTGTATGCTTCCTTATTATAAGGGAGAAAGAGGATGTCGGACCATACTTTGATCTGCCCGCGAGCCTGGGAAGGGACCCCAAGCAGGTCCGCGATGACGGTAACCGGCAACGGAATCGCCAGCTTTTGCACGATATCGACGACCGAAGCGCCTTCCATATCTGCGATTAGTTCGTCGACGATCTCCTGGATCCGGGGCTCCCAATCTTTCAGGCTGCGGGGTGTAAAAGCTTGGGCGAGAAGTGCACGCCGTTTGCGGTGTTCCGGCGGATCGACGAGATTGACGTTGCTCCGGTTATCCAATTGGATGGGAGTCGGAATCAGGCTTCGTTCCTTTTTGTTGGAGAACAGCTCATGGTCGAACAGCACGCGCTTGACGTGATCGTATAAAAAGACATTCCAAACATCCTGCTCGGTATCGTAGTAGACGGGATTACTGTCCCTCATGTCCTTGTACCAGGCATACGGTTCCCATTGCGCTTGTTTTGTCTCAAGCTTCGAAATTTCGTTCAGCAAGATCACTTGGCGTTTTGCGTTCATCATGTTCCCTCCCATATGGAATAATAGGATATTATTGTAACATGAAAATACAAATATTAGAAATTTAGATAATTTTGTTCACAAAAAACGTACAGGAGGCACCCAGGGAATCGTTCGAAATCAGTAACAATTTATTGTATCCGGCGCCCTCAGAAAAAAGCCATTGACAAGAGCACTGAACGCATATAATATTGCCGTATAAAGGTCAGTTACGACCTTTATACTTTTCTCAAATTATTTAACAACATTAATTAATTATCTTGAATAAATTGAAAGGAGTGACAGGATGAAGTCATTTTTGCCGAATGACATTAAAGATGAGAATAGAAAGATCATTTTTGATATTGTGATGCAGAATCCGGAATTGGCGAAGGTTGAAATCGCGGAGAAGACGGCGATGAGCTTTGTAACCGTAAGCAAGATCGTCAATTTCTTTGAAGAAATCGGATTGCTGACCGCTACTGGAGAAAGCCGGGAAGGCTCCGGCGGCTTGGGAAGAAAAAGAACGGTATACCGGTTTAATGAGAACAGCTATGTAACCGTTGGAATTCAAATCATAGGCAACAGAATCACGGCTCTACTTATCAATCTATCCAGCAAAATTATAGATTCGTACTCCATCGAGACGGATATTCCATTTTATAACGAACAGTTTATCTCGATTTTTGAAGACATCATCGAGCGTATGAAGGATGCAGCAAAGAAAACAAACAGCATTGTCTTGGGCATCGGTATCGGAGTCGACGGGGCGATAAACACAAGGAAGAAAACGATCAGAATGAGGGTTCAGGACAATAAAGAGCAGGACTACAATTATGAACCGATCATCAAGAATCTGGTCAATGTGGTTGATTTGCCTATTTTCCTTGAGAACGATGTAAACGCTTCTACAGTTGCTGAATTCCGCAATCTGGAGAACTCCGGGAAAGCGCTGGCTGATCTGGTCCATATCGCAGTAGGGGACGGGATCGGCGGCGGCCTGATTATCAATAAGGAACTGCATAGAGGATTCAATGCTAGCGCGGGTGAGCTGGAGTATATGTGCTTTGACCCGGAGTACAGAAGATCACCGTCCTCTGTCGGCTGGCTGGAGAGCAGGCTGGGGATTCAGCATTTGCTCCGCAGCTATGATCTTAGCTCTGAAGATGACATTGAAGCGTGCGCAGATTATGTAGGCAAGCATCTTGCCCTGGCGATGGTTAATATCATCAGCATGCTCGACATCGACCAGATTATTATTAGCGGCAAGACGGTAGCGCTGTTCCCTGATCGGATTCTTGAGAGAACAAGATATTATGTCGGGCAGTATGTGGAGTGGACTCCAACTATAACTTACAGTGATTCGCATCATTCGACGGCTGTCGGAGCTGCCGTACTCTCGCTCCAGCATGAGATGATAAAAGTAATTTCCGGATAGGAAGTGAACCTGATGATTAAGATTTTTGCGACAGAAGAGGAAGTTGCAGACGCTATTGCCAGAGAGATGAAAGAGCATCTATCGGATGAGCATCCAGTGTTCTGCTTGGCGTCGGGCAGCACACCCCAGAAGAGCTATTTGAAATTTGCCGGAGACGCCGGGATTCATGCAAGGATTCAGCAGCTAAAAATTGTCAGCCTGGACGAATGGGCCGGAATTAGCAGAGAGTCTGAGGGAAGCTGCTATCAGATGCTGAATCAGGATTTATTCTCGCTTGTCCATTTGGACCCCCGGCAGATCGAATTCTTTGATGGGACGGCGCCGGATTTGGAGCAGGAATGTCTGAGAATCGACCGCTTTATCGGTCAGCATCCCATAACTTTTAGTTTGATGGGGGTTGGAATGAATGGACATATCGGCTTGAATGAGCCAGGCTGTCCGTCGCTGGATCATAGCAGTGTCGTAGATTTGTCGGAGACGACCAAGACCGTGGCCCAGAAATATTTCCGTCAGCCTGCGGCTTTGGACAGAGGAATCACCCTGGGTCTGAGTCAGATGGCGGGCAGCAAGCGGGTGATTGTAGCGGTGACCGGTGAACGCAAAGCCGGGATCGTCAAAGAAATATTTACAAATCCGGAAGCGAAGCTGCCTGCTCAGGAGCTGCTCGGTTATGAACATATTGACTTCTTCCTGGATTCGGAGGCAGCGAAATATATAAACAGCGATAAAAACTGAGGAGTACTAATTATGAGTAACAGTGTCATTGGAGTGGATATTGGAGGCACGAACATACGGGTCGGGTTAGTGAATGAACAGCTGGAATTGGTCCGAAAAGAGACGGCATTAACTAGCGAGTTCCAAAGTGCTGATGAAGTTTTCAGCTATGTCAAGCAGGTGATCGGGAAAGTGGATCAGCACAAGACGGCCGACAAGATAGGGATTGCCTTGCCTGTTCCTTGGAAGGAGCGGACCGAGATTATATGCGATGCGACCAACATTCCCTGTCTGGAAGGGGTTCATACCGAATTTATAAAGCGCTTTTTCCCCGGTTATGAGGTTCATTTCGAGAATGATGTAAATGTCGTGACCCTGCTTGAATCAGAGCATGGTGCTTCCCAGGCGTATGATCAATCGATCTATATTACGGTCAGTACGGGGATCGGCAGCGGAATTGTTCTGAACAACGAGGTGCTCCACGGTGCGCATGGCTATGCCGGAGAGATTGGCAGCATGGTTATATCTGATAACGGCAAGAGCCATTCGGCATTACATCCCGGTACGCTCGAAGCTCTGTGCAGCGGCAGAGCCTTGGAGAAAGAGAGCCGAAATCTGTATGGCAACGAGGCAACGGCGCATTTATTGTTCGAGAAATACAGGCAGCATGACGAGAAGGCGGCAGGTGTCGTGAATGCCTGGGTCGAGTACTTCTCTAACGCGATTGCCTCATTAATGCAGACGATTGATCCGGGTATATTTGTCATTGGAGGCGCAGTCATTCACAACAACCAATGGCTGATAGATAAAATTATTGAAAGCGCTAGAACCAAAGTGTTTGAGCATTTAAGCGACAAAGTCAAGGTAGTCTTGCCTAAATTCGGCCCAGATGCAGGAGTGATCGGGGCGGGGTACATGGCGATAAAAAACAATAAAGGAGCATGAACATCATGAAGAAAATGAAAGTTGCGTTAATTGGAGCCGGCAGCGTGTCCTTTGCTTTGGGGGCACTTCAGGATATGGTGCTGTCCGAGCGTTTGAAAACTCAGGTAGAGCTGGAAATCGCCCTGATGGACATTGAAGAAGAGAATGTGGCGAGAACCTATAAATATGCAACAGATATGTTTACCGCCTTCTCGCATCCGGCGGACATTTGGCAGACGACCAACCTGGAAGCAGCTCTGCAGGCGGCAGATTTCGTAATCGTGGCGATCGAGGTTAACCGCTACTTCTATTGGTCGCAGGATTTCCATATTCCCCGCAACTTCGGCAGCAAGCAAATTTACGGTGAGAACGGCGGTCCTGGCTCGATGTTCCATACACTGCGAAATCTGGGCCCGATGCTCGAAATCGCCCGCACGATGGAACGTGTCTGCCCGGACGCCTGGTTCATTAACTATACGAATCCTGAAGCGAAACTGGTTGAGGCGATCTCGAAGCTTACCTCGATCAAAGTCGTCGGTCTATGCCATGGACTGGATATGGGGATCGAGCAGCTGTCCCAATTCCTGGAGATGGATATTGCCGATATCGGAATGGAAGGCGGGGGCTTGAACCACTTCGGTTTCTTCACCAAGATCTGGAACAAGAAAACAGGTGAGGATCTGTATCCGTTATTTGATGAGAAGGAGAAGAAGGCCAACCGTCTGGCGCAATTCGAGCATGTCGCGCTATCCAGAACGATGTACCGCACTTATGGATATTACCCTTATCCAGGCACCAACCATGTGGGTGAATATATCACTTATGCAGACGATTTCTATGCTGGCCTATCCCTGCAATACCGCTATGATCCAATCCGCGAGAAGCTGTGGGAGAAGGATTCCAGAACCCCTGATTTCGTATACTGCGCAAGCGGCAACAATCTGGATCAAGGCTTGTTCTCGAAGGTTCAGACGCAGGAGCTTTGGGTGGAAGAGGCCTATATTTTCGATAAGGCGAAGGTTTGCCGCAGCAATGAATATGCAGTTCCGATCATTGAGGCGATTTTCTTCGATGATGAGATTGAACTGAACGCGGTCAATTTACCGAACTACGGTGCGATCAAGGGACTTCCTGACGATATGGTTGTTGAGACCCAGGCGATCGTTAACGGCAGAGGAATTACGCTGAAGCCGATGACGGTAGAACTGCCGACTGCGCTTATCGGAACGATTCATATTCAGGGCACGATCCATAAATTGTTGCTTGAGGCTTTTGTGGAGCAATCCAAGACGAAGCTGCTGCAGGCGATCCTGTTAGATCCTCAGTCTCCAACTTATTACCAGGCTTGTGCAATGATCGATGAGATGTGCAAATTGCAGCAAGATATTTTACCTAAGCTAGAATGGAAATAAGGGGTTTATATGGACAACAAGAAAATCATCGAACTGCTTCAGGAGATGACGCTGGCCGAGAAGATCGGACAGCTCTCGCAGACGACCGGGGAACATTACGTCGGCAAAATCGATAGTGAAATGGTTGAGACCGGTCCGGCATTTCCGGATCAAATGCTTGAGGGAGATACGCTATTTACGATAGGAAGTATCATCGGTGCGTCGAGCGCCAAGATCACGAACCTGATTCAAAGTGAGTATTTACAGAAGTCACGGCTAAAAATACCTTTATTGTTCATGCATGATGCGATACATGGATACAAGACGATTTTTCCGATACCGCTGGGACTCTCCTGTACTTGGGATGAGGGAATCGTGCAGCAGGCAGCGGCAGATACCGCTTCGGAATTGCGGGCTGCGGGCATACATGTTAATTTCTCTCCGATGGTCGACCTTGTGCGCGACTCCAGATGGGGAAGAGTAATGGAATCCTTCGGCGAGGACCATCTGCTGTCCGGCAATCTTGGCCGGGCGATGATCAGAGGCTATCAGAAAGGCGAGGACGGAGAGATTGCTGAGTCAGGAGTAGCAGCCTGCTTGAAGCATTTTGCCGCATATGGAGCAGCCATTGGCGGTAAGGACTACAACGCTGTTGATATGTCCTGGAGAGAATTCTACGCCTATTATGGCAAGCCCTACGAAATAGCGCTTCAAGAGAAGCCGAAATTTGTGATGAGCTCATTCAACACGTTCAACGGGGTTCCTGTAACTGCGAGCGAGCAGATGATGAAGGAAATCCTAAGAGGGGCCTATCAATTTGACGACATCGTAATCTCAGATTGGGGGGCTGTTGCCGAACTGCAGAACCACCGCGTTGCCGGCAATGGCAAGGATGCCGCTGAATTGGCTTTAAAAGCAGGCATTGACATCGAGATGGTCTCGACCTTATATCTTGAGCATTATGAACAGATTCTGCAAGAGAATCCGTCATTGATCCAGGATATAGATGCGGCTGTTCTGAAAATCCTGCAGCTTAAAAATGAACTGGGCTTATTTGAAAATCCTTATGCAGACGAAGCTCGTGAGCATGAAGTCATTCTGAATCCGCGCTTTCTGGAGCATGCTAAGGAAGCTGGCAAAAGAAGCTGCGTGCTGCTGAAAAATGAACAAATGCTGCCGATAAGCAAGGAATGCAAAAAGATCATTATTGTCGGCCCGTTTGCCGGCAGCAATCAATTGCTGGGCAATTGGCAGTGTAAAGGAAGCTTTGAAGACGTAGTTACTTTAGCGGAGGGGATGAAGCGGGTGGATGATTCACTCGATCTTGAGGTCTATGAATCCCTGAAGGATTGTCCACAAGCTGAGCTGGAGCAATGCGATTATATAGTCGTGGCGGTTGGAGAGCACTGGGAATTAAGCGGTGAAGGACATAGCAGTGTGAACATCGGACTGGAGGCCAGCCAGCAGCAGCTTATCCGTAAAGTCAAACAGACGAACAAGCCGTTTGCATGTGTCTGTTATTCAGGACGGCCACTCGCGCTACAGAACATTATCGATGAAATTCCCGCCCTCTTGTGGTGCTGGTATCCGGGTACACAGGCCGGCAGCGCGATTGCGGAGCTGATTATGGGCCAAGATACCCCATCGGGAAAACTGACGATGTCGTTCCCGCGTCATTCGGCGCAAGCGCCGATCTATTACAATGAGTACAGCACGGGCCGTCCGGCTAATGAAACAAGCTATAGCAGCAGGTATCAGGATTGTGAGGCCGGGCCTTTGTTCCCGTTCGGGCACGGGCTGACTTATGCCGGTGCGCAGTATTCTGATTTTCAAATTTCGCGTCATCATCTGACAGCCGATCAGGAGTTGACCATCTCTTTTCAGGTGAGCAATCCAAGCGGGTATAGCTATTCTGAAATCGCAATCCTATATATTGAAGATCTTATCTCCAAAGCAGTACGTCCTGTGCGCGAGATGAAGAAGTATCAAGTCGTGGACGTACCAGCGCATCAGACAGTTACCGTGCAGATGACTCTGGGCTTGGATGATCTTCAATATTTGGATACCAGCCTGCAGCAAACGGTAGAACCGGGAAAATTCAATATTTATATCAATGATCTTGACCATCCCGTGTTCACCATAGAATATCAATAAAATCTCGTGAATCAGAACTATTTGTCCGAAATGACCGCTAGGCCCGCTCAATTATTAAATTAAATTAATTAATTGTGTAAAATTAATTCATGCACAAATTCAGAATTTTTGAGGGGCCTAGCAGATTTTGGGATACGCTTACATGGTTCAGAAAGAACTGCCAATGCTGTACCTGAAGAGAGAGGAGGCATACGGATGATGTCCAAATTTAAACATAAATTTTTATCTCAGTGGGAGCTTCAAGCGATGGTCTGGCCGAGCATTATATTGATGATTATTTTCTCTTTTGTCCCGATGCTCGGATTGATCATTGCCTTTCAGGATTATTCTCCGTTATCCGGTTTTTCGGGGTCGGAATTTGTAGGTTTGGATAATTTCAAAGCCTTTTTGGGGGACAAAGATTTCTACAATGTGCTGACGAATACTCTGGGCATCAGCCTGATGAAGCTGTTGATCGGGTTTCCGCTGGAGATCGTCCTGGCTATATTAATCAATGAAATCAGATTAGGATTCTTCAAGAAGTTTTCGCAGACAATATCTTATTTACCGCACTTCCTGTCATGGGTTATTCTCGGCGGAATGATTACATCCTGGCTCGGCTCGTCGGGACTCATGAATAGCTTCCTGTTGTCGACGCATCTCATATCTGAACCGCTCTCCTTCCTGTCAAATCCGAATGCTTATTGGTGGATAGCGACGCTGTCGGATATTTGGAAAGAGGTTGGCTGGGGAACGATTCTCTATCTTGCTGCCATAACTGGAATTGATCCATCGTTATATGAGGCGGCGAAGGTCGACGGGGCGAAAATCTTGAAGAGAATTTGGTATATCACGATTCCCAGTATCAAAAATATTATCGTGCTGATGTTCTTACTGCGTGTAGGCTCTATCCTGGGAGCGAATCTGGATCAGACGCTCGTCCTGCAAAATTCTTCGAACATGCTGCGCAGTGAAGTCATTGATTCTTATGTTTATCATTTAGGTCTGACGCAAGGAGACTTCTCATTCGCGACAGCGGTCGGAATCTTCTCGTCCGTCGTATCGGTCACACTGCTGCTGGTAGCCAATTTCTTAACCAAGAAGCTTAGCGATAGTACAATTTTTTAGAAGGGAGGGAGCTATATGGGGCTGGATAGAGGCGAGAAAATATTTAACGTTTTTAACGTGCTGTTCATGCTGTTTTTTATTGCCATCATCGTATTTCCCTTGATCAATATCATCGCCCTTTCTTTCAATGACGGGTATGACGCGATGAAAGGGGGCATTTATCTATTCCCGAGAGAATTTACGCTGGTAAACTACGAGACCATATTGAAGGATGCGACCATTTACAGGGCGTTTGGAATTACGGTGGCCAAAACTGTAATCGGTGTCATCGGGCATTTGGCCATTACAGGGGCTGCAGCCTATGCTCTGAGCAAGCCTTATTTACTGGGAAGAAAGATATTTATCCGTATGGGCGTCATCACGATGTTCTTCTACGGCGGAATGATTCCGTCATTTCTGGTGGCCAAGTCGCTCGGCCTGGCAAACAGCTTCTGGGTGTACATTATCCCTGTGCTATTCAGCTTTTACGACATGATCATCTTAATGAACTTCTTCAGGAGCTTGCCGGAATCAATTGAAGAATCAGCCAAGATTGACGGGGCCAGTGTATTTCAGGTGTTCTTCAAAATTATTGTCCCGCTGTCTTTCCCGGTGCTGGCGACGATCGCCTTGTTTCACGGGGTGTACCAGTGGAATGATTTCTTCGTGGCTAAGCTGTATGTAACGGATAAGTCACTGTATCCGATTCAATATTATTTGTACCAACTGCTAACTAGCGCAGGTGCTGCAAGCTCTGCCAAAGCAGGGGTGTATGTTTCCAAGGCTTTTACGACACAATCTTTACAACAGGCTACGATGATCATTACGACCTTACCTATTATGCTGATTTACCCATTCCTTCAGAAATACTTTATTAGCGGCATGCTGGTCGGAGGAGTTAAAGAATAATGATAAAAGCGAGGGAGCATGTTATGAAGAAATCGATCACCCTTCTGACTTTGGTTGCATTAGCAGTATCGTTGACTGCCTGTGGCGGCAAGAAGACAGGCGAAAATTTGCCGGACTCGAAGATTGAAGTATCCAAAGATACGCCGAGCTGGAAGAACGACAAGGCAAAGGCTGATCTTGACTGGTATATTAATTTCGATTGGTTCGCTCAAGTCTGGGGCAATGACGTGTCTTCCAAGTATATTACGGAGGATACCGGAGTAAACATCACTTACTTGGGCGGCAGCGATGACAAGCTGAACACGATGATGGCCTCTGGAGATCTGCCGGACATCATTACTATGGATGGAACCAACCCTTTTGTTAAGGATGCTGAAAAATTCGCGATTCCACTGGATGTTCTGGCCGAGAAGTATGACCCTTATTTTCTGGAAAAAGCGGCCAAACCGGAAACGCTCAAGTTCTTCACACGGGACGACGGCCATATTTATGGATATCCTAACTTCTCAAACACGACATCGGATTATGAGAAAGGCGGTATTTATGCCAACGAGGCATTTCTGGTGCGGAAGGATATTTATGAACAGCTCGGCAAGCCTGATATGACCACGCCGGAAGGATTTATTTCGGCATTGGAAGCTGCGCAGAAGCTGGCTGTGAAGGATGAAACGGGAAAAACAGTCATTCCGCTGGGGGTACCTAATTTCGCAAAAGGAAACTTTGATCCGAACGGAATTTTCAATAAAACGCTGGCCGATTTTATCGGGGTCCCTGTGTTGACGAAAGACGGTAAATATTATGACCGCTATACAGATGCAGATTTTCAGAAATGGCTTAAAGTGATTGTCGATGCCCGGCAGAAAGGGCTGACAGACCGGGACATGATTACAATGACCCAGGACGACAAGAATGCGCGGCTAACGAATGGCAGCTACTTTGTGTATTTCGCTTCGGATCTGAATAGTGAGCCGGATCCGTTGTCCGTGTGGACGAAGGAGCACCCGGACAAAGAGTACATTGCCGTGAACGGGCCATCTTCTACGACAGGTAATAAAACCGCATTGCCGGGCACTTCCATTGAAGGCTGGACACAGACCTTTATTACCAAGAATGCCAAGGACCCGCAAAAGGCGATGGAACTTCTAACTTATCTGGTCAGCGAGTACGGCAACAACGTAATGGACTTTGGCCGCGAGGGCGAAACCTACACCATCAAGGACGGAAAGCCTGTCTTGAATCCGGATCTGCTCGAGTTCAAGCAGACCGATCCTGCCGGCTTCGAGAAGAAGGTTGGCTTGACAACTCATCTGTGGCTGCAGGATAGCGCTCTGCTCTCCCGGCAAATGGGAATTTCTCAGTTCCCGAAGGCTCTGCAGCAGCCTAAGAAGTGGACTCAGGATCATGTGGTGCCGCAATTCGAATTAGCGAGTCTGGATGTATATCTATCTAAAGAATCCTCCAGAAATAAAGAGAAGATCGATCAGAACTGGTCGCAGACGATCGCCAAGATCCTGGATGCCAAATCGGATAGCGAAATCGATCAGGCGATGAATGATTTTGTCCAATACCGCAAGGATAATGGCTACGATAAATTGGTGGAAGAAAGAAATAATCAAATCGCAGCTAATAAGAAGAAGCTGGAATAGCGTAAGAATACAAGATGAGGGCTCTCCTATCCGAGAGTCCTCTTTGCTATGGAGTGGCTGGTGAAAGATGGGATAATAATTCGCCACCATGGTTAAAATAACCGTACTTTAACAAAGCTGAACTGCTATAACCAGTACTGGCGACAGGAGGAGGTGGGATGCAGACACGTGGCACTCTTTTCGTTGCTGAATTAGACCGCAATGTAGAGGCACTAAAAGGAATACTAGGTGAAGCCGATGACATTTCGTTTCGCTCGTTTTTGATTGGCGGAACAATCAGGGCTGAACTCGTTAATATTCCCAGCATGTCGAATAGGCAGGAGATCGATCAAAGCGTCTTGAAGCCTCTCATGCAATCGGGGGATGGATTAAGCAACGATTTGCAATCCGTTAAAATGCGCCTTTTACCTGTCATTTCTGTTGATGAGGCTGCGACTGTTGAGGAATGCGCTGATCAATTGATTAAAGGAAATCCTTTGCTTTTTATTGACGGTTGTACCGGTGCGTTACTGTTGGGACTCGATCAATGGGAGAAGCGTAGTATAGAAGAGCCTCAGACTGAAACATCGCTGCGGGGGCCGCGCGAAGGCTTCACCGAATCGATCAAGACCAATCTCTCGCTATTGCGGCGGAGGATCCAGAGTGTGAAGCTGCAAGTAAAATCGCACAGAATTGGCAGCTATACAGGGACTGAAGTCTGCATTGCTTATATAGACGGCTTGGCTAAGACTTCCTTATTACATGAGGTACAAACCAGGCTCGAGCGCATTGATATTGACAGCGTACTAGAGACCGGGTACATAGAAGAGCTGACGGAAGACAATCCATACTCGCCGTTTCCGCAGCAGCAGTTTACGGAACGGGTTGATGTGGCGGCAGCGGGCTTGCTCGAAGGCCGTATCGTTCTGCTGGTCGACGGCACGCCGGATGTGCTCATTGTTCCTTCGACGCTGGCTACGCTTCTCCAGGCTGCTGACGATTATTATAACCGGACAGTATACGCCAGCTTTTTGCGTTTTTTGCGGTACTGGACGCTCCTCTTGTCCATGATACTTCCGGCAGTGTACGTCGCGATTTTGAATTTTCATCATGAAATGGTGCCAGGTAAGCTGTTGGCCAGCATTGCCTCAGCGCGTGAGGAAATCCCGTTTCCGACTTTCGTAGAAGTTATAATGATGCAGCTCGCGTTCGAGGTGCTGCGTGAAGCCGGGCTCCGTCTTCCGAGGCAAATCGGTTCCGCTGTTACAATCGTCGGTGCGCTGGTCGTAGGAGAAGCCGCTGTATCGGCCGGGCTCGTGTCGGCCCCGATTGTCATTATTATTGCTTTTACGGGCATTGCGGGATTCACGGCTCCTCATTATTCTCTGGAGTTCGCCATTCGTCTATTGAGACTGCCACTCATTATACTGGGGGGGACGCTAGGCTTGCTTGGTGTGACGTTTGGCATTATAGCTATTGCCATTCATTTGTGTATGCTTCGCTCTTACGGTGTCCCCTACTTGTCTCCTTTAGCGCCTTTTGTGGCAAGTGAAATGAAGGATTTCATGATTCGGGCTCCCCGATGGAAAATGAAAAGGCGTCCCGGTTTTACGAATTTGCGGAACCTCCAGCGGCTTTCCCGAGGGCAGAAGCCGGGCTCAGACAGAGGAGGCGGGAACTGACGGATTATGGAGAGAAGTAGGAGAGTATTGCTCGTAATGGCGGTAGCCGGTTTGCTGTTTGTGACGGGCTGCTGGGATCGTGAGGAAGTTAATGATCTGGCGATTGTGACTACAGCCGGTTTGGACCTAAATGAAGATGGGAAGATTGAATTATCACTGGAGATTGTCATTCCTAAGGAGAGAGGGAGTGAGACACAAAAGGGCAAGAATAACTCAAAAAGTAGCGGTTCATCTTTGATTTGGACCGCTTCAGGAGCAACTGCGGCGGATGCTGCTTCCGAGTTGCAGACTAAGCTGTCCCGCACTATCTATTGGGGGCAGCTTGAAATGTTGGTCGTTGGAGAGGCGTTGTCTCATAGCCAGCTTAGGGAACAGTTGGATTATCTCGTGCGCGACAGCAATGTTCGTCTGCGGGTTAAGCCATTCGTCAGCAAGGGAACAGCACGCGATTTTCTCGCTTCCACCTCTCCGCTCGAACGGACCAAAGCGGATTTTCTGGAAGGTGAATCCGAGCGTCTCTTCCGCAGACCAATAACGCTTAATAGCCTCGTACAGAAACTCGGAAATATTTCAAATGAGGCATTTATACCTTACGTTGATACCACGCATGACGGCGAGGAAAACGTCCCATATGTGAAAGGTTATGCTGCCTTCTCTGGTTACCATATGGCCGGATTGATTCAAGGAGAGTCTTACTCTGGGGCTAAATGGATATTGGAACAAATGAGAGGCGACGTTGAGACGGTGAAGCTGGAGCGGCCCTCCTCTTCGCTCATTTCGCTTGGAGTCCTTTCTTCCAGCACCCGGCTCGCTCCTAATCTTAAGGGAGAAATACCGCATATGGACATTTTGATCGAAGCCGAGATGAGCATTGTTCAAAATACGACCCGCTTTAAAACATCTGATTCGAAGTTTATTCACAATGTTGAAGAGGTGGCGGTCGACGACATCCGCCATAAGACGGAGGCAACAATTAAGCAAGCCCAAAGAATGGGAGCCGATATTTTTGGCTTCGGCGATGCGATTGACCGCCACAATCCCCGGAAATGGAAACATATACATGACCACTGGAAGCAAATTTATCCTTCGATGCAAACAGACGTGCAGGTTAAGGTGAAAATCAGACAAATTGGGATGAACAGTGTGCCTGTCGGCGAATCCTGAAAAGAGGTGTGAAGCCAAGTGACCTGGGTGAAGGTGGCGGGAGCAACGTTTGCAACCGCCTTGATGGTTTGGGCCGAATGGCGTTGTCTGGGAAACAACCAAAAGAGAGAGCGGGTATCGCTGATCGCCATTGCAGGTGTTGCATGGCTTATGGCTGTGCTCATCCTTCTATTTCCCAATATGCCAGGACCGATCGATATGTATAACAGTATATTTAAGCGGTTGACTTCGGGTTGAAGGGAGGAGAGTTGACTTATGATAGAGAAAGGGAAGATTTCCGCAGCGCAGCTAGGTCTTCTTTTTTATTCGGTAACTGCCTACGACGGAATCCTGTATATTCCGAAAATAACGGGAAAGGAAGCCGGGCACGATTTATGGATATCACCGATCTGGGCTCACCTGCCCGGATTGCTGTTTGTGCTTATGATTCTCCGACTCAACAGTATGTTTCCGAAGGAAACCATCATTCAGTACAGCGAGCGGCTGCTTGGACCTTGGCTCGGCAGAGCCGCGGGGCTTGCCGTCATATTTTATGGTATCAATCTGACTTCTGTTATATTGAGGGAGTTTGGCGACTTTATTTCGGCTGTCTTTTTACAAAAAACGCCACCCTTTGTTGCCGTTTGCGGAATTGTCTTACTTATATCCTACGCCGTCAGAGGAGGGGTGGAGGTTCTAGGAAGGCTGGCACAACTGTTCCTGCCGCTAACTTTCCTGGTGTTTGGACTTCTGCTCATCTTATCAATTCCTGAATGGGACGTAAACAATATCCTCCCCGTTATGGGCGAAGGGATCGTTCCTTCCCTTAAAGGGGCCATTATCCCGTTCAGTTGGTTCTCTGGTTATATGATGCTCGGTATATATTTTCCATTCGTGTCGAATCAGAGGAAAACGACAGCGTATGTATTATTAACCTGGTTTACTCTCATGGTTACATTGTCTGTCTCTGGGCTAGTATCCGTATTTCTCTTCGGCAAGCATGTCAGCGCATTGAATTATCCGTTTATTGAAGTTGTCCGGTATATAGGAATAGGTAAGTTTATCCAGCATGTGGACGCCTTGCTGCTAATCGTTTGGCTCCCCGGAACATTCATTCAGTTAACCACCTATCTGTACACAGCATCGTTGGGGGCTAGCCAGTGGCTCAGACTCAACAACTACCGCCAGCTTGTGCTTCCAATAGGCCTGCTTACGCTAGTGCTGAGTATATGGCAAACTTCCGGCGTTGAACAATTCGAAACATATTTGGGAACGACCCATGTTATTCTTGATTTCTGCAACATTGCTCTCGGTCTTCTACTGTCCCTAACGGCATGGATTCGGAGCCGCAAAGACGCTGTTCCCGAAAATAATAATGGCGAGTCTCCGTAATAACTGAATGTATTAAAATGTAACTCCACTAAATATGGTTATATTAAGGAGAAAAGCTGAAGTAACGCCATACAACAAGCAATTATGTCCATATTTTCCGGAGGTATATAAATGTCTAAACAATACCTTAACGTTCTCAAAGAATGTGTTATCGAGACAGGAAAAAACAGTTTGCGGCACATAGAAGGACACATTAGTGTAGGTTCGAAAGCATCGCATAAAGAATTAGTTACATTCGTAGACCGCCAAAATGAGCAAATGGTAGTACAACGAATAAAGGAAGATTTTCCTCATCACAAAATTATGGGAGAAGAAACTTATACAGGGGAAGTTTTTGAGCCGGATGACTTCATTTGGATTATTGACCCGATTGATGGGACAACTAACTATTTGCATCAAAAAGAAAGTTTTGCGATCTCAATCGCTTTATACCAGAATGGTCAAGGGATTTGCGGGGCCATATATAATCCTTCTACTGATGAACTTTTTTGGGCAGAGAAAGGTACAGGTGCATATCTGAACAATAAACGGCTTTTGCTTAATTCTACATCAGTGGCATTAACCAATTCATTAATTTCTACGTATATTCGATATGATCAGGAAGAACAGAAACTTGGATTTGAAAGGTTTGTATATCATATAGCTAATGAGTCCAGAGGAATCCGTATGATTGGGTGCGGCTCTCTGGAACTGGCTTACGTGGCTTGCGGACGATTCAATGCGTATTTTAGCTCACTTCAGAAACCGTGGGATTTTGCGGCAGGTAAATTGTTAATCGAAGAGGCAGGCGGTAAAATTACTTGTTTAAACGGGGATCCGATAAATATATATCAGTCAGGGAGTAGTATTCTTGCGGCCAGTAAGGAACTTCATCAGGAAATATTGAATATTTCTAAGACAATTTTGTACGCTTAACGTTTAGTATATATCCTATGTTAATAGCACCGCTGATACTTCAGCGGTGCTGTCTTTTCCTATCCCAAGCTTTTCTTATTTTGTTCGAGTAAGCTGGATACGTAATCGGCTTGTTCCATTTTCACACAGTACGCTTTATTCCCTTTTCTTTAACAAACTTCTCCAGAACCGAGAAATCCTCGGTAACCTTCTTAAACGGTAAAGTTTCCAGTACCTTATCCCGGTAATCCTTTTTGGCTGCGGCGCTGAGGCGGGAATCAAGTATGCTGAGCACACCAAGGTCAGTTTCGCTACGGATCAGACGTCCGGTTCCTTGCCGTAACCGAAGAAGCATGTCCGGGACAAAAACCTCCTTCAAAGGATTCTCCGCTAAAGCTGCCTTATATTCATAGATAGGATCGGCCGGAACAGGGAAGGGCAGACGGAAAATAATGACCTGCGACAGGTCGGAGCCTTCGATATTCACACCTTCCCAGAATACACCGGTACTAAGGAGTACGCCTTTACTGCCCCGGAATTCAGCGATTACCCCGTCCTGGGAAGCTCCCTCTTTTTGAACATGCAACGCCCATTTGAGCTCATCCGCACCCGAAATCAGCTTCTTATGAATGTACTTCATATCCTCCTTGGCTGAAAAAAGGACCAGTGTTCTTCCTTGTGTCAAATTACAGAGCTTAAGCATTTCTGTATAGGCTGCTTCAAGATATAATTCCCGCTTATCATGGCGGTAGTACGGAATGTTGCCCGAGATGTACATCATGGCATGGCTGCTGTAATCAAAGGGTGAGGATTGGCGGTCCATATAATCACCCGTGTAACCGAGGGATTGCGTCAAATAAGCGTATTGTTCCTCCAGCGTTTCTCCGCCTTGACACATGGTTGCTGACGTTAAGATAACAGGTGTCTTGCCGTTAAATAATGTGTATTTTAGAAACTGGCTTATCGCTTTTGGGCAGATGCTGATCGTCGCTTCACGCAGGGTATTGCTTGCCCATATGAGATAATTGTCCTCTACTCCTGCCAAGACATCAAAGAGGTCGATAAGTCCGTTCATTGCTTCAAAAACATCATCGATCTCCCGCTCGTGCCGGGAAGTTAATACTGAGAGGCTAAGACTAAGGTCTCTCAAATCACGCGACGCCCGGCTTAACGGAACACCTTTAATCTCCGACACTTTTATACGGTCGTTATCCTGCTTGGCTGCAAGGAGCAAATCAGCGTCTATCTGTCTAAAAATACGTTCAACGCAGCTTTTTAAAAATTTGGATTGTGAGAAGAGGCTCTTATCCCCGGACTGCTTAAAGAGAATCTGCAAAGCATCATCCAGAATACGGCAGGTTCTCCGGAAAGTAAACTCAAGCGTTCCTGCATCTCTGACCTTTGCCTCCAGATTATGAGCTTCATCAATCACGATCAGAGCCGGCTGCTCTGTAATTATGCCTCTGGTTCCTTCTTTTTTCTTAATCAAATCCCGGATGAGCAGGTCCTGGTTCACGATAATGAAATCAATGTCACAAGCCCTGGCATTAATTTTTGCTCTCATATCATAAAACAAACAGGCATTTTTATAATGGCAGCGTTCAAATATGCAATCATTCACGCAAACATTAGACCATTCGGCATCGCTAATCCCGCCCTTGATATCCGCTCTTTCATCAATCTCAAAATTCAAAATACGCTGCGCAAGGGTTGATAGGGGGGAGCCTGAATCATCAGGCCCGAACAAGCCCGCTGCCCTGTGGCGGCAGGCATATTGGCCCATGCCTTTTCCAACTACGGAGCGAACCGTCGTGAATCCGAGCCGGCTTCCGATCACTCTTAAGTCTTTATGTATCTGCTCTGAAAGCTGAATGGAGGAGGTTGCAATAATGACCGGCTGCCGCGATACCTGATTAATGAGCAGGCCGGGAATGAGGTATCCAAAGGACTTGCCGATTCCAACCCCGGCTTCAATCATAGCGTTTCGGCCATTGATATAAGCATCAGCGATATCCAGAGACATATCCTGCTGACCGATCCGCTCCCTTAGTCCAATCCTGGGAAATCTGTCATACATCCGGAAGATGGCATTAACCAAAGAGGGTTCGGTGTCCTTTTTTGGCTCCCGCTTCTGTAATTTATAGAGATCACTTAGCCAACTAATAACGATCGCCCCTCTTCAATATCACGTGCATGTTTCGTTCACCCCAAGCAACGATTTCTTCAATAAGGGGCACTAATTCCTTTCCTGACGGGGTAAGCGAGTATTCTACCCGCGGAGGCACCTCATTGTATTGTTCTCTATGAACAATTCCGTTGTCGATAAGATCTTTAAGACAATTGGTTAGCGTCGTTCCTGTGATGCCATGAAGCTTTCTTTTTAATTCATTATACCGGATGGATTCGTCTTCACTTAAAAAAGCAAGTATGGGTAAATTCCATTTACCTCCAATAACATGAAATGCGAAGGTTGCCGGACAGCGTTGCTCTAAGCTAAATTCATATTTCATCTTGGTTCCTCCAATAGTTCATTTTATATACTAGGTATTAAAAATAATAGTACTTGTGTAAAAGTGTGTAGATTTTATAATTATACTATTCAAAGAACTAAATTGCATACCACTTTGAAATAAAGATTAAAGGAGGGCTAAATCATGAGTGATCCCAATATGGTGTGTGATCTTGAGACCGGGGTATGCGGCCCCGGGGATGAAGATGCTGTGCAAGAAATTGACTTGAATCAAATAGAGAGAAAGGTGACTTTATACTACGTTACCGATCCGATTTGTTCCCATTGTTGGGCGTTAGAGCCTGTCCTGAACCGGTTTACCCGGGAATACGGCCAGTACTTTCATATGAAAACGATTATGGGAGGTTTGCTGGCCAGCTGGAAGGGATTCTCGGATAGTGGCAACGGAATTCAGAAGCCTTCAGATGTTGCTCAACATTGGAGAGAAGTGGGGGAACACTCCCGTATGCCAATAGATGGATCATTGTGGCATACTAATCCGATCCTTTCATCCTATCCTCCTTCCAGAGTATTTAAAGTGATTCAACGCAAACAAGAGGGCAAAGAAAGTGAGTTCTTGAGACACGCCCGTGAAGCAGTGTTTGCATTCAATCAAAATATTGGTGAAGAGGATGTACTGGTAAATATCGTTGACAAACTGGGCATGGATGGAAAAGCAATCGTTGAGGAATCCGCTCTTGAGTCAGCTCAGGATTGGTTGGAAGAAGATTTCCAAATGTCCTCCCGCCTTGGTGTGCGGGGATTCCCAACCATAATTATGGTCAATGAAGAAAATAAAGGTGTAAAAGTTGTCGGAGCCAGAACCTTGGAAACCTATAGAGAAGGACTTCAGCAAATCATTAAAGATGAGCTTAAGCCTAAAAGGATATCAAATTTGTCAAAGGTACTGGGAAAAGGGCAGGTTCTCTTTTCGAAAGAAATAGAGGTTATGTATGATGTTGAAAAAAGTGGTGTGAAAGCATTTATCGAATCTGAATTGCCCGGGCATTCATACCGCATTGGAAGTATAATGGACGAGATTTATATTGAGGGTCTCTAAATACGGACCTCGTTAAAATCTGTTGAGTGAACCCTTGAAAATCCATAGCTAAAAGATTCATTTGACTTCGTGTTACTCGAAGGTGATAGACTTACAGTTGCATGCAATGGATAAACGCGAGTGACTTGAATCATCATATTAGTAACAGGAGGGTTTCATATGAAGAACGTTATTTTAAACAATGGCCTGGAGATGCCGATACTCGGATTTGGCGTGTATCAGATTGCAGATGCCAATGAATGTGAGCAATGTGTTTATGACGCGATTATGGCAGGCTATCGTCTAATTGATACGGCTGCGGCTTACCGGAACGAAGAAGCGGTTGGGAAAGCAATCAAACGCAGCGGTGTGCCAAGAGAGGAGCTGTTTATTACTACAAAACTCTGGGTACAGGATGCCGGTTATGAGAGCACCAAGAAAGCTTTTGCCAAATCGCTCGCGAGATTACAGCTCGATTATTTGGATTTGTACTTAATTCATCAGCCTTTCGGTGATGTGCATGGCTCTTGGCGTGCTATGGAGGAACTGTATCGTGAAGGAAAAATCCGGGCAATCGGAGTCAGCAACTTCCAGATGGATCGTTTGGCAGATTTGATGGTTCATAATGAAGTCGTTCCAGCCGTTAACCAGGTTGAGACGCATCCTTTCTGCCAGCAGGTTGAAAGTGGCAGCTATATGAAAGAGAACCATGTTCAGATCGAGTCCTGGGGGCCTTTTGCTGAAGGGAGAAACAACATGTTCCAGAATGAGGTTCTGGTGTCGCTGGCTGAGAAGCATAAGAAATCCGTTGCTCAGGTGATTTTGCGCTGGATGATCCAAAGAGATGTTGTTGTCATTCCAAAGTCTGTCCATAAAGCAAGAATCATCGAAAACTTCGAGGTCTTTGACTTTGAATTGAGCAGTGAGGATATGGAGAAGATTGCCGCACTGGATACGAAGAAGAGCGTGTTCTTCTCACACAATGATCCTGCAATCGTGAGATCAATAGGCTCCGCTAGATTTGATATTTAATTGCGCTTGACTTGGAGTGAACTCCAGGGGGTAGTCTAAGCTTATCCCTTGAAGAGGAGTGTGCTTAACAATGGAATATGTGAAACTCGGAAATACCGGCGTGGATGTGTCGCGGCTGTGCATCGGTTGTATGAGCTTCGGCATTGCGGAGCGCTGGGTTCATCCGTGGGTGCTTGACGAGGAGCAGAGCCGGTCTATCATCAAAAAGGCCCTTGATTCAGGCATAAACTTTTTTGATACGGCAAATGTGTATGCGGATGGGACAAGCGAAGAGATCGTCGGTAGAGCGCTTAAAGATTACGCTAACCGGGATGAGGTGGTCATCGCGACAAAGGTATATTTCCGCATGCACGAGGGTCCGAACGGAGCGGGATTGTCCCGGAAGGCGATTATAAGCGAGGTCGACAAAAGCCTCAAACGGCTGGGAACGGATTATGTGGACCTTTACCAGATTCATCGCTGGGACTATAATACGCCGATTGAAGAAACGATGGAAGCCCTCCACGATGTGGTGAAAGCGGGAAAAGTAAGGTACATCGGAGCTTCGGCAATGTATGCCTGGCAGTTTCTCAAGGCAAATCACGTAGCTGAGAAGCATGGCTGGACACGGTTTAAAACAATGCAGAATCATTACAACCTCATCTACCGTGAGGAGGAACGGGAAATGATGCCGCTGTGCAAGGAAGAGAAAATCGGCGTCATTCCTTACAGCCCGCTTGCATCCGGAAGATTGACGAGGGACTGGAAGGAAACGACCCGCCGTTCTGAAACCGATCAGGTGCAGAAAAGCAAATATGATGCGATGGCAGAAGCTGACCGATTAATTGTGGAAAGAGTGGCTTCAATCGCAGAACAGCGCGGCGTTCCCCGCGCCCAAATCGCGCTTGCCTGGTTGCTGCAGAAGGAGCCGGTGACTTCTCCGATTATCGGGACTACAAAAATGTCCCATCTCGAAGATGGCCTTGCCGCCCTGTCGGTTAAGCTAACGCCCGAAGAAATCACGTACTTGGAAGAGCCATATGTCCCGCATCCGGTTGTGGGAGCACTATAGGAAGCTGAGTATGACTTTAAGAAAAAGCGAAGATTAAAGTGCAACAAGAACCGGCCACTGAACATTGGTGGCCGGTTCTTTGTGTACGCCGGATGTCAAAAATGTGCTTGTCATTTTCTACAAAATATTGAATGATTATGGGGATGTCTATGGAATCGTCTACTTACTATTAGGAGTGATAGAGAACATGTACGCGAAAATGAATTTGGAAGGCGTCTGGAAGCTGCAGCTGGATACCCTGAAACAGGGTTTATCCTTGCCGTTCCAAGATTCCATTACACTTCCAGGCACCACTTCATACGCCCGTAAGGGGACGAAGAATGAGTCTATTCTGGCGGGAGCTTTGACGGATGAATATCAATTTGAAGGATATGCCTGGTTTTCAAGAGAAGTGGAGATTCCCGGGCATTTGGCCGGCTCCACCTGTTTTCTATATCTGGAGAGAACCCGCGTGACGACAATCTGGCTGGATGGCCAGGAGGTCGGTACACAGAACAGTCTTAATACGCCGCACCTGTATGAGCTGAAAGGACTGGTTCACGGTATACATACCTTAACCATTCGCGTAGACAATACCGGTTACCCGACCAAAGGGGGACATCTGACCTCGCCCGATACACAGACCAATTGGAACGGAATCACAGGCCGCATAGAGCTTCAGTTCTTCAAGGAATCCTACTTAAAGGATATACAAGTGTACACGGACATCAGGAACCGGTCGGTTAGAATTACTTCCAGGCTGGAAGGCGAGGGAAAAGGAGTTGTTGCCGTCTCTGCAAGAAGCTGCGGCTCTCAGCCGGTGCATGAAGTGATGGAGCAGGAATTTGCACTCTCCGGGAAGGATATCTCCATTGACTATGCCATGGGGAAGGATGCATTACTCTGGAGTGATGAGAATCCTGACTTGTATAAGCTTACAGTTAATCTGAAGAACGAGAATGGAGAAGTTCTGGATAGTCATGAGATTTTGGTGGGCTTGCGGGATTTCCGTGCGGATGGGGACAAGTTCACCATCAACGGAACCAAAACCTTTCTCCGTGGAAAACACGACGGCTTGATCTTTCCGCTGACCGGCTATGCGCCAACCACGGTGGAAGAGTGGCTCAGAATCCTGGGCATCTCCAAGTCCTACGGCATCAATCATTACAGGTTCCATACCTGCTGTCCGCCGGAGGCCGCTTTTACCGCCGCAGACATGCTGGGCATCTACATGGAGCCGGAGCTGCCGTTCTGGGGAACGATTACCGAGGAGACCGACGAGCAGCATAATCAGGCGGAGCAGGATTACCTGATCAGCGAAGGTTATGCCATTCTTAGGGCATTCGGCAACCATCCCTCGTTTGTGATGATGTCGATGGGTAACGAGCTGTGGGGCAGCAAGTCCAGAATTGATGGTTTTTTGAAAGACTATAAGGCATTTGACAATCGCCATCTGTATACTCAGGGCTCCAATAATCATCAATGGGTGCCTTCTATTCAAGAGCATGATGATTTCTTCTGCGGTGTGCGTTTTTCCAGAGACCGGCTCTTCAGAGGTTCTTATGCGATGTGTGATGCACCGCTGGGCCACGTTCAGACTGATGTGCCAGGCACCATGACTGATTATGATGCGCAGATCATCCCTCCGGATTTCCATAGTGGGGAAGAGGCGGCTGAAGAGGGTGATGGAAGTGTGCAAATCCAGTTCGGGACCGAGGCCAAGACGGTTAAGGTAAGTGATGCGGCGACAGAATGGATTCCCCATATTCCAGTCATCTCCCATGAGATCGGACAATATGCGACCTATCCTAATTTTGATGAAATTGAAAAGTATAGAGGGCCGCTGAAGGCCGAGAATTTTAAAATATTCCGCGAGCGGCTGGAGCAAAAAGGGCTGGGCCACCTGGCCGCCAAATACTTCGAGTGTTCCGGACAGCTGGCGGTGGCCTGCTATAAGGAAGAGCTGGAAGCCGCTTTCCGGTCCAGGAAGCTCGCAGGGTTCCAGCTGCTTGATCTTCAGGATTTCAGCGGACAGGGAACAGCACTGGTTGGCATTCTTGACGCTTTCATGGATTCCAAGGGACTCATCACACCCGAAGAATGGCGTACCTTCTGCAGCAATGCTGTGCTCATGGCCAGATTCGAGAAGTATAACTATGTGTCAGAGGAGATCTTCAATGCGCATATTGAGCTAATCTGCTACCTGAGCAAGCCGCTTGGCCAGGTCGATCTGTATTGGGAGCTCAGTGATGGACAGAAGACGCTGGCGGATGGGACAGCAAGTGTGTCTGTTCCTGAAGGAGAGAATTACATTGATATCTGTGATCTGGCGATAGATATGCCTGCCGTGGACACCATGACGCAGGTTGCCTTGTCCCTGAGGATCGGAAATACGGATATCCGCAAAACGTATGATCTCTGGATTTATCCTAATCATGTACCTGTTGACACCACTGGTGTCCATTGGTTCGGGGAGCTGTCCGGCGAAGCCCTTGCTCTATTGGAACAAGGAGAGAACGTTGTTCTAATGCCTAAGCCGGAAAGCCTGAACAATGCTATAGAAGGATTCTACAGTACGGATTTCTGGTGTTATCCAATGTTTCGTTCGATCTCTGAGAGCATGAACCGGCCGGTGCCTGTCGGCACTATGGGACTTCTGATCCGCAATGAGCACCCGGTATTCAAGCACTTTCCGTGCCAAGAATATTCTACCTATCCCTGGTGGAGTATTGTGTCCCATTCACGGTCGCTCATCATGGACGGAACCGGCAGCGAATGGAGTCCGATTGTCCAGACCATCGACAATTTCGAACGAAACCATAAGCTTGGCTTCCTGTTCGAATGCAAGGTAGGCCCGGGAAATCTGCTGGTATGTCCGCTGGATACCGAGCAGGCAGCGGCAACACCGGAAGGCAGACAGTTCCTGTTCAGCTTGCTGAGCTATGTGAAGTCCGCGGACTTCCAGCCTGCTTACGAAATCGGAGTGTCTGAGCTTCTAGCCCTGGTGAAATAATAGATGCCAGTGATTGCGCTAAAAATGAATAGCAGATGAACAAAAGAGATCAACGATGTTACTATCGTTGATCTCTTTTGCAGGTGCGCCCGCATAAGTGTTATCTATAGCTTCGAATGACCTTGAGCTTGGTGGAGGCATATAGGGCGAACAGGAGCAGCAGCAATCCAATGGAGCCCATAACCGGGCCGGGACTGAAATGATCTGAGAGGTAAGAGACAACGGTCAGGCCAATCGACGGAGCAACACTCATAATCGAACCCAGTACGCCGAAGACTCTGCCCTGGAGCTCTTCCGAAACCTCCAGCCTGAGAACGGTGTTGATCAGCAGAGTGCAGAATGAGAAGATGAATCCGATCAGCAGAATGATGGGAATGGCTGCGGCTGCAGAAGGGATGAAGGATAACAGGATGTACATCGGGCCCAGACAGAGCAGGCTGCCCATAATCAATAAGCCACGCCGTCTGATTCTGGAGCCGAGCAGCATGATCATGCCTGAGCCAATCATATAGCCGAGGGGAATGCAAGCTTCCATGAGTCCGAACTGGAACGGGCTGGACTTCCATATCTTGACGGCCATGACCTGGGTCAGCATCAGTGAAGGCATGAAGAATAACGTAAGCGTCGGAAGCATAATGATAACGGCCTTGGCAAAAGGGAACTTCCAGATATACCGCATGCCTTCTCCAAGATCCTGAATGAATTTCTTCTTCTCTTGAGGTGCTTGATCGACGCGGGCTGGCATCGGCAGGGAACGGACGGCGAGAACCAGCAGGAAGGAGACAACAAACGTGAAGGCGTCGAATAAAATGGCGTCCGCCGCACCGAAGGTCGCTACAAAAATCCCTCCCGCCGAAAAGCCGACTGTACGGCAAATATTTTCCGACAGGTTAAGCATTCCAACGGCTTGCTGGACATGCTCTTTGCCGACAACGGTGACAATGGAGGACTGGTAGGCAGGTGACTGGAAGAGGGCCGACACGGTAGTCATCGCTGTAAGTACGGCTACGATAATGAAGGAAGAGGAAGAAACGGAGATAACCAGGGCAAGCGTCACAACCAGCGCGGAGCTGATCAGGTCCGTAACCAGCATGATTGTTCTCCGGTTGATCCGGTCCGCGAACGTTCCTCCAATTGACCCGATAAGCGAGCTAAGCAACAGGTTAATGATCGTCAGCACAGCCATTAATTTGGCGCTGCCGGTAGTCTGGAGCACCCAAAGGCTCAGGGCGATGCTGTGAAAGGTATTGCCGAACAGAGAAATAGAAAAGGAACAGAGCAGCAGCAGAAATTTTTTGTTGGCCCAAAGCCCCGGGTAGGAGGGGGCAGCAGAAGCCGCCTGTCTGGCCAAAACCGGATCGGACATAGCGATTCTCCTTTCAACTTAAGCGTTTAAGTTAATCCTCAAAAAAATTTAGTCAACATAATAGCAGTTATTGTCTTGCTCAGAGTAGTCGGAATGATGCAATAAATTCTGCATGAGATCAAATGCCACTTCCGATTTATCCCCATGAAAAAGAACCTTCTCCACGCCCTCACCCAGCATTTCCGGAGAATTACAGGTACAGATTACAGTCAGGTGCTCGAAGCGGGCGGTCTTCTCGATGTGGCTGCCAATGAATTCATTGATCACAATCGCCTGCTTGAAGCGACGGTGATCTGTTGCCGGAAGCAAATCGTGAAGCTCGCGGATCTCGAAGACCGCATCGTCAGCCAAAGGAACACTGCTGCGGATATAACGGGTCAGCAGCGAATTGTTGAAGCTCTCCATAATCAAACAGACCTGCGACAGATCGTCCGGCAGGGCCTTCTCAAGCGCCGAGCGGTAATTGAACACCACCTGCTTGAACAGCTTATCCTCAATCATGCTGTCGATCAGAATCAGGGGAATCCCCTCAACAAAGTGTCTGGAAATCGAGTAAAAGGACGCATCCCGCACATCAATGAGAAACACGGCTTCCAGCTTGCGTTCGACGATAATATCCAGCGTAGGGTTATCTGCATTCAGAGAATAGAGCAGCGTATGATAGCCGGCTGCTGTAAGCCGCTGCTCCAGGGCATGAATGAAGGCGAGCTGGGCATGAAGCTTCCAGTAGGGCATGTGCTCGGACTTGTGGACCAATACGCCTACCAGACCGGTTTTTTGGTTTGCTAGAGAACGAGCTGCGAGATTCGGAATATAGCGGAGCTCCTCGGCCAGCTCTATGATCTGGCGCCGCGTTTTCTCAGGAATGGTCTGATTATCCACACGGTTCAGCACATAGCTCACGGTCGCAACGGATACATTGGCCCGCATGGCGATGTCCTTCATAGTCGTCTTTTTCAACAATCCAGTCTCCTATCCGTCAATTTTCTAAAGATTAACATTTGAGCGGGGCAGGAGTCAATCATAGATGTAATGTGGAATAAAAATACTTTTATTACTTTGTATTGATCTAATAGGTAAAATATTGTAGTATCAGCTTAATCGGTTAAGTGTGCCGGTTGTTGTCTATCTATACTCTATCATGGGAGGCGGTTATGCATGGACAATGTGGTGTTGTATCCCTTCAATAAGATCACGCAAGGGATGATCAGGTTCAGGGATTTGACGGATTTCAGGATAAGGGCGGTTGTCGATTTTGTCCTGCATAAGGGTGCAGATGCGGCAGAGCTGGTTGAAGGCAGGGCGGCGGGTATTCCGGTCACGGACAATATTGAAGAGGTGCTTGACGCTGCCGATGCCTTGATTCTGAACGATCCGGGAACTTCATTTGGCAATAACGAAGGCGTATACGGCGAGCATAATCTCACTCAGCTGTGGAGAATGCTGGTTATCGCGGCCCATGAGCGGAAGCTGCGGATCATCAGTGTGCACGAGATTATCGACGGTCCTACCCTGAAATGGCTGTTCGAGCATGGAATTACCATTGAGGTTCAGCCGCAAATCCCCGCAAGTCTGGAGCACCGGCTTCAAGCAGAATATGTATTTCCTTCCCCTGGAGACGAAGTAGCCACTTATCTATCATATTTTGATGTAGATGCACAGATAGCCGCATACAACCACAATATTTGCAAGGTAGCGATATTCGCAACAAGAGGCTGCCTGGGTAAGTTCACCGCCCAAATGTCATTATTCAGAGAGCTTAAGCAGGCAGGCGAGAAGGTCCGGGCCATTATAACCGAGCCTACAGCTCCACTGTTCAACCAGCCGGGCGGAGATATTATGAAATTTATCGCCCACAGGCCGCTGAATCAATACGCGTACTACATTCATGCAGCCGTCCGTGAAGCGGAGAGCGAAGGCTGCGATTATGTACTGCTGTCAGGACAAGGCTCCCTGCTGCCGAATGAGAACTTCGTGATTGCAGCGACCAAAGTCTCTTATCTGCGTGCCTTCCAGCCGGATCTGGCAATCCTGATTGCAGGTTATGATGATGATGAGCAGATCAGAGACAGCCTCGACATTCTTCGCATATACGGCAATGCCAGCCGGCCGTTCGCCATTCTGATTCCAGATAAATACGAAGTTGATTTTGGAGAATATGTCTTGAAGAGCCCTGAAGAAATAGAACGCCGCAAGGAAGAGATCCGCAGCCGCTTTGAAGCTGAGCATGTCGAATCTGTGCTGGACATTGGCAGACTGGCCGCCAAGCTGTCCCAGTATAAAAAGACTGTCAAATTATGAACCGGGCGGAGGCGGCGAATATGAAGAGAGTCGTGCTGTATCCATTCAATAAAATAACGCAGGGTCTGCTTCGCTTTCGTGACCTGCTGGATGTGGAGATTGTCTCGGTGATCGACTTCGTGCAGGAGAACGGGCAAGATGCCGGAGAACAGGTGGACGGGAAGCGCTCGGGGATACTTATGTTTAGGTCAATGGAAGCCGGGCTGAAGGGTGCGGATACCCTGATCTTGAATGATCCGGGCACCACTTTTGGCGGGAACAAGGGTGTATTCGCCGAGCATGATCTGGCCGGATTATGGCGGCAGCTGGTTTTGTATGCATCTCACCGGGGCCTAAGGGTGGTTAGTGTGCATGAAATTTATGACCGGGATACGTTAGCTTGGATGACGGAGCAGCAAATCAAGATTGATGTGGTTCATAGTCCAAGGGAGCATCTTATTCAAGAGATGGACGAGCGCTACGGTACGTGCGACACGGAAATCGAGAGCTATCTGGGACAATTCCAGAAGGAGGCGCTGATGTTCTCCCGCCCCAGAACGATTAAGAGAGTTGGGATTTTTGCCACCCGGGGATGCATCGGCAAGTTTACCGTGCAAATGAATCTCTACCGGCAATTTGGAGTGCAGGGCATTCCGGCGACAGCCTTCATCACGGAACCAACCGGCTTTCTCTTCCGGCAGCCCGAAGGTGATATTTTCAAGTTTCTGGGGCATCGTCCGCTTCAGCAGTATCCGTATTATATAGACACTGTGATTCATCAGGCAGAGCGCAGCGGCAGCGAGTGGATCATCATGGCGGGGCAAAGCTCCATCCTTCCGACGATGAATATTGCCTTCAACTCGCTGAGATACGCGATGCTGCGGACATTTGACCCGGATTTTATACTGCTGATTGTCGGTTATGACGACGACGAGCAGATTCATGATGCGATTGAAATTCTGAGAATCTACTCCAGGCGGCCGCTTGCCCTCCTGCTGCCGGACAAGCTGGAGACCTCTTACGGGCACTATGAGACATATCCCCATGAACAGCGTACTGCCCGCAAGCTTGAGCTGGAACAGAAATTCCAAATTCATGTACTCTTTATCGAACAGGCGGAAGAAACGCTGGACCTTCTGTTGCAGGCAGCGAGTGCCGTCCCGGCCGGTTCTGGTGCGTAAATATGCTGAATCCGGGCGAATGCATTTATCAGATTGTTACCGACCGGTTCTGCGAAGGCAATCCTGGCATCCGTCCACCGGCTGAGCTATTCAGTGCGGATTCAAGCAATCTGCGGAAATATCTCGGCGGCGATTGGGAAGGAATTATCGCCAGGATTGAAGACGGATATCTCACGGGAATGGGCATCACTGCGATTCTGATCTCACAGCCGGCAGAGAACATCCATGTATGCATGGACGATGAAGCAGGCACGGCTTCCTATCATGGCTATTGGCCCAGGGATTTCCTCAGGCCCAACCCTTATTTCGGTTCAATGGACACCTTCAGAGCCCTGGTGAACACTGCACATGAGCATGGACTGAAGGTCATCATTGATTTTACGCCCAATCATACATCCCCGGCACTGGAGCTGCAGCCTGCTTATATGGAGAATGGCGCATTGTACCGCGCCGGAGAGCTTGTAGCAGCGTACTCGGGAGATATGGAGCGGGTGTTCCTTCATAACGGCGGCACATCTTTCCTGAATGCCGAGGATTCGCTGTACCGCAACTTGTATGACCTTGCCGGACTGGATCAGATGAATCCGCAGGCAGATAAGCTTTTACGCGAAGGAATTGCCTACTGGCTGGATCAAGGGGTTGACGGTGTCCGGATTGACGCCGCCAAACATATTCCCCCAGGCTGGCTAACATCGCTGAATGGATTCATTCATGCCAGAAAACCGGCTTATCTCTTCGGGGAATGGTTCCTTGAGGCACATGGCAGATCGCAGGATAATGCTGCTTTTGCCAATGGCAGCGGGATGAGCCTGCTGCATTTCATGTTCACTCACTCCGTACGGGAGAGCTTTTACGGCGAACGGGGATTCGAAGCTTTCGCCGGCATGCTGAATGAAGCTTCCGGGAGCTATAAACATTTGTTCGACCAGCTTATTTTTCTGGACAATCATGATATGAGCCGGTTCACTCAGGACGCGGACCCTTCGCTTACGGATTTGGCGCTTGTGCTGCTGCTGACTTCCGCGGGCCTGCCCGTGGTGTACTATGGAACCGAACAGTACATGAGCGGAGGGGATGACCCGCATAACCGTGCCATGATGAGATCCTTCAGCAGAGAGACACCTGCCTATCGGATTCTGGCCGAGCTTAACAATCTAAGAGCACGTAATCTTGCGATTGGCTATGGCAGTACCAGGCTGCTGTATGTGAACAACAGGGTGCTGGTATTCGAGCGCGGCTACAGGGGAGCTGCTGTCCTGGTCCTGATCAGTCTGGAAGAGAGCGAACATGTTCTGCCGCCACTGGCGACTTCCCTTCCGAAAGGTGTATATTCCAGCCTACTGAGAGAAGTCTTCCCGGATCGTGAAGTGGCTGCAGGGGCCGAAGGGGACATACAGAATGTAGTGTTAGCTCCGCGGTCTGCTTATGTCTATGCGTATGAGTCTGATTCGGAGGAGCCGGTAGCCTTGCACTTCTACCCCAAAGCGGTGCCGCCGGGGAGCGAGCTTATTATTCAGGGAAGACATTTTGGGGACACAGGCAGTCTGACGGTTGGCGGGTATGCTGCAGATGTTCTCTCCTGGCAAACCGGCAGAATCGTATGCAAAGTTCCGGCAATACCGGCAGGCAAACACCGGATACAAGGGCTGTGTCGCGGGGAGACGGAGTTCCTGCTGGCGGAAGAGGTGACCGTATGGACTGGCAAGCTGGTTACAGTAAGGCTGGTGGTCAAGAACATACACACGGATTATGATTCACAGGTCTTTGTGACAGGGAATGTGTATGAGCTTGGAGAATGGGAGGCGGACAGAGCCGCAGGGCCATTTTATAACCATATTGTCTACCGGTATCCCACCTGGTACTGTGACATCAGCCTGCCGGCGGATTGCCGGATTGAATTCAAATTTCTGCTAAGGAGTGATTCCGGAATCGTACGCTGGGAGCAGGGAATGGCTCATAGCTTCCAATCACCTCCGGAAGGCGTATCTGAAATGATTGTGGAGTGGCAGGAGTGAGGGCCGAGAGTAATTCATCCAGTTGTCCAAAGGAGATGCTGCGCATGGATGAGAGATTGCAGTTCGATGGAGCGCAGCTGGTCTTCCAGACTGCGCTGGACGAAGACACAAGGAGCATGATCGCCTGGCATTTTAAAAGTGGATGGCATGAGCTGCAGCAGGCTGTCCGCCTTACCGCCCTCTCCGACGACAATAAATTTGCCCAATTCCTGTTCCCGGTGGACCGGCCGCTTGGACAAGCGCTGGACATGCAGATTCCCAGGCCGGGAAACCGCTACTATTACGCGGATTTGGGGATTATCAAAAAAGTGCAAACGTTTGTACCGATTTCGAGGTCGAATATTTTATATGTTTTTGACGATGGCAGTACGAAGTCTTTGGACTGGCTCTCCTTCCAAAGAGACCATTCCTCGCCTCCGCTGCTGGAGCAGAATACGTGGTGGGAATATTTCACGGGTTATTCACTTATGGCACACTGAGAGATTCGGAGGGGACAACCTATGCAATCAAGCGTATCTGTCTTAATCCTGTCCTGGGAGTATCCGCCTTTGGTGATTGGAGGGATTGCCCCGCATGTCTATGAATTGTCCAGGCATTTGCAGGCCGGGCAGGCGGCAGTCCATGTAGTCACCAATACTGCGCCCGGGCGGCCCGTTCTGGAGGTGGAGAACGGCGTACACGTGCACCGTGTGAATTCCTATGAGAACCTGACTGACTTCGAGGATTGGGTGCTTCAATTCAATCTGGCAATTGTGGATTACGTTACAGCCCGGCTAAGCGGGAACATACGGTTCGATCTGATTCACGCGCATGATTGGCTGGTTGGTTATGCGGCTCTTCTTCTGCGCCAGCGCTATAAGCTACCGCTAGTTACGACGATCCATGCTACAGAGCATGGGAGAAATCAGGGGTTGTTCACCCCACAGCAGCATAACATCCATTCCATTGAACATGAACTGGTCTCTTCGTCGGACAAGGTTATTGTATGCAGTCTGCACATGCAGACAGAGGTCTGCGCCGTGCATGCCCTGGACAAGCAGAGGACAGAGGTGATTCCTAACGGCATTGATCTTCGTTCCCTGGAGCTTATGCCTGCCCATTCCTTCAGAAGAGAGCAATATGCGCAGGAGGGCGGGAAGATTGTCTTGTTCATTGGCAGGCTGGTCAAGGAAAAAGGGGTACAGGTGCTGCTCGAAAGCATGCATGAGGTGCTCCGGGAGTTTCCGCATTGCACATGCATTATTGCAGGCCGGGGCCCTATGCTCGCTGAACTGGAAGCCAGTGCGGCCGGGCTTGGTACAAGTGTACGGTTCACAGGCTTCGTGGGCAGTCTGGAGAAAAGCTATCTGCTGGACATCGCCGATGTCTGTGTATTTCCCAGCTTGTATGAGCCCTTCGGTATTGTAGCGCTTGAAGCGATGGGAAGCGGTACACCGGTAGTTGTGTCCGACATAGGAGGACTTGCCGAGATTGTGGAGCACGGGCGGACCGGACTCACTGCCATTCCCGGAGATCCGCATATGCTTGCGGACCGGATTCTGTATCTGCTCCGTAATTCTGAAGAAGGGGAGCATCTTGCGGAGGCAGCCCGGCGGGAAGTCCGGCTGCGGTATGACTGGCAGCCTATTGCTGACAGAACCAGAGAAGTCTATTCCGCGCTGAGCGGCGTGAGATTATGAGGAAGGCAAGGTGCTGAGATGACATCTTTTATTACCCTCAAAGAAGAGATTCTTGATCTATCGCTCTGTGCTTCCTGCGGATTATGCGCCGCAGTATGCCCTCAAGGGCTGCTCTCGATGAACGGGGATTCCGTTCCGCTTCCCGTATTTCAGGGCCAGGAGAGCCAGGCGGCCGACACCTGCGGAAGCTGCAACCTCTGTTCAGAGGTGTGCCCGGGGTATGATACAGGCGTGATGGAGTCCGAGCGCCGCATTTTCGGCCGCAACCGGTCCGAGGTTGAACGCTGGACCGGTATCTACCTGTCCACCCATCAATTATCGGCAACAGACCCGGCGATCCTTGGCCGGGTGGCGGCCGGCGGGGCAGGGACGATTCTGGCGATCACGGCGCTGGAGGAGAAGGTGGCCGACGCAGTAATTGTTGTGGGGAGGGAGCAGGAACGCCCCTGGGTGCCGAAGGCGTACCTTGCCGATTCAGTGGACCGGATTATCGAGTGCGCGCAGACCAGCTACTGCATTACGCCCAATCTGGATCTGTTGAAGGATGGCAGATACGATAAGATCGGCATTATCGGTGTGCCTTGCCAGATTCAAGGAATCAACAGGCTGCTGAATCTTCCGGAGCATTTGCCTTCCTCTATACTGGCAGACAAGGTAGCGTTCACGATTGAGCTTGGTTGTGCCTCCAATACCTCCCTTGGCGGTACCGAGCATCTGATTACAGAAATCCTTGGCATCGACCTGGCTGATGTTGTCTTTATGCGTTACCGGGAAGGGCAATATCCGGGGCAATTTGTAGTCAGAACCCGGCAGGGTGAGGAGCATTTTCTTCCCTTTTACAGGCTGGTGGAGGAATTCAAGAAGTTCAAGACGTTCCGCTGCCTCGCTTGCCCGGATTGGTGGTCAGGCATTGCCGATATCTCCATTTCGGATGGAGACCCCAACATTTTTGATTCCAGCAAGGCCGGAGTATCCGCCAAAGCTTCATCCACGGTAATGGTGCGTACGAAGACAGGCGCTGATCTGCTTGCGCTTGCGCTGCGCCGGAATGCGATTGAACTGGTCGATTATACGTTTGAGAACAACCTTGGACTGGAGCGTAAAAGACAGCGTTACCGCAGCTACGCGGCAAAGGGCGACCGGCGGATTCCACTGGCTCCCGGAAGAGATATGGACTACTCGCAAATACTCTCGGATGACGAGGTGATCAGAAATGGAATTGGTACAGAGCAGAGTCGAACTACCGGCAAAGTGTGACTTGCGGATCAGAGCAAAGCGGGAGATGGGCTCTCTGGTGTTCGATTCGGTTCCCGGAGACAAATCCATCTCCCAGCGGGCTATTGTCCTGAACGCTATTGCCGAAGGCAGAGGCACCGTGCGGGGTGTGCTGCGCTCCCGTGACACTCAGAGCTGCACCGCTATTTTGCGCCAATTAGGTGTAACGTTTGCATGGAATGGTGCTGACCTGTCTGTGCATGGAAGAGGGCTGCGGGGCTTGCAGGAACCGGAGGGCAGGCTCGAGATCGGGAATACGGCCACATCCGCCCGGCTGATATTGTCTATTCTGGCAGGACAGACTTTTGCAGCGGAACTCAGCGGGAATGCATTGCTCTCGGCAAGACCGATGGATTGGGTGGTGAAGCCGCTGACGGACATGGGGGCTGTCATTGAATATCTGGGTACAAAAGGCTGTCTGCCTTTGCGGATTCAGGGGACAGCGCCACTGTCTCCCATAGATGTAGAAGCCACTGTATTCAGCGCGCAGGAAAAGTCAGCTCTGCTGTTCGCGGGATTGTACGCGGATGGAGTCACACGTTATCGGCAAAGCTGCCAGAGCAGGGATCATACCGAACGCCTAATGCAGTATTTCGGGATAGACATTCAATCCGAGGGCGATGTTACTTCCCTGAGGGGAGGCAGACCCTTTTCCGCCAAGGATGTGATTGTTCCGGGCGACTTGTCCTCAGCGGCTTTTCTGCTGACTGCATATGCTATTCGGGGAATGGAGCGCAAGGGCAGCCTCACGATTAAGCGGGTAGGCGTCAATCCGACCCGGATCGGGTTCATCCACCTGCTCAGAGAGATGGGACTTTGCTTGACGCTGCACAAGGAGGAGGAGCTGATGTCCGGGGAGCCGGTTGCCGATATCCATTGTGCACCCGGGACCCGGTTGTCCTCAGTCCTGGCTGAAGGCAATGAGCGAATACAGAGCCTGATCGACGAGGTTCCTTTGCTGGCTGCGGTAGCGGCGTTTGCGGAAGGGAACACTGTGATTAGGAATTGCCGGGAATTAAAAGACAAGGATACGAACCGGATTCAGACTACTGCGGGGGTGCTGGGCGCTTTTGGTGTGGAAACCTCCTGCAGTGAAGACGAAATGGTCATTCATGGCGGCCAGCGTCCATCACCTGCCATTGTAGAGAGCTGCGGTGATCACCGGATCGCCATGACCGCCGCTGTGCTGGCCAGCAGCATGGATGAGCCTTCGATTATCCGCAATTGCGGCTGTATTGACGTATCCTATCCGGGTTTTGTAGAGGACCTCTCTCAGTTTGCACATATTGATATTTTGCGCCCGGAATGACCCCGTAACGTAAGACAATCAAAACACCTTCAAGAGAATGGAATCCTATCGTTAGATAGGAAGAAAATCTTGAAGGTGTTTTTGCACTAATTTGACTTAAATAAAGAAAAGTAGCAAATCGTTGCTTTCCATTTTATAATATAGTTCGGCTATTAAATGTACCAATATTATGAAGGAGGAGTAAAATAATGAGAAAATATTTAAAGACGTGTTTACTCACCATATTAGTATTTGCAACTGTGTCAGGAACAGCGGCGGCAAGTAGTCCCGGTATCATTTCTATCTTTGTTAATAACGAATTTGTAGTTCCGGAAGCTTCCCCGTACATTGACCACGGAACGACTATAGTTCCCTTAAGTGTATTGAAAAAAATCCCGGGTATTAGCGTTACATGGAACAACTCAAATAAAACGGTCACCATTGTTCATGATAATAAAACTATTACACTTATTGCAGGTCAGAATTCAGCAACTATAGGTTCAAATAAGGTAAACCTGCCTGTGGCTTCTCTAATTAAAAATGGAAGTGTAATGGTACCTTTGCGCTTTATTGCTGAAGCAACAGATGCCTATATTGCCTGGAATCCTTATGAACGTAATGTTTATGTAGTGAAACCAACTCAAGAAATGATAGAAAAAACGAAATCAGCCAATTTGGCAGAAGCCCGTCAAGCGACCTTAAAACTTCCAACTGTACGTCTACTTAAAACAATAACCCAAAGCATTGAAAGCCACACTCTGTATTACTATTTTCCTGAAGGAAAGGCTAACCAAGTATTCATGAGTATGGGGAATGGAATAGAATACCTTGAAGCAGTAAATGGGCGATTGGAGCAAAAGTGGGTGGCACGGTTTGATGAAAAGGGAACAATAAAAGGGCCATTTTTTCTCCCAAGCATTGCAGAAGAGGTGGGTAAGCAGCCGACGATTACTTCTAACCGGATTACCTTCTTCAAGCAGTATTTACCTATTGGAGAGGCTGATTATGGATTTATTGATAAAGAGGGGAAAAGCACAACCTTAGGACATCATGATATGCCTGGTTTATATGATTTTTTTGAAATACCAGAAGAAAACAAATGAATAATTAGCACATATATAAGTTGAACTTTTGATTTTCTTATTAGGGTATTGGTCGTAACTACGGGGAATGTTTGGACTTCCGGCCGCTGTTGTTCACAGATTTCCTGATTTGAGACCGCTGCTAGCGGTTGAAATCTGTGAACAGCCCATGCTTACGATGCCAGCTTTCCTACGGAAAGCTCTCAGGCGGACGCTAGCGCTCCTCCAGTTCCAAACTTCCCCTCCGCACTCCTACCTTTTATATGATTTTTTTAAGTTCAAGTCTTCACTTCACCTTCTTGCCATTTCCATGCAAAATCTTCAGTTCCCCGTTCTCTACTCCCAGCGTGTAGGTGAGCTGATATTTCTGGTTGACGGTTCCGCTGTCACGTCGTTCCTCGGCTATAATGAAAGCATTCACCGTGGCGCTGTCTTCGTTTTCTTCGACTGCCTCGATTCCATAGACCGCTACATTATTGGTCTTCAGGTAACCATTGCGGAAATTTTCATAGCTTGTTGTGCTCTGCCAATCGCTGCCGAGCAGAGAGTAAGCTGTTACATAATCACTATTATTCAGGCTCTCATAGAAATAGAGTACCAATTCCTCGGCACTAGAGTAATCTTCATCATTATCTTCATCTGTGCCTGCATCAGAACCTGTATTTGAATTGGTATTTGTGCCTGCATTTGAATTTGTTGCTGTTTCATTGCTTGAGCGGGCCGCTTCCGTCAGCGGATTCTTGGACCATTCCTCCACCTGATTAAGCACACTGGAGATTGGAATACTGAAGCCAATACCCGGACCTTCACCAGCGGTGGCGGAGTTAATGCCAAGCACTTCTCCGGTGATGGCATCCACCAGCGGTCCACCGCTGTTCCCGTGGGTGATGGGGGCGGAAATTTGAATCATATTGCTGTATACATAAGGATCTATATCAAAATCGCGGTCAATACCGCTGACAATCCCGGTGGTTACGGTATTTTCTAAGCCTAACGGACTGCCCAGGGCCAGAATTTCATCCCCAATCTCCGCCTTATGTGTGCGGGCAATGGTCAAGGGGACCATGCCTTTCATTTTGGGCACACGGACTACAGCAATATCCGTATCCACCCCGACTCCAATCACCGTACCCTGGTATTCTTCATGACTCAATGTGCGGATGGTGACCTCGGTTGACCCTTCGACCACATGCGCATTTGTCAAAAGATCCCCTTGGCTGTTGTACAAGAATCCCGAGCCCAGCGAATCCCCGCTCTCAATGGTGACGACCCGTTTTTGGCTGGCTTCAATGATTTCTTTGCGTGTCTTAGGCTGTTTGTCTTGAACGGACGTTGTAGTTGACTTCGCGGTATTCGCTGGAGCTGCAGCCAGCAGCGGTCCACGATCCAACTGTTGTTCGGCAGACTTATGTATGTACATCGCTCCTGCTGTTCCTGCCCCCAGAATAAATAAACATGAGAGCATACTTACCCATACTTTTGCAGACATAAATTACGGCCTCCTATTCCAAATACCATGTTGCATTGACCACAGACACCTGTGCCTGCTCATAGACTCCGTAATAGGTAGTCGTAAAATCGCCGGACTCACCGGGTGCGATACGATATGGATTCACGCTCACATATGTCTGACCCAACGCAGCGCCGGATTCATCATAAATCCCCAGAGTTAAATCAATGGAGTAGATCGTTCGTGTTGCCTTATTGCTGATTGTTCCGCTGATTTGCAGGTCGCCATATTCATCGAGAGTGACATTGATCCCCTTCACCTCAACCGCTGCTGTACGGTTCTTCAGATCCTCTGCGGCAGCCTGCTGCGCAGCAAGCTCGATGCGTTCTTGCTCAGCCCGCTCAAAAGCCTGCTTCTCGCTCTGAATTCGTTTGCGGTAGGTGCTTAACTTTTCATTCTCCGGTGCGTAGGATAGACCTTTGTCTACAGCCTGTAGTGCACCGGCAAAATCCTTCTTCTTCAGCAGCTTCTCGGCTGTACTGTAGCTGAGCCCTGCCAGCTTGCTGATAATCTGCTTCTTCACAGCCTCGGCTTCGTTACCTTTCAGCTTGGCAACTGAATTCAGCTTGGCAGCTAGTTTATCCACAGTATTCAGCTTATCCAGCTCGCTCTTCACCTTCATCACTGCCAGCAAGGTCTGATCGGCTGCCAGCTCCTTGCGCAGCGAAGTAAATACCGGTTCCTTCCGTGCAGCGAGCGCCTTCGCAAGGGTATTGATTGTAGCCTCGCTTGCCTGAAGCTTCTGCTTCTTCAGCCCCTCTGCTGCTGATTTAAGCTTATCCTGCCATTCGGCGGCCTCGGCCGTGACTGCTCTGTCCTGAGTGAGCGCCTCATAATTTGGCCGCTTGGCAACCGCAGAATTAAGCAACGCGAGCGCCTCCGCATATCGGCCTTCCAACGCTTCAGTCTGGGCTTTCTCTTGCAGCGCCTCTACGTCGCGGTTCATCTGCAATTCATACTTGTACAAAAGAGCAAGGCCGGCAAAGACTACGCCAAGCAGCAGCAGCGGAATGATCCAGGCAAACACAAGGCCCGCTCCCTTGGACTGAGGTGCTGGCGCGGATGTTCTTGCCGGTCCCCCCGGCGACATTCTCGGTTCAAGTCCCGCTGCCGTTTCAGCACGGGTCTGCGCACCAGGCGCCGGCTGTGTTTCGTTTGTTAATAATTTTGTGCCACAACGGGTACATACTTTTGCCCCTGTTGTATTTTTGGTTCCACATGCATGACAGTACACGTTGCTGTCCCCCATCAAAAATGTATCTTTCCTTCCATATATCGACATTATAATCTATTAAAATCGAAATTGACACAGAACATTTAGGATACAGCAATCAGGGAGCAGGAATAGGAAAGATCAGCCTTTTGTCTATTATGAGTGATGTGATATAGAAAGGGTGGCAGGAAATCTGTGAACAACAGCGGCCGGAAGTCCAAACATTCCCCGCAGTTACGACCAGACCCAACATGAAAATCTAAAGTTCAACTTATAGCTGCTACTGCTCTGTTTTAATGAACAATTCCAATACACTGAAGGCCGGAGCCTCTATACCGCCTAATTCTTCAGTAGGAGAAGCATCCAGGGTCGCTGCTACCTTCGTAAAGGTCTCAATTTGCTCCATCATCAGGTCCAGATCCATCATACCCATGAACCCGTCTTCTGCTTCCGCGCATAAATAATCGGGTGTCGGAATCAGCGAGATCGTTGGAATTTTCGCGTTATACAGAGGTTGTCCTTCGCCAAAATAAAGTGAGCCTTTAGGTCTGAGCGTGGTGGTTCGGACCTTTGAGCGTTCTTTTACACAGTCCAGATAGATCCGGTCCATTTCCGTGTTCGCAGTATACACAAATTCATGCTCGATATTGCCGGTGTAGCTGTAGTGCTCATGCAGGCGGTCATCCCGCCATTCCTTGCAGCCAAGATGCTCCAGCGTGATTCCTGCCACCGCCCGCTTGTGGCCTCCTTCACCATTCCACAGCTCAAGATGATCTTTCAGCCAACGGGTTGTCGCCTGTCCATGAACACCGAATTGAGGAATTTGAAAATGGCCGGTCACGAATACAAAAACAATACTGCGGTTGCGGCGTTCAAGCGGAAGCCGGGAAAAGTACTTAGCCATCGCCAGCAGGCCCACTCCGCCGTTTTCCTCACAGGCATTAGGTCCGTCCGTATGAGTATTCACAAGGATAACCTCCTCCTTATGCATCCCGGGGAGTACGGCATAGATCGTATCGCTGCTGTCCTGGGGAGTAACCTCGGCATGCAGCACCAATCTTGCTTTAACTTGGTTCAGAGCCGCTTGCTTCAGTTGCTTTCCGGTGTCTTTGCCAACCCAAAGTGCAGGACATTGCTGATGGGCAGTGGTGAAAGGCAAATATTGTCCCTTCGCATTGTGTTCCGAGAACTTGTTCCATATGCAAATTACACCGAGTACCCCGGCTTTGTGCGCTTCCTCCAGCTTGGGCCCCCTCAGTATCGCTCCCAGCAAAGGGTTCATGATGAATGAGGGCGACTTGGCGGCTGCAGCCGGATAAGATGATCTTGTCGAGAATAAAAGCCTGGAGGGAAGCTTCGGATTCGCAACCTCAACCACAGCAATTTTGCCGGCAGCCTTCTGAAAGGCATTCGCCGAGCCTTTGCCGCAATAGACCAGCTCTCCGGTCACACCATCTGCCGGGGTTTCACCCGAATAGGGGTAATAGAAGGTAACAGGCACATCTTCGAAGCTGCCAGCCTCGTTCATGATGGATAGGCCCCAGCTCTTTGCTTCCCATCTTGTAAAAAGGTGCCGATCTCTGCTAACCGTAAGCCCCAGCTTCTCCAGCTCCGCCTGAAACCAGTCCACAGACTGCTTATGCGCGGCATTGCCCGTATATCTGGGCCCGAAGCCGTTAAGCTCTTCGAGCCATCTTTTTACTTCCTGCATATTGGGATACAACGAAGCATCCATTAACGTCTTCATGTAATCGACTCCTTTGCGGCTGCTGGTCATTTCGACAAGATCACTTCCAGAATTCTTCTTAGCTCATGGATATCCGCAGAGGGGACTTCCGCCAGAAAATTTTCGGTCATCTTATCCCTATATTGCAGTGCAACATTCAAGGTGTCCCGGCCAAGGTCCGTGATTTCCAGAATGACTGTCCGCCGGTCCTTCTCATTGAATACCCGGTTTGCGTAACCCTCCTTCACAAGCTTGCTGGTTAGACCCGTGATGCCGCCAGTGGTAATCTGCAGCTCTTCAGAAAGCGCCGACGGCTGCTGAGGGCCCCGGTCCTGCAATATTTTAAGAATTTGGTGATGATTGAAGGAAAGCTCGGTCGGATTCTGCCTGCTGATCTCGTTGTTCCATTTTTTATACACGTCAAAAAATAACTTCTGCGCCTCCAATAAATCCTTGATTCTGTCTGTGATGATGGCCACCTCATTTTATGGGGAGAGTAGTCTATATAAGTTGAAATTGAAAAAAGAATAAAAGGGCGGGAGTAGCGGAGGGGAAGTTTGGAACTGGAGGAGCGGTAGCGTCCGCCTTTATGTTTGGATTTCTACCGCGATCAGCGGTTCCAATCAGAGAAATCCAAACATAACAGCGGCCGGAAGTCCAAACATTCCCCGCAGTTACGGCTAGGCCCAAATATGAAAAAAACAAAGTTCAACTTATATAGAATATAACTTAGAACTAAATAACTTAGTGCTAAGTTATTTTACGATTCATCCTCAGCAATGTCAATTTAATGTGTGAAATTGCTTGGTGCTAGGCTTGTATGTAATCCGTTACATAAGGCATATCTTCTGGTATTATGATCTTAAGAATAGGACTAAGGAAGGGAATATATGAAAACAATCACTATTTATGACATAGCGAAGGAAGCCAATGTATCCGTGGCAACGGTTTCGCGGGTACTGAATGATACAGCTCCGGTCAAGGCGAGCACCCGTGAGACCATAAATAAGATTATAGAGAAATATCAATTCCAGCCGAATGCGCTCGCACGGAGCTTGCTTAAGAAGGAGACCGGGACCATTGCCATGATCCTTCCGGACATCACTAACCCTTTCTTCCCGGAGGTGTTCTGGGGGGCGGAGAACGTGGCTAGAGTAAAAGGCTATTCCTTCTTCCTGTGCAACACGGCAGGGAATTACAACCGGGAGTCTGAGTTCCTCAGTATTCTCCGGGAGAAAAGAGTCGATGGAATTATCTTTTTGGGGGGGAGAATCAATCTGGCCAATTGTCCCCCGGAGCTGGCGCAGGAGGTTATCGAGCTGTCAAAGCATGTGCCCATTGTCCTCGTGAACGGCAATTTGCCCAAGAGCGGCCTGCACCGGATCTATACGGATGAAGCCGCAGGCGCTGCGCTTGCCACACAGCATTTGATTGATTTAGGCCACAAGGACATTGGTTTCATTGGCGGGATGGACGATACCGCAACAACGCAAGTGAAGATCAAGGCCGTCAAAAAGAAGCTGAAGGAACATGGGCTGGAGCTGCGCAAGGAGTGGCTGAAATCCGGAGAGTTCTCTGTACCGGGAGGCCGGGAGCTGATGAATCAGATGCTGGATCAGGAGCATAGACCGACGGCTGTATTATGTGTAAATGACTTTACGGCGATTGGAGCAATTAAGGCGGCTGCCCAGCATGGTCTGCATATCCCCGGCGATATTTCTATTGTTGGCTTCGATGACACTCCGTTGTCTACTGCGGTAATTCCGGAGCTGACAACCGTTTCGCAGAATACGAACGAGCTTGGGGAGCTTGCCGTAGAGACGCTGCATCAGATCATCAACGGGAAGAATCCGAAGAAACAGATTGTTTTGCAGCCTAAGCTGGTAGTGAGAAGCAGTACCGGGGGCTTGAAGTAATGTTGAAAGAAAAATTAGGGGGGAACATTATGAAAAATAACTTTAAAGTTTTAAGCGGAGACGTTAATACCGCTATTAGTATAATGAAAGAAGTAACAGCATGGGGACGTTCAGTTGGCTTAAGTGTTTGGAAAGACGAATATCTTACAAGAGAAAAGTTATTGGTGGGTATAAAAGAAGATGACTTTTACATAGGCAAAGTTTTAGACGAGAATGCTTGTTGTATGATCTTACAATGGAATGATGCCCTGTTTTGGCCGAAAGCAAAAGAGAACGAAGCAGGATATATACATAAGTTATGTGTTAGAAGGGAGTATTCTGGAAAAGGATTATCGCGGAAAATGATTGAATTCGCCAAAGAAGAGTGTAGAAAAAGAAACATTGGCTTTTTAAGATTAGATACAGGGTGGAGCAAGAAAAAGTTACGCGATTTATATGAAAGTTTAGGTTTTGAATTAGTTGGCAATATCAATTTAGATGACAGAGGTGAATTTGCTCTATATGAGATGAAAATACAGTGGTAAGAAAAGACCAAGTAAAGGTGCATGTTATGGTCTAGTACTTTATTTTCTTCGGACAAATTAAAAAGTTTCGCAGCAGTGGTTGACAGTTCCCAAGATGTGGTCATATAATAAATCCACAGCTAATGAAACCCTTTTCATTCATGTGGTTTTAAAATAAATTAACAGGCCCGTGCAGAGCGGGTATTCTTTTTACCACAAATGAAACCCATTACATGAAATCCGTTTCATAAACTGTCTATGCCAACTTGCTTCGAAAATAAAAGGGAGGTTTACAATGAAACGCAAACTGGGATTTTTAATGGTAATGATGCTTGTCGTTGTTAGTGTTCTGTCTGGATGTGGAGGCGGCAATAACAATTCGGACAAGGCATCCAGTTCAAATGGCGGCGGCAGCAATGCAGTTTCAGACAAACCGGTTGATCTGACGTTAACGATGTGGGGCTCTGAGAGTGACAAGAAGGTTATGGAGCAACGTCTTGAAATCGTGAAGAAAACGAACCCGAATATCAACGTCAATGTGCTGCTTGTAGCCGGTGACTATGATCAGAAGGTTCAGACGATGATCGCTGGCGGAACGCCGCCCGATATTATGATGATTGCTGAAAACTATCAGGTATACGCGAGCAAGGAGCAAATTATCCCTCTTGATGATTTTATTACTGCAAGCAAACTGGATATGAAAGAAAGATACAGCGATGATATTGCAAGTCTTATGAGCTACCAGGGCAAGCAATACGGCTTGCTGGACCGTGCAGGAGCGATGGTGCTTTTCTACAACAAAGACCTGTTCGACAAAGCGGGTGTGGCTTACCCTACCAAGGATTGGACGCAGAAGGAGCTGCTTGAGGCAGCGAAAAAGCTGACCGTTAAGGAAGGCGGCAAGACGGTTCAATGGGGATACTATCCAGGCTCCTGGTGGCCGCAGTGGATGCAGCTAGTCTACCAGAATGGCGGTTCGCTGTTTGATGCGAATAACAAGCCTACCTTCGATACACCACAGGTTCGTGACGCCCTGCAATTGCTGAATGATATGAGCTACAAGTACGGTACTTCCCCAACAACTACTGAAATTGCAGATATGGGGAACGTTGGCGCAGATCCGCTGTTCGCTCAAGGTAAAATCGCAATGGAAACCACAGGCTTCTGGAACATCGGCTCCTTGTCCAAGGTTGAAGGCATTAACTGGGATATTTCACCGATCTGGGGTGAGACCAATGCATTCTTCAATGGTCTGACAATTACCAAACAGTCCAAGCATCAGGAAGAGTCATTTAAAATCATTAGCGGACTGACTGCACTGGAAGCGCAAATGCCGATTATTGAGAGCGGTCAGGATGCTCCGGCTACCAAGCCTGCTTTGACCAGCGATGCGTTTGTTAACGCGGAGTATGGCGGCAAGAAAATCAACATGGCGGCATTCAGTGAATCCAAGCTGTACGCCGAGCCGCTGAATCCTAAATGGAACGAAATGATGAAGGTTATTGATGACAAGCTGGCTCCTTTCTTCTTCAATGAAGCAACGCTTGACGATACCGTTAAGCAAATCCAACAAGGACTCGATAAACTGTACAAATAATAGATACAGAACATCCAACAGGCAAGAGATCAAGGGATTAGCTGTCTTGAGCTGATCCCTGTTTCTACTTGGGAGTAAATGCGGAGGTGGTTTTATGAAGAACAAGGACGGACGCTGGTTTTATATTTTTATCTCCCCTTGGTTAATTGGCTTCTTGGGCTTAACGCTGGGACCGATTATATTCTCTATTTATATGAGCTTTACAGATTGGGATTTATTCCAGTCCCCCAATTTTATTGGCTTTGAGAACTATATCAATTTATTAACCGATGACCCCATTTTCTGGAAATCTGTCGGGAATACATTTTTTTATGCACTAATAGCAATTCCTTTGGGTATGACCATCTCACTCTGGATTGCCTACTATTTGAACAAAAAGCTGAAGGGCATCACCTTCTTCCGGGTGTTATATTATTTGCCTTCGGTGGTTCCGGTTGTGGCCGCTTCGCTGCTGTTCATCCGATTGTTCGCTCCGACAGAGGGTTTAATTAATGAAATGCTGAGTTTTGTTGGCATTCAGGGGCCGCGGTGGCTGCTTGATCCCAACTGGGTCAAACCTGCTCTGGTTCTCATGTCCCTCTGGGGAGTCGGCGGCGGGGTTGTGCTGCTGCTTGCCGGTATGAAAGGGATTCCCCCTGAGCTGTATGAAGCTTCGTCGATTGATGGAGCGAGCAGCGGACAAAGCTTTTTTTCCATTACCTTTCCAATGCTTACCCCGGTCATTTTCTTCAATCTGATCACGGGAATTATCGGGGCGCTGCAAACCTTCGCCCAGGTCTTCATCGTAACCGCAGGCGGGCCGGATAACGCAAGTCAGATGGTCGTTCCGTACCTGTTCCAGAATGCTTTCCGGTTCTATAAAATGGGATACGCTTCGGCCATTGCCTGGATCTTGTTCATCATCATCCTGGTGCTGACACTGATTGTGTTCCGTTCATCCGCTTTATGGGTGCATTACGAGGAGGGGAAAGAAAATGGCTAGAATATCCTTGATGGAAAAAAGCGTTTCCTATGTGATTTTATGCGCGGTAGGTATTTTGCTGTTCGCTCCGTTTATCTACATGCTGTCGATTGCCTTTGCCAGTGATGCTACCACGGTAAAAGTAGCCTTTACATTCATCCCCCGAGAATTCACCATTGCCAATTTCACGAAAGTGTTCTCAGATTATCACCTGGGAACCTACTTGAAGAACAGCTTGATTATTACCGTGTGGACAGTGATTGGCTCGGTCGCTTCCGCGTCCTTCGTTTCTTACGGGTTCGCCCGTTTGAAGGCAAAAGGCAGCGGGATTTTGTTCGTAGTTCTGTTGAGCACTATGATGATTCCTGGTGAAGTGACGATGGTTCCCCAGTTTGTTATTTTCAAGGAGCTGGGCTGGGTGAATACGTTCCTGCCGCTGATCGTGCCGAGCTTTTTCGCAGGGGCTTATAATGTGTTCTTAATCCGCCAATTCGTTATGTCGATCCCGAGATCGCTTGATGAGGCGGCGATGATTGATGGAATGGGGCATATGGGAATTTACTCGAAAATCATTCTGCCAATGACCTACCCGATTCTGGCGGCGATTGGTATTTTTTCTTTCTCCTACAACTGGGGGAATTTCATGGGGCCGTTAATCTACATTAATGATCCTGACAAAACTCCACTGGCGCTTGGTGTGCAGCTGATAAGTACAGCATCGGGTGGGCAAATTCCTCCGTGGAATATGGTCATGGTCGCTTCGCTGTTCCTGACGATTCCAATGATTCTTGTTTATATGCTTGGGCAAAGATTTGTATATGAAGCAAATATTAGCGGCGGCAGCAGCGGGATTAAATAACGGATCGCTCCGAGGAGAACCCAAATATGAGAAAAGTGAACCGGCGAGTTATTCTACTAAGCACCCTGGTCTTAACATTAGCTGTATTGGGAGGAATTATGGTAAATCAATCACAAGACAAGAAAGCATCAAGGCTATTGAAGCTGGATGAGTCTGCTATCCATGTAGACCCGAAGGATGGCTATGACGGCTTTGAAGGCTGGGGCACTTCCCTTGCCTGGTGGGGACATGTACTGGGGCAATGGAAGGATGGGCAGAAGCTGGATGAAGTGATGGACCTTGTCTTTGACCGTGAAAAGGGTCTTGGGCTGAACATCGTCCGCTATAACATCGGCGGGGGTGAAGATCCGAACATTGCGCACAATACGCTGCGGCCTGGCGGTGATGTTCCCGGCTTTCAGCCTGAAGAGGGAAAATGGGACTGGGAAGCTGACGCGGGCCAGCGCAAGGTTCTGCTTGAAGCTATAGAGCGTGGAGTTACGGTTGCCGAAGCCTTCTCCAATTCCCCGCCTTACTGGATGACCGTCAGCGGCTCCGTCACAGGAGCGGTTGACGGGGGAAACAACCTGAAGGATGAATATTACGGAGCCTTTGCTGATTATTTGACCGAGGTTGTCAAACAATACAAAGAGCGGTGGGGCGTGACGTTCCGTACGCTGAACCCGCTGAATGAACCGGCTTCTGACTGGTGGAAGAAGGGGAATATTCAAGAGGGCAGCCATTTCAGCGTGGATAAGCAGATGGAAATCATTCAAAAGGTCTCCGAATCTCTAAAGTCCAAAGGGCTGAACGATACGGTGATCAGCGGACCTGACGAGAATAGTGTGGATGAAACGATGGAAATGCTTTCGTTCTATGATGAGGCCACGCTGGGCCGCTTGTCCCAGATCAATACCCATACGTACAACGGAAGCAAGCTGGAAGAGCTGCGGAATTTCGCGCAGGAGAAAGGCAAACGCCTATGGATGTCTGAATACGGAACGGGCGGCAGTGAGCCGCATAACCACCAGGATATGAGCAGTGTAATGGAGCTTGGTGAACGGATTATTTTTGATCTGCGTGTGCTTAGACCGTCCGCGTGGGTTTACTGGCAGGCTGTTGAGGATGAGGGGGCGAAGAACAACTGGGGGTTCATCCACTCTGATTTCACCTCGGGCGAGAGCTATGAAGTGACGAAGCAGTATTATGCGATGGCCAACTTCAGCCGTTTCATTCTCCCGGATTCCCGTATCCTGCTGACGGATGATGGACGGACAATAGCGGCGTACAACGAAGATAAACATCAGCTTACGATTGTAGTCAGAAATGAACAGTCAGAGAAAGAGGTAACCTATGATTTGACTCCTTTTGAGTATGAAGGCACTGCGGCTCAAGTCTACCAGACCTCTGCGGACAAAAATTTAGAGCCATCGGAAGTGCCGTTGTACACTAACGGAGTACGGCTGACTGTGCCGCAGCAATCCATTACGACCATTGTAATCTCCGATATCCGGATTAAAGAGTAGAGAGAAAGGTGTGGGGAGAATGACTGTAAATTACGACAAGAGAAGCTATACCATTAACGGGCAGCAGGTCTTCCTGAACAGCGCGGCCATCCACTATTTCCGTATGCCAAGAGAGGAATGGCGCGAAGTGCTTGTTAAGGCTAAGCTGGCAGGGATGAACTGCATTGATACCTATTTTGCCTGGAATGTGCACGAGCCTCAGGAAGGGGAATGGAGCTTCGAAGATGACCGGGATTGCGGGGCTTTTCTTGATTTGTGTGCGGAGCTGGGGTTATGGGTTATTGCCCGCCCGGGCCCGTTCATTTGTGCAGAGTGGGACTTTGGAGGGTTCCCGTGGTGGCTGAACAATAAAAAAGAGGTTGCGTTCAGAACCTGCAGCAAGCCGTATCTGGATTATGTGGACCGGTATTTCGACAAGATCATTCCTATTATCCGGGAGCGTCAGATTACACAGGGAGGCAGCGTGATCCTTGTGCAGATCGAGAATGAATATGGATACCTTGAAGATGATGAGACCGCAGCCGACTATATGAAATATTTAAGAGACGGATTGCTGCAGCGGGGGATAGAAGTGCCGCTGATTACCTGTGTAGGCGTTGTGGAGGGCGCTATCGAAGGGGCGAATTTCTGGTCGAATGCTGACCAGCATTACGAGGAGCTTGAGCGCAAGCAGCCGGAGATGCCGAAGATTGTAACCGAGTTCTGGACAGGCTGGTTTGAGCATTGGGGAGCACAGGCTGCAACGCAGAAGACAGCCGATCTCTATGAGAAAAGAACACTGGAGGTGCTGCGTGCAGGATATAGCGGCATAAGCCACTATATGTTCTACGGGGGAACGAATTTTGGCGGTTATGGCGGAAGAACAGTCGGCGCTAGCGATATTTTCATGGTCACTTCCTATGATTACGATGCGCCCTTGAACGAGTACGGCAGAGTGACAGAGAAATATGCTGTAGCCAAGAAGCTGTCCTACTATATCCAGGCAATCAGCGGATTCCTGCTGAATGCGGAGGAGGACCAGAGTGTCCCGGTCCGGTTAACCGAAGGATTCACAGCGCGTTCCAGGGGACGCGGGAGGGAGCGCATCTGGTTTGTGGAGAGCGGAAAGCAGGAGAGAGAGAATGCGTTTCTTACCTTGTCCCGTGGAAATACCATCCCGGTTACCGTTAAGCCTGGAGCCATCACACCTGTTCTCGAACAATTGGAAATTTCCCAAGGGGTATTCCTGACATGCAACTCCTATTTGCTCAGCAATGAGGAAATAGCGGGAGTTCACACTTTGATCATTGCTGCCGACAACGGGACCCGCTCATGGATCGAAATTGAAGCCGGACAGTCCATTGAACTAACGGGGCAACAGCCGCAGCTTATGAAGCTGAGCGGTGACCTCAAGAAACTAACGCTGGACAGCTTTCATTTCTCGGAGCCGCAGGTGTTGTCCATCTCTACCGGCGGGAAGCCGTTCCAGCTTATCCTGGTGAACGGAGATATGGCCGATTCTGCTTGGCGCATAGCAGGTCCGTCTGGTATCCGCTGGGCTCTGGGCTACCCGGATATGGACATCACCGGAGAAGGGGAAATCAAGGCGGTGGTAAGCCGGAGAGAGCATGAGGTTCTTCATTTGGGCAACTGGGAGGATGCCTCTGCTCTACTGGACGGATCACCCTATGTGCATCTTGAGAAGCCTGAATTAAGCCTAATCGCTACATCGTCCGTGACCTTATCGCCTTCGGATGAGCGTGTGTACTCCGAGGTCCCGCTGGATTTCTCCAGTATGGAAGTGCCGTATGGCTATCTTCTGTATACCTGTGATTTCGAGCAGGGTCCGGATGAAGTAAGAACGTTAGTTATTCCAAAAGTTCAGGATACTTTTAGAGTGTATGTCAATGGTGAAGAGTCGCAGTTGGTTCGCCAGGTTGGAGCATCATCCATCGAGCTTAAGCTGAAGCCTAATGAGACCAACCGGCTGCAATTGCTTGTGCAGAATATGGGCCGTTTGAATTTCTCCCCGTTTCTCGGTGAATTCAAAGGTATTCAGGGTCCCGTATTTCTGGATGGCAATTCAGTTGACTTGCGTGATCAGTGGCAGCATGAAGGGCAGTCTCTGCATCTCGGACAGGTCTGCAGCGTAGAGGCAGGCACTGTAATGCAGCGGACCTTTACCATTCAGGGGCAGGACCGGGCTGTTCTGGTAGGCGCGATGAGCGGAGAGCTTAAGATTAATGGCGAGTCCATAGATATCACAGGGTATAAGGATTGGTTCATGTTCCATACGATGGACATCTCCGCCTATATCCGTGAGGGGCTTAACACCATCGAAATGAAATATATCAAATCACCGATAGACCGGCTGGAGCTGATCAGCTACCATTCGCAGAATGAGCTGAACGGCTGGTCCATTCAAGATGCGAGTGTGCTTGAGCAAAGTGCAGTTCAGGATAAGCAGACTGGCAAAGGGCCGGTATGCCACTCTTTTCATTTCCACAAACCTGAATGCCCGGAAGGTGTCCATGCCAAGCTGAAGCTCCGGCTGTCCGGAATGAGCAAAGGTTATGTGAAGCTGAACGGAATTGATGTTGGCCGATATTGGGGTATTGGCCCTCAGGAGGATTACAAGCTTCCGATGGCTTGGCTGGAAGAGCTGAATGTGCTGGAAATATTTGATGAAGAGGGAAGAGCGCCATCCGGTGTGAAGCTGATCTTCGATGAACACTCCAGTATGAGGTGGATATCGCTGGGATAAGCCTTGACAGAATATTGTAAGTATAATTATAATAAGTTAACTTACAATAGAAAGCGGGGCTTGTTCATGGAACTCAGTTTCGAATTACAGGTACAGTCGACACGGGAGAAAATCTGGCATTATTATGCTGATGTTCAAAACTGGTTTGTCTGGGAGGATGATCTGCTTAACATCTCCCTCCAGGGTGATTTTGTTACTGGAAGTACTGGTGTTATGGAGCTTGAAGGGCAACCGGCAATTCATTTTGAATTGACTTCGGTGCGGGAGAACGAATCCTTCTGGGATAAGACAGTGATTCCAGGTGTGGGCAGCCTCCTTTTCGGCCACGATATCTTGGAGAAGAACGGTGAACTATATATCAAACACACAGTTTCGCTACAGGATGCTGCAGTCACTCCTGAACATATTCAGTTTGTAAGTCAGGTATTCAGTGATGTTCCGGGGTCCGTATACGCTTTGAAATGTGTAGTTGAACAATGACGGATTTTCCATCCAAGTTTACTGATTCGTCTCAATCAACAGGCTTTCTCTTCATCCAGGCCTATAACAACTGGCATACCGAATTGAAGAGGCAGCTTAAGACCATTGATCTTACGCATCCGCAGTTCGTTGTCCTGACGACACTGGGTTACCTGCAGAAGAGCCTTGAGGAAGTGCAGCAGGTAATGATTGCGAATGCGGCGGATATGGATGTTATGACGGTCTCACAGGTGTTGACGCTTCTGGAGAGGAAGGAGCTTGTCTACAGAGAGGCATCCAAGACAGATACCCGTGCCAAAGCCATTGCTCTGACCGGCAAGGGAAAGGAGCTTCTCAAGCTGGCGCTTCCTATGGTGGAGCAGGTAGATGAGCTATACTTTGGGCAACTGCAGGATACGAAGACCGCCTTCAACGAAGCTCTGCGGCTGCTTGCCGGTTATCGCTTTGACGGCGAGAGCGGGCGATGACCATGCCAAGATATTGGATTGGTGTCGCTTCAGAAGAGCATGTGCAGCTTGGTGTCCAAGGAGGCTTTTGCCAGCTCTGTCACGGGAAGGCTCACCCGCTCCGCCGCATGCAGGAGAAGGATTGGATCATCTATTACAGCCCCAAGATTTCCCTCCATGCTGCAGAGAAATGCCAGGCGTTTACCGCTATCGGCCGAATAAAGGATTCGGATGTATATGAGTTCCAGATGGGAGAACAATTTCGTCCCTATCGCAGGAACGTTGATTTCTTCCCGTACTCCCGGCCAGTGTCACTGCAAACGGTATCAGCGCATCCGCTATGGAGCCAATATCGTTCACAGCTTCGGTATGGGCATCTGGAGATCGACAAGGAGCTATTCCTGTTTATCGCCGGAGAAATGGGGCTTCCGCTCAAGTACAGCAATGCCGGGAAGATTTCTTAAAATGGAGAGAGTTATGACTATAACAAAATGGCACAAAAGGACGGCAAATGGCTGTCCCTTTGTGCCATTTTGTTGGTTGATATTCATCTTTTACACATTAAATTCACTATTTAATAGCCCATAAACGTATTCATCATAGTGTTGTCCATTCGTAAAGAGCATATTCCTAATCTTACCTTCTTGCTTAAAGCCAAGATACTCTTGTAATCTAATGGAACTTTCATTGAAAGCATATATATGTGCTGTTACCTTCACATAACGTAATTCATTAAAATAATATCGGAGTAAGATTGTTACAGCGTCCGATGCGTATCCATTTCGCCAGTATTTACGGAAAACAGCTACGCCATATTTAAAAGTTCCGTTGCGGGAATCACAATTATGTGAATTAATACTTCCTACTAACTCTCCATCAAGAGTTTCAATAGCAAGCATAATATTCTCCCCATCTGCACCCTTCGAGGCTTGCTGTTCAGCCCACGACTTAGTTCCAGCTTCCGATCTTGGAAAGTTAATTGCATCTGATGATCTGGCTCCCTCTGAATCCTGATCATTCTCATGAAATTTCATCCAATCATCAGGTACAATTGCTCGTAATCTGACTTTGTTACCTTCCCAAATGTTCATTGTTTTCCACCTCTTTCCATAACAAAAAGAATACCATAGCATCATTTAAAGAGACAGATTTATTACTGACGTAGACCTACTTTAAGCTGCGGTGCAGAATAAAAGCTTCGTCTTATTGGGATATTAAACAACATATCCCAAATAGCTTAAATAAAGGGTTGGCGGGAGGAGGACGGGGATGATATTGAAATGCTTGGCCGAGAATGTGAAGCAGATCCAGGATACCTTCACCGATTGCACTGATCTCACTCTCATCCCCTGGAGCTACGGTCCGGAGCTTACGTACACGGCATACTCGGTCTATTTTGAAACGCTGGTTCCGCATGATCATTTGAATTACATGAAATCAGCGCTGCAGGATCTGGTTACCTATGAAGTTGGCCCGGGGGAGGCTGTTACTCCTGAGGCGATGATACGCTTTTTCGGCAAGCATGGAGTAACCGCCTATTCTGCCAAGATGCTGAAAGATATCAATCAAGTGTATGACCAGATATTAAGCGGTGCGGTGGTTATTTTATTTGATCATTGGGAGGAAGCGATCAGCTATGCAACGAATGGGCTTCCTTACCGGCAAATTAGCGAACCCATCACAGAACCGGTCGTCCAAGGCCCGCATAACAGCACCATTGAAGAATTGAACATCAACATCGGCCTGATTCGCGGTTTGCTCAAGTCAGCCAAGCTGAAATTTGAATACTTCACGGCGGGAGAAGTGAGCCAGAGGCGGATTGCCTACGGTTATCTGGACGGAGCCGTCAATCCTGAATCACTGTCAGAGTTCAAACGGCGAATTGCGGACATCGACACTGAAGAGATACTGGAAACCTCCTATTTGGAGGAATGGATCAGGGATTCGGCCTATTCGCCTTTTCCCCAAGTGCGCTACACGGAACGGCCGGATACTGCGGTGGCTGCCCTGCTGGACGGAAAGATTATCGTAATGGTGAACGGAACTCCGACAATACTGATTTGTCCGGGACTATTTTTTGAATTTCTTGTGTCCAGTGAGGACTACTATCAACAAACAGCCTTTACTACATTGATTCGTATACTCAGATTTGCTGCATTCGTTATCGCACTTCTGCTCCCGAGCATGTACATCGCCTTGTCCACCTTCCATTCCGAGATGATCCCGACCGTTCTGCTGCTGGCTATTCTCGATACGAGGGAAGGCATTCCTTTCCCTGCTTTTGTGGAGGCTCTGATCATGGAGATTTTTTTCGAGTTCCTCAGGGAAGCCGGAATCAGACTGCCCCGTCCGGTAGGCTCTGCCGTAAGCATTGTCGGTGCGCTTGTTATCGGCCAGGCTGCGATTCAAGCCAAGATTGCTTCCCCGGTGATGGTCATTGTCGTGGCCCTTACCGGTATCGCATCGTTTGTGCTGCCTCAATACAGCATGGCTATCACCATCCGTATTTTGCGCTTCCCCCTGATGGTGCTCGCAAGCACATTAGGCGGACTTGGCATTATGTTCGGACTGCTCATGACACTGCTGCATCTGGTCTGCCTGCGCTCATTGGGCCAGCCATACTTGGCGAGCCTGGCGCCGCTTAATATCACTCAATTACGGGATGTGCTCGTCGTTGCCCCGCGAAAAATGCTGCTTCATCACCCGCGAAACCGCCACTTGCATAAGAGGAAAGGAGAGAATTAACCATGAGACCGCGGCGTATCGCTATTATTTTCTCCATTGCTGCGGTCTTTCTGCTTGCGGGCTGCTGGGACAAGGCGGAGCTGGTGGAATACGGGTATGCACAAGCAGTGGCGGTTGACCTTGCCGAGAATGGGGAATTGAACCTGACTACCCTTTTTTACAATCCATCGGGATCAGGGGAGTCAACAGCAGCCGCGAAGCAGCCGCCCAAAGGGATTACTATCCGAACCAAGGGCAAGAGCTTGAATGAAGCGATAGAAGATATCCCCATACATTTCGGAAGAGAAGCTAAAATGGATCATATGCGTGTGCTTATTTTTGGGGAAGAGCTGTCCCGGAAGCAAGGGGTAGAAGACCTGCTAGATTTTTTCATGCGGGATAACGAGATTAGAAAAACCATACTTGTGCTGATCGCAGAGGGAAAAGCCAGCGATTATTTAAAAATCAAGCCATTCATTGAGAATACCATTGGCCAGCAGCTGAGAAGAATGGAAGAATCGACCGCCAGGTTTTCCTCCAAAACGTCGAAGGTTCCTCTGCTCGATCTGGCGATTCAATTAAAAAGCGAAACGAAAATCACGGCGGTTCCTTATGTATTTAAAGAGAAGGACTCAGATGAAATCTCTACTGCCGGAGTTGCTCTGCTTAAGGAAGGGAAGCTGGTGGACGTTATCATGAGTCCGGCTGACACCCAGGCATTATTAATGCTGCTTGGAAAATACAGCAAAGGCGTTATTGAAATAGCGGATAAGGAAAGCCTTCAGGTTCTCTCCGCAAAAACAAAGGTAACAACCCTTACCTCGGGCGATGATGTTGTTGCCCGCTTACATATCAAAATCATAGGAGCAATCAGCGAGCTCCACCGTTCTTCCGTCACAACCAGGGCGGAGCAAGCTAAATTTACAGGGAAAATCGAAGACAAGCTTCAGGCTGACCTGCGGAGGACCATCACCCTTCTTCAGAAGGAGCAATTGGATGCGCTTGGCATCGGGAATCGGATTTATCAGAAAAATCCGGCATTATGGAAACGCTGGAAGAGAGCCTGGGACGGGCGGTTCGCCAGGGCTGAATTTAAGATCGCAGTTGAGGTTGATGTTGTGAATACAGGAATGCAGGCGGGTAAGCCGCTATAGACAAGGGGGATAGACATGGCTGCGAAATTTATTTTCTTCATAAGCTGTAATGCCGCAATGCTGGCTATTGATCTTCCCAAGTGGAAAAGGATAAGCCGCAGATCACGTATCCTGTACCTGTCGCTTATGCTGCCTATCGTTTATCTTGGCTTAATATACGCATTAGATCTTTCCTGGCCCAATCTGGATGAGCTCATTGATTTCTTTCTGCTCGCTCCGTCCAGACGTCTCGCAGCCTGGTTCAGACCTCCGGGCTGAACCTACTTCATAACCGTGGAGGAACCCATGAAAAACCAAGAAAGCATCAGTGCGCTCCAGGCAGCTATTCTGTTTCTTTCGGGAATGACCGGATCGTCCATTATTCTGATTCCTTCCCCGCTGATTAATGCTGCTAAAAACGGAGCATGGATTTCCTTCTCCATAGCTTGGACAATGGGGTTATTTCTGCTGATCTGCATCCTGTATTTGCATAAGCAATATCCGGGTATGACCTTCGTTGAATACAGCAATCAAGCGCTCGGGAAATGGCTGACCTACTTGTTGATGATCCCGTTTGCTTGTGCGCTGTTCTGGCAGAACACCGCCATCGTGATCGAAATTAGCGGGTTCTTCAACAGTACAATAATGACCAACACGCCTGTAACTGTAATTAATACCTTGTTTTTTGTATCGGCTGCCGTAACCGCCCGGGCCGGAATTGAAGTGATGGCCCGGATGTTTTTCATTTTATTGATTATGATGTATGGGTTTGTTGTTCTGGTTGTGGTCTTGGCTTCCGCCAACTACCACCCTGAATTCCTGCTGCCGGTTATGGCTGACGGCTTCAAACCGATTCTGCACGGAGCCTATATCATATACGGTTTTCCGTTTACAGAAGTCGTATTGTATGCTTCAATTTTTCCGTTTATCCGTAAGGACGAAGAGCGGGGTCTCGGTAAATATATGATCATTGCCCTGATTATCAACGGAGTTATATTAATGATCTCTGTCCTTTGCACCATTCTGGCTCTAGGGCCTTTAGCGGGCGAGATGAGTTATTCCCTGTATCAGTTGGCCAGGCTGATCTATGTTCAGGAGATTATTGAAAGGGTCGAGCCTATCATCGGCTTCTCATTAATTGCCGGCTCGTACATGAAGACCTCGATTATGATATTTATTTTGACGAATGTATTGTCGCATGTATTTAAAGTAAAGGATTACCGGGTCGTGATCTTTCCCGTGGCACTTCTCTGCTTGCTGCTCTCTATTACCATGTATCATGACCAGGCTTCCTTCAATGAGGATGGATACGTGGTGTGGACCCTACTCGATAATCTGGCGTATGTGCTTCCCATGTTACTGATTGCAGTCGTTACCCTGTTCAAAAACCGCAGCAGCAGCGCTTGATGAACGTAGTGTTTTCCATGATAAGGAGTGCGAGATTTGACAAGAGAAATTGTACTCTGTATTCTGGTACTACAAAAACCATTTCAGTACCACATTGTGAGGAGGCGTTTATCAATGGACAATATCTCAATCATTCCTGGCAAAATCGACTCGGCAGCCGGAGGCAGACTTAACAGCATGGCGCTGGATTATATGGTGTATCCCATTGTCGGATCTAAGGACTCCAATTTAATTGAGCACACCATGCAGAAATTATGGAGGCTGGGGCTCAACCGTTTCAGCCACCGGTATGCTTTTGAAGCGCAGATCAACCACAGAACCCTCGGGCTGATCACCTGCTACCCTGTTTCCATTATGAATAAGCTGGCCTGGCCCACCATCCGGGAATTAATCAAGCTCCGCAAATGGAAATTGGTCAAGCATTCGCTTGCAAACTGGCGGGAGACCTGGGCGATGGTATCCATGAAAGAGGGAAGAGAGGATGAATATCATATCGGAACCTTGGCTACATTGCCGGAGAGCCGGGGAACGGGCATAGGGTCCAGATTAATTCATTTTGCAGAGGAAAGAGCCAGGCTCAGCAACTATGACAAGCTCTCGTTAACCGTGAGGCAAGAAAACAGCCGGGCGATTAATCTGTACGAGAAGATGGGTTTCAAAATTGCGGATTCCATAGATAAAAACCCGTATCATCTTTATCGCATGGTAAAACCTCTTCCACGCCAATTGACTTGAGGTGCTAGAATATGGACAGCAACGTATATTTGAAGATTTTGAAATTATTCGGGTCTAAGGGCTCGCGGTTTACGACGGAGGATCTGGCAAGAGAGCTGGGGACGAGCAAACGTACCGTGTATGCTTATTTTTCGAGCAAGGATGAGATGATCGAGAAGGCAATAGATTTTGTGTTTACAGAAATCATTAAGTCGGATAAGGATATTCTGGAAAATCAAGAGCTTTCGACGCATGAGAAACTAAAGCAGTATTTTCAGAACATTCCCGATGCTTATTCCATTGGCACCATTATCCGTCATACTGATGATCTTCAGCGGTATTACCCTAATCTGTACGAGAAGGTGAATCAATACCTGAACACCATTTGGGACGACGTTATTCGATTGGTTGAGGAAGGGGCACAGAAGCAAGAACTGAAGGAAGTAAATACGGTAATCCTCAAGCTGATGCTGAATGAAACCCTGAGAAAGCTGCTGGACTATGAATTCATTGCCAGGAATCAGGTCAGCTTTGAATCCGGGATAAAGGCGATGAGCGATATTATATTGTATGGTTTGATTAAAGATGTAAAGAGGGAAGATTAACAGCGCTGTCCCTCTTATCCATAGTCAAGCTCTCTGGTTCTTCTTTAGGCTGTTAAAACGCTTTGGCTGCCAAAATGGCTTGCCGGATTGCTTGCTCCTTTATGCTCTGTACTTGGTCCGGCTGCTCACTGATACCTTCAACAAAAATAGCCTGTACATCGTCAATGCCCAGCAAATTCATGATAGCTTTTATATAACTGTGGCTGAACTCAACATCTTCAAACTTCCCGTGGGAGAGAACCGTGCCGGAGGCCTGAATGTGCATCACTTTTTTGCCTTGCTGAGTTCCCGTCAAACCGGACAAACCCCGCAGCCCACTATCGGCCCGCTTAACGGTTTTTCCTACAACGACAACCGTGTCAATGTACGTTTTCAGAACCGACGGGAAAGAATAATTCCATACTGGATTGACAATGACGATTTTATCCGCTGCCATGAATTGATCCAAGAGCTCGCGCATCATTACCGCCTTGACCTTCGACTCCTCACTCAGCTCATCGAAGGAAGGGCCGCTTGGCGGTTGGCCCCAGCGTCTTAGAATATCGGCGTCGATTTGTGGTAGATCCATGCGGTACAGGTCCAAATGAATGACTTCATCGCCCGGGTTGGCCTCCTGATAGGTTTCGATAAAATGCTTGCCGACCGATAAGCTGTAAGTATCGTCTTTGAAAGGATGAGCGGTTACGTACAATACAGTTGCCATGATAAATCCACTCCTTTGTTATGATTGAATAATTGAGGATACAATGCTTGAATGCCGCCAGCGAAGTCACTCTGCCCTTTGCGACCCGGATCGTCGTAATGCTGACTCCTTCTTAATGAAACCATTATAGTTACAGGTAAAGATGAATGTCAAGAAGGGTCTTGACCCCCCTTTTTCTCAAAGATACAAAAAAGAAACCGTTCCTTGGTAAAATGGAAGTGCGACCCACCATTTACGAAAGGAACGGTTTCTTTGTACATTACTTTGTCGACGGCACCAAAATCGAAGCGAATACCCATTGGTGTCTCACACCTAAGTTTCTAGCGAATATGCAAGAATCTGATCTTTCGTTAGACTCTTGCCCTTGTTCCAAATGTCACGCATTTCCTGTTCGTTTAACACGTGCTGAAGATCAAGAAGCAATGCGTTATGCTCCACAGGAAAATTTGGAACATCAGTACCTCCGAAGCTTTCGCGGCATTTCTCCGCAGCACTCAGAAGAATGACCGCTTCCGGATAAGCTTTCTTTGTCCATAACGCTATAGCCAACCCTTCTACTCCACGAGAAAGAATCCATGATCCTTTGTAGATTTGGCTAATCGCAATGCTTTTTTTGAAGCATTCAATGGATTGATCGACTTGCCCAAGTTTTAAGGCTGCATAACCGAGGCTTTCGTACGGACCGGATACTTCCCATTTATCCTGAACCTTTTCGAAGAAGTACACACTCTCTTGTAGAAGTATAGATGCGTCATGATACTCCTTTTGTTCCAGCTTCAGCTTTCCGTAAGCATGTAACGAAGACGCCAAATTCCACATGTCCTTCGTTTTTCTGGCAATATCAACGCTCTCCTTAATCAGAGGCTCGGCTTCTCCTAAATGCAGCTTTTTTATACAAATAAATGCCATCAGGCGAAGAGAGGAGGCTAATAACGCAGAATGATTCAGATCACGGGCGAGATCAACGCAGCGTGTTGTTGAAATCATAGCCTCCTCAACGTTTCCTTGAACGAATTGAATGACGCCCCGCCCATGCAATGCTTTGGCAAAATCTCCACCAGGCATTTCTTCATGAACAGTGCTATCCAAAAAACGGTCAAGCCAAAACAAACCCTCCTTTAACCTGCCTTCATGAAGCCAGAACCAGTAAAGGCACGAAACCATATGAAGTCCGATCGGGTAGGCATGTGCGTTTTGGTAAGACCATTGCATGGATGAGAGCAGATTACCATATTCTCTTCTCACTTCATCAAGACAGGCATCACGCTCGCGAGTCCTGAACTTGGCCTCCGCACGATTCAAAATTTGGCTGTAATATTGAATATGCCGTTCAAGAAGGGCATGTCTGTTACTGTTATCCGTTTCTTCCCGCAGCTTCCCGCCAGCATATTCCCTGATAGTTTCCAGCATGAAATAACGGATATAGCGGTAGTCATTACTAATTTCGATGGATACGAGAGACTTGTTGACCAGTCCGGATAACAGATCAAGCATATTTTCCCGGGCAAGTCCATCATCACGGATGGGCAATGCGGATTCGCAGCTACAGATCTGTTCCACTGCCTCCAGCGTAAACCCTCCCGAAAATACGCTGAGCCTCCTCAGGAGTAGCTGCTCCTTGCCGGTTAGCAGATCGTAGCTCCAATCAATCGTGGATTTCAGCGTTTTGTGCCGCGGCACAGCATTTCGTTTTCCGGCAGTCAACAATGTCAGCAGACTCGATAGACGTTCTTCCATCTGCTCCAAGGTCAGCATGCTCATTCTGGAAGCCGCCAGCTCAATGGCTAACGGAATTCCTTCTAATTTTCTGCAAATGGCACCGACAAGCTTCAAGTTTAGCAATGTGGGCTGAAGCCTGGGAGCCGCCATACGCGCACGTTCCAAAAACAGCTGGACGGCTTCAAAATCCTTGATTTCTTGTTCAGGGAGCTCCTCCAGTGAATACTCTTCAGGAAAGGTTAACGGGGGGAGCCGATAGGCGTATTCCCCAGCGATGTTCAAGGCTTCCCGGCTCGTGACCAGGATGCTTAGCACCGGCGCAGCCATCAGGAGTGATTCGGCTAAATCCGCGCATGCATCAATGATGTGTTCGCAGTTGTCGAAAATAAACATCATTCTCTTGTCGGACACAACATCCAATATAGTTTGGAGATCCGTCCGATTCACTTGATTGTGCAGTCCCATAGTAGATAAAAGAAACTGGCTCAAAAAATGAGGGTCCTTTACGGCTCCGAATTCAAACATCCAAATACCGTCCGGATATGTTTCTGCAAGCGTTGAAGCGACTCGAACAGCAAGAGACGTTTTTCCTATCCCCCCGGGACCTACGATTGAAACAAGGGAATGGAGCTTCAGCCGTTCTTTCAGGTCAGCCATGGATTGGCTTCTTCCTACAAAGAGAGCAGGAGACTTCGGTAACTGGCTTTTCGTTGCAAGTGAAACGCTTTGCGTGGAAACCCGGCCTTCCTGCGCGGAACCTTCAAACGAAGCCACAGATTCAAACCAGGCGGCATCAAAATCCGGAAACTCCCGTTTTGTTGCCGAACGCGCTTCTGAAAAACGTTGTACTGCACGCCAAAGCTCCTCAGCCTCTTTTCGCTGAGCCCCTTCCAAGAAAAGTCCTTCCTCCAAAAAGACTTGAATCAGGCGTTTAAGGCTGCCAACGCTGGGAAGACGATCTCCGTTCTCCCACTGTTGAACGGTTCGTGGATCGACGCCAACTTGTCTTGCCAAGTCAACCTGCCGCATTCGTTTGGAAGAACTATGTCTAGCGGGCCTGGAACGAATTTTTTTAATCCAATCCTGGGGCCAATCTTTCGAAGATTGTTCATCTTCCATCTGATCACCTGGCTTCAATAGTTTGAGCATCTCTGATACGAACAAACACGAACTCATGTACATTCGTGTTCAGGATTTTAACAGATACAATGAAGCATATCAACAAAAAGAGGAGGTAATCAACATGCCATTAACGCGTATCGTCACATTGGAAGGACGTTCGAGTGAAGCTAAAGCCCGTATTAAAGAGGTCGTCTCCCAAACGATCGTGGACAAACTGCACGTGCCCGAAAATGACCGTTTTCTGATTATCGAGGAACACAAACGGGAGAACTTCAGCTTTGATCCAAACTGTCTGGACATTGAAAGAAGCGATGGGTTTCTCATTGTTCAAATCATTCTGAATGCCGGCAGATCATCCGAGGTAAAAAAAGAGTTCTATGCGGTATTAGCTGAACAACTGCATCAGCAGTGCGGCATTAGAACGGAAGATGTTTTCATCAATCTAATCGAAGTCACGAAAGACAACTGGTCTTATGGCAACGGCCTCGCCCCCTTTATTGTTTAATTCTTTTATAAGAAAGAGAGGAATTATAATTATGTCTACTGTTCTTTATATCACTGCACATCCCGGTAATCCAGGAGCATCTTACAGCCTTTCCGTTGGTGAACAATTTGTACAAGCCTATCAAGAGAGCCACCCGGCAGATAAGGTTGTGCACGTAGACCTGTATCAGCGAAACATTCCGCATATTGATGCAGATGTATTGGAGGCATGGGGCAAGCTTCAAACGGGAGCATCTTATGATCAATTGACTGCTGCGCAGCAGGAAAAAGTAACCCAACTGAATCATTTGCTCGAAGAGTTTATCGCTGCGGACAAGTATGTGTTCGTTACACCTATGTGGAACTTCTCTTATCCTCCGGTATTGAAGGCGTACATTGATTCCTTTTGCGTCAGAGCCAAAACGTTCAAATACACGGAGAACGGCCCTGTTGGACTGCTGCATAACAAAAAAGCATTCCACATTCAAGCCAGCGGCGGCATCTATTCAGAAGGTCCTGTGGCGGAACGCGAGAATGGAAGCCGTCATTTGAAGACCGTTTTGAATTTTGTCGGCGTAACGGACTTCGAAAGCCTGTTTGTGGAAGGCCTGTCCACGGCGGGAGACCGCGCTCCCCAGATCAAGGCTGAAGCAATCGAAAAAGCGCACAACGCTGCGAAGAATTTCTAAGTAGTATGTTTCGATAGCGATTTGAGCATGCTTCATTACATTCATGCAAATAAAACTCTCATAGGGTTATGAGGGTTTTATTTGCATCTGCCATTGAGGATTTGATGAGCGTTTCGACCAAAGGAGGAAGAAAAATGAAAGTATCTTATCATGGACATTCGGTTGTGAAAATTGAAACCAATGGAACAACCATTTTTATTGATCCATTTATTACAGGTAACTCTAACACCGATTTGAATGCAGCCAATGTGCAGGCGGATGTAATCCTACTGACCCATGGCCACGGTGATCATGTTGGAGATACTGTGGAAATTGCGAAACGAAATAACGCACTGGTCATTGCATCGGCCGAGCTGGCGGATGTTCTCAGCTGGAACGGTGTACGAACCCATGCCATGAGCATTGGGGGAGCCTATCCATTCGAATTTGGAAAAGTGAAATTAACCCAGGCTTTTCATAGCTCTAGCCACGTTGATCCGGAGACTCAAACAATCATCTATACGGGAATGCCTACAGGGATTCTGTTCACGGCAGAGGGCAAAACGATTTACCACGCAGGGGACACAGGTTTGTTCTACGATATGAAAGTGATTGGAGAACGCAACAACATTGATTTGGCATTTCTCCCGATTGGAGATAACCATACTATGGGACCAGAGGATGCTGCACTGGCAACTGAATGGCTTCAAGCGAAACAAGTTGTGCCGATCCATTTCAATACTTTCCCTAATATCAAACAAGACCCTCACTACTTCACTTCACTTCTACAGGAAGGGGTAGGGAAAGTACTGGAACCGGGAGAAGGGCTGGAGCTGATTCCCTGAATCCATTCATAGAGATCAACTTTGTGTTAGCCCCCGAATAGACAGGTCAAATACTTGTCCCGGGGGCTAGAAATTTATTCAGTAAGTACGTATAATTAGTTAATAAAATTAACTAACTATAACGAAGAGGATGATCATGAAACCACAATCTGCAGGTACGCCCAGAGCCATGCGCAGTTTGAATGAATCGCTGATTCTGGACAAGATTATCGCTGGCGGGCCGCAATCACGGGCGGATCTTAGCCGTCAGATCGGGTTAAGCAAACCGACTGTTTCATCGGCCATTGCTCATTTAATAGAGCGGGGACTGGTTAGGGAGACTGGGAGGGGGGATAACACCCAGGGACGAAAAGCAACCTTGCTTGAATTCAATAACAAATGCTTTTATGTCATCGGCATTGACCTGGGAGCTACCCGCATCAGGATGGCGCTGGCAGACATGGGGGGGCAGATTTGCCACTATAAGCAGCTTGCTGTGCCGAAAGCCAACATGGCGGATATGGAGTTTGAAGCTTTGCTTGTGCAAGGGATTGCAGCTCTGCTTGAGGAAGCCGGGGTTACCTGGGAGAACATCAAGGCCGGAGCGGTTGGAATTCCGGGGATCGTTGATCCTGCAAGCGGCGAGGTATTTCAACTGGTAACACCGCTTAAGGGGCTGGAAAATACGCTGCAACGCACAAGCCTCGCGAGCCTGTTCCCGGTACCGGTCATGACCGAAAATGATGTGAATCTGGCCGCACTGGCTGAGCATTCCAGCTCCGGTGAGGCCGGGAGTCCCTCGCTCTTATATTTCTCGATAGGAGAGGGGACCGGAGGCGGCATTATTATAGGCGGCCAAATCTTTCGCGGCCTGGGCGGCGGGGCTGGTGAGCTTGCCAATATGAAGCTCGGCGGCGAGCGGCTGGAGGATGTTCTGTCCGCCAGCGGACTGCTGCGGCTCGCCTCTAGCATGGCCGGGGAGCAAGGCGCGGATCAGCGTCACTTGCCGGCTGCATCCTCATTGTCTCCCGAGAAATTATTCGAAGCGGTTCGGAGCGGAGATTCCTGGGCACAGTCTGTCATCGAAGCTTATTGCGAAAGGCTGGCGGAAGCGTTGACCAATATCTGCGCTGTGATTGCTCCTGACACTATAATCCTCGGCGGCGGACTCGGCGGAAACGGAGATGTGCTGCTCCACCGGCTGGAATCCAGAATAAGCGGCCTGAACCGCAAGCCGCGGCTGCTTGTTTCGCGTCACCGGGAGAAGGATGTGGTTCTTGGAGCCATACAAATTGCGACCCAGGCGGCGTTTCGCCACATTCGCGAAGCATAAGCATAGGCTGCATTTTTAATATTGGTGAGAAAACGGGAGGTTAGCATTTATGAACATTTATAGCGCAGGCATTGATGTTGGCGGAACCAAGACGCTGATTTGCCTTGCTGACGAAGGCGGTACGATTCTGGCGCAGCATAAGCTTGAGACGCAGCTTACACGTGATCCGCAAGTGTTTTTCCGGTGGTTGTTTGGCGAATTGGAACAAATCTGCGGGATTAACGGAGGCTCGTTGTCTTCGTTACGCGGCATAGGGATTGGGTTCCCTGGCGTAATGAACGAATCCACAGGGATTCTTTCCAGCGCCCCTGCATTGAATTGGCCTTTAGTGGATATTCGCCCTGTCATCGCAGCCCATTATTCCGGGATTGTGGTGCTTGATAATGATGTGAACATGGCCGCGCTGGGAGAGCATTTTGCCGGTGCCGGAGCCGGGGCAGAGAACTTTATGATGGTTACCGTTGGAACGGGGATCGGGGGCGCCTTGATTTTAAACGGAAGGCTGTACAGAGGGGCTAACTTTGCTGCCGGTGAGATCGGTTATCTGATTCTTGAGCCGGGCACAGACCGTTCATCTGCTCTTTCGGAGAACAGTGAGTTCGGACCTTTTGAAATGGAGGTCTCTGGAACGGGGATCGGCCAGAAGGCTGCGGATTATCTGCTTGAGGACAGCCGCCTCTCCGTGATGCGGCAAATGGCGAACGGCGGGCAGGTTCGGGCGGAGCATGTTTTTGCCGCGGCGGCCGAGGGAGATGAAGCAGCAGTGCAGATTCTGAATCAATCCTACGAGCACATGGCTGTTGTGATCAAGAATATTTCGATTACCCTTGATCTTGAACGGATTATTCTTGGCGGTGGAGTTGTCGAGAAGAATCCGGGGTATGTGGATGAGATATCAAGCCGGGTGAGCCGTTATGCTCCTCATACACCGCTGGTGATCAGACAGGCTGAGCTAGGCAATCAGGCCGGAGCAATTGGGGCCATGGCGGCAGTAAGAAACAGGCTCACTGCAAGTAAATAAACCTATTGAAAGCGGGGTTTTCTAAAATGGAATTCACATCCAAAGAACAGTATTCCTTCTCGACCTGCTGGAATATCAAACGCCATGAATCCGGCGAGTCGATGATTAACGAAATCAAGGCACTCGGATTTGGCAGAGTTGAGCTTAACTACAACGTGACCCATGACATGCTGAAGACGATAGAGCCGCTTATCGAGCGCGGGGAGATTGGAATCTCCAGTGTGCACAATACGTTTCCGCATGTATCTGATCCTGACTATGGAACGGATTCCGTTCTGCTTGGATTTGAAGATGCTGAACGGCGGAACAGGGCGATAGAGCTGCTGCTGGGATCGGCAGAATATGCTCACCGTTATGGGGCGGAGGCCGTTGTGGTGCATCCGGGGGAGGTTCCTTTTGACGGGGATATTGATAGCCAGCTTAAGGATATTTACAACACAGAAGGGCGGGAATCCCCGGCTTATCAGAAGCTTTGGTCTGAAATGATCCAGCGCCGCGAAGCCCTGAGTGACGGTTATCTTCAGCGCATCCGCAATAGTCTGGAGGAGGTCTGCGAGCAGTCCGCACGACGGGGCTATAACGTCAAATTCGGGATTGAGACCCGCTCGCGCTGCAATCAGATGCCAACGCTGGCGGAGGCAAAGAAGATCATATCCGGGCTGAACGGAGCGCCGGTCGGGTTATGGTACGATATCGGCCACGGCATGATGATGGGGCGGATGGGACTCTACGACAATGTGAACGAAGCGAATGCGATGATCAAGGATATTGTAGGCGTTCATATTCATGAAACCATCGGTCTGTCGGATCATTGGTGTCCTTATGTGCACAGCGGGGATGCCGAAGGCTTCGATTCCTTCCTGGATATTATCGCGCAGGCTCCGGTTAAGGTGTATGAGCTTAAAGCCGTCTGCACTCCAGAGGATATTGAGCAGAGCCACCGGACCATTATTTCTAAAATTACCCAGCGCGCTGTAAAAGCTTAGGCGCAGGAAGACGGAGGGAATTCAGCAGATGTTAGGCAGAATAAGCGCTATAAATGATGAGTGGACTAATGAATCGCTTCATCGTCAAATCACTGACCGGAGCAACCGCTATTTCGGGGGTGTGCGTGACCCGCTGAACGGTGTTGCCTGGCCGAGCCATACCGGTACGGCCCAGTTTATTGCCGTATGGGCCGCTTCACTGGTTAATCCTGCGTCACAGTATTATCACGATATAGCCCTGCTGGAAAAGCTTCAGGAAGCGATGGATTTCATGCTGCGTTTCCAGCATGAGGACGGCACGATTTCACCGGGCTGGACGAACTATCATTCCCCGCCGGATACGGCGTTCGTGGTGGTTGGCTTAGCCAACGTGCTTACATTGCTGGAGCAGCAGACATGGGAGCCTTTAGCCACCGTCACTCAGCAGATCCGGTTGTTTCTGCAGCGGACGGTTCCGGCGATGCTGACCGGCGGTGTTCATACTCCCAACCACCGCTGGGTGCTTGCAGCCGCTCTTGGCTCCTTGTACCGTATTTTTGCATTGGACGGCTTGAAGCAGCGGGCGGATGAGTGGCTTCAGGAGGGAATGGACATTACGCCGGATGGGGAGTGGACCGAACGGAGCAACGGAATCTACAACACAGTCAGTGACATTATGCTCTATTACGCGGCGCAGGATTTAGATCGCCCCGAATTGCTTGAACCGATACGCCGGAATCTGAGAATGATGAAATATCTGGTTCACCCGGATGGGGAAGTGGTGACGGACTATTCAGGACGTCAGGATTTTGGGAGTGTCTTCTCGCTGGCCGATTATTATCTTTGCTATAAGCTGATGGCTGAGCATGACCGTGACCCCGAGTTCGCGGCACTGGCCGAACTTGCAGGCAGTGCCGTCACCCATCCCGGGTCACTGCCCAATAATATTATGCTCGGATTCCTGCTGTATCCGCAAATGCAGGCGGCCACCGTACAGCCGGAGGCGCTGCCTGTGCATTACCGTAAGGTGATCAATGGAGCCTTCAACCGGCAGGAGCTGCTGGGCAAAATCGGAAAAGACGGCTACGGCGGACCTGTCCGCCACAGCAAGCAGCATACCGAATTTGGCGCTCCGGTTGCCCGCATTCGGAGCGGGGCTACAAGTGCAACGGTAATGACCGAAGCTTCCTCGCATTTCTCGCTGCGGCACGGCAAGGCCCGGCTGCTCGGAGTTCAGCTCGCTTCAAGCTTCGAGCCTGGCCTGATTACCATGCAGTCGCTGGAAGAAACGGAAATAGGCTTTCTGCTGAGCTCCACCGCGGAAAAAGGCTATTATGGACCCGTTCCGGGAGACAAGCTGCCGTCACTGTCCGGCTTACCGGCCAGTCCCTGGTATTTGCTGCCGCACGGTGAAAGACCGCTCACTCACTCCCAGCCAAGCAAAGTCACGGTTCGTGTGACCGATCACAGCGAGGGATGGGATTTGCATTTTACGCAGCAATCGCCATCCGATGTGCTGACCCAGATTGTGCTGCTGTTCGGCAAGGAAGGCAGCCTGGAGGGAACCGGCATCGCGCCTGTGCCGGAGTTGCGGGACACTTCGTTCTGGACATCCGGCACGATCCGTTATACCGCTGGCGAAGACTGGATGGAGCTGGATCAGGGGACACATGAGCATGAATTGGCCGAAGTCCGGGGGATGACCTACCCGGATGGCTGCCTGAAGGTCATCGTGACCCTGATTACGCCGCTGGACTATACGATGCGAATCCGTCTCTCCTAAGGGGGAGCGGCGGATGGACTTGGACATGCAAACCGAAGGAATTTGGTTTGCATGTTTTTTTTGACATACTAGAATTTATAAAATTTCGGGGTGGAGGGAGTCTTCTACCTTATTTTTGTATTTGGTAAAGTTAAGAAATGGAGACGAACATTCTAAAACGAATCTTTTTCGATGAACATGGACATTGGGATAGCTTTGTTGCGAAGCATGAGGGAAAGCTACGTTCCAATGTTCTAAAGGAAGTAGAGAAGTTCCGCGGCTGCGGAGACCTAAGTAAAGGTTTTAAGCTGCTCGTGTGCGAAGGATGCCACGATCTGCGGCTTGTTCCGTATCGCTGCAAAGGAAGACTCTGTACGACCTGTTCATGTGGAGAGACGGAAGAATGGGCACGTATCCTTGAACAAGACGTATTTCAAGTGAACCACCGCCACGTCATTGTTACTATCGATGAGGGGTTATGGGAAATATTCCTACGCCATCGGGAAAAGTTGCTTAAAGATTTCATGGATGAAGCTGCCCGTGTGGTGAAAGCGTATTTCGAGAAAAAGCATAAGGTCACTCCTGGCATCATTGCAGGATTGCATACATTTGGGGCACGTATGAACTTTAACCCTCATGTTCATATGTTGGTCACGATGGGCGGAATGAAGGGGAACGGAGAATGGAAGACATATGAGTACAAGGGAGAAGTCTGCCTTGAGGAAGGTAAATTGAAGGTGAAGTATGCAAAATGCCAGGTTACAAAAAGCGTACTTGAAAGGATGATTAAGGATGTCACCAGTATCAAAGAAACGAAAAGCAGGGAAGAAAAAGAAGCAGCAGCTAAGCAAAAGCAAGTACATGCTATCCAAAGAGGTGATCAAGTATATTTGTTTGAACTGCGAAGCAACGGAAGACATACCGCTTAGCGTGGTTCAAAACTTTGACATGATGGACGATGGGGATCCGGAAGTGCCGCCGCAATTTAGCTGCAAAGCCTGTGATGGAGAGATGTATCCGGAATACTACAAAGGAGTACACGGATACGAATACCGGATTGAAGACCGGTTAGGAAAAAAAGAAGTAGCACAAAGCACCACAGAGTAGAACAAGAAGGGAATGGGTGAGGGGTGGAGAAGCGATAGCGCCCGCCTTTGAAGTACGTGTTCCAACAGCTGTAACCCTTCATTCAAGGAACACGGACTTCAACAGCGGTCGGAATCCCACACCCATCCCTCCCCGAACACAAACGTAAATCATACTGTAGAAAGAAAATAAAGTCTTAGACTAACGATGCATCATTAACCGAGGGACGGGCAGATTTGTTAAAAACCAGCGAGACTGAGCAATTGCCAGAGGTCGCTCTTTTGGCGAACCGAAGAGTGTGGCTGATCAGGAAACTATCTACGCTTGGAAAGTAGTGTTAGCTGCTCAGTAAAGTAAAATTCCGCAAAAAATATCAAAACAGAGCGTTCCATCTGACGTAAAGTGAGTATATCGATATGGAGGCATTACAGTGAATTATAAGGATTTGGTAATCAAGGCCATTACCTATATTGAGGATCATCTGACCGATGAAAGATTAAGCACCAAGGTTATGGAGGCTGCGGGCTATTCGCCGTACCATTTTCACCGGATCTTCCTATCGGTTACGACAAACTCCGTCTCGGAGTACATACGCAAGCGGAGATTGACACAAGCAGCATACGATTTATTTTATACCAACCAAAGGATCATAGATATTGCCATCCTGTACCGGTTCGAGTCTCAGGAATCCTTCGCCCGAGCCTTTGGGAAAATGTTCTCCATCTCGCCTGGACAATTTCGAAAGCAAAGGGACATGAAGGACACGCTGTTCCGGGCAATGGAGAAGCTTCCTTTGGATGAAGTGGGGCTACAGCATTTGAATAACAGCGTCTCCCTCGTGCCAGCTATTGTCTGCCTGAATAAGCTGCATCTGGTCGGCATGTCGATACCGGGTGTCAATTCGGACGAAGTCGGAAAGCTATGGCGGAGCTTTAGGCAGCGTTTGTTTGAAATTGAGCGAAAGCCGGATACGGAAGACATATTTTATGCGGTCATTGAACTTACAGGTAGGCAATGGGAAGTCACGTATATCGCTTGTGTCGAGGTGGCTAGCGAGGAGAGTGTAGTTCCCTTGGGAATGGTCGCTAAGCTGCTCCCAGTTGTAACTTATGCGGTTTTTACTCATAAGGGGACATTATCGAGACTCAACGATACAATCCAGTACATTTATGAAACCTGGTTACCCCAGTCAGGCAGCATTCGTACGAATTACCCGGAGTTTGTGCGTTACGACCATCGATATCTAGGACCGATGAACGAGGATTCGGTATTAGACATATATATTCCCGTTGGCTCGCCATATTAGGAGCATGTAGCTCAAGGAGAGGAAGAAATCAAGATGAACAAAATAGAAGACATTGTTGAAGGATATGCAGGTTGCTGTGAGGTACAAATTACCGACAACGCATTGAAGGTGACCGTTCCCATGATCGTGATGTATCCGACAGATGCACGGGAACAGACTGATAGGTTAGGGCCGTACTCGTTGGAGGTGGCCAGAGACGCAGCGCCGCTGGAGGGAAAATTTAGACTAGTCCTCATTTCACACGGTACAGGCGGTTCACCGCTTGTGTACCGGTCGCTCGCTCGGCATTTGGCGCGCAGCGGCTTTATCGTTGGCCTTCTCGAACATCCATTTAATAACCGCAATGATAATAGTTTGGAAGGTACTGTCCAAAACCTCACCTATCGCCCCCGGCACCTTCGCATGGCAGCCGACTGGTTTTTTGAAGATGAGAGGTTTAAGGGGCTTCTACAGCCGGGAGGCCATTCGGTCATCGGGCATTCCATGGGGGGCTACACCGCGCTTGCAGCAGCTGGCGGTATCCCGACTTCCTTCCCTAATGAGAGCCCGGATGGGAAGCCGCAGCAGATCGATGTCCCTCATGATTCACGCATCCGGTCCCTGATTTTACTAGCCCCGGCGTCCGTTTGGTTCCGTAATGAGGGAGCATTAAACAACGTTCGGATCCCCATTCTCATGTTGGATGCCGAGCGAGACCCTTACGCACTTCCTTTTCACGCGCAGATCATCATGAATAGTGTTGCTGAACCGCAAATGATTCGCTATCGGACGGTGGAGAATGCCGGACATTATTCCTTCCTGACTCCTTTCCCAGCTGAGATGATTTCACCAGCCTTCCCCCCCTCGCAAGACCCGCCCGGCTTTGATCGCGTGCAATTTCACGAAACGCTGAAGGCTGAAGTAGTAGAGTTTCTGTTGACTTAACATTAGGAACAATCACTTTCCGTCGAAATCAAATGTTAACTGAGAGTTCGATTAACTAATCGTTACGCTAACTGGGGAATGTTAGTTCAATATCAGGCTGAAACAGCAGCGGCAGACTAAGACTTTATTTTCAAGTCTTAGTCTGCCGCTGCTTACTTTATTGGAACAGTCTAAAACTTATTTTGCGAAGGCTGCCAAATTAATAATTGAAAAACCACATTAGATCAACAACTCCAGTCTAGAACTTTATTTTCAACGAACACATACACCAAGGACGCCGCAAGGCGTTTTTCTTAGGCCGGCCGGGGCCGGAGATGGAGGGAACAACGGCAGAAATGCCGTTGTTGGGTGGCCCGGGGCCGGGGATGGAGGAAACAACGGCAGAAATGCCGTTGTTAGGTGGTCCGGGGCCGGGGATGGGGAAAACAACGGCAGAAATGCCGTTGTTAGGCGATCCGGGGCCGGAGATGGAGGGAACAACGGCAGAAATGCCGTTGTTGGGTGGCCCGGGGCCGGAGATGGAGGGAACAACGGCAGAAATGCCGTTGTTGGGCGGTCCGGGGCCGGGGATGGAGGAAACAACGGCAGAAATGCCGTTGTTGGGTGGCCCCGGGCCGGGGATGGAGGGAACAACGGCAGAAATGCCGTTGTTAAGTGGCCCGGGGCCGGGGATGGAGGGAACAACGGCAGAAATGCCGTTGTTAAGTGGCCCCGGGCCGGGGATGGAGGGAACAACGGCAGAAATGCCGTTGTTAGGCGATCCGGGGCCGGAGATGGAGGGAACAACGGCAGAAATGCCGTTGTTGGGTGGCCCGGGGCCGGGGATGGAGGGAACAACGGCAGAAATGCCGTTGTTAGGCGGTCCGGGGCCGGATGATGGAGGAAACAACGGCAGAAATGCCGTTGTTAGGCGGTCCGGGGCCGATGATTGTGGAGGATGTGGCCGGGATTCCCATAAGCAGTGGGGACCCAGGCTTTTTTTTGTTGGGACGCATGCTTGGTTGTCAAACAAAACGGCCGCAAGTTTGACTATTGCCGGTGGGACATTTATCATATAATTATGATAGTATATTCTATCAAATGATTGCTGTATCAATCATAAATTACCATGATATGATTCAATAGAGGAGCCGCTGATGAAAAAAGAAATGACGGCAGTCAAACAAACAAGACTTAATTCCATACTGGATGCGGCGACGAATTTACTGATCGGCAAACCGAGTGCGTCCATGAATGAAATTGCCGAAGCGGCAGGGATCGGGATCGCGACACTGCACAGGTATGTGGAAAGCAGGGAGCAACTGATGGTTCACCTGGGATTTCGGGCCATTGAGGTGGTAAGCGAGACGATGCGAGGTGTTCCATTAAATGAAGAAAACTGTGAAGCCTACATTCCGGAGCTGATAGAAGCACTTATTCCGCTGGGGGATAAAATATATTTTCTCGCCCATGATGCATCGGTTAACTATAACCCGGAAATTGAGGCCGCGGATCAGAAGCTGAGAGAACCGGTCATGCATGTGATCGACTTATTGCAGAGGAAGGGTTTTTTGCGCTCCGATATGGATAGAGAATGGATTATGAATGTCCTGTACTCGTTGCTATTTTTAACCTGGCAGCAGGTGAAAAGCGGGCACATTGCGATGAAATCTGCGGCGGCGCTGGTGGTAGACACTTTTTACAATGGCGTTCAAACGAAGTCAGTTCAAGAGGCCAAGCGATAAACAGGAGGGGATTGTTATGCTGATTCAAAATATGCTGGGGAGCATCACCATTTCCAAAGAGGTAGTAACTAAAATCATCGGCACGGCAGCAGCCGGCACCAGCGGGATTGCTTCCATGTCAACGGGCATGGTCGAAGAAATTACGAGAAAGCTAAGCGGAACAGCCCTCCAAAGCGGCATTGAGCTTAGCTCTACAGAATCGGGACTCGATATTAACCTAAGAATTGTCGTGCATTATGGTGTAAGAATGAATGAGGTATGCAAGGAATTGCAGATGAATGTCCGGGAAGCCGTTGAGAAGCTCGCCGGACTGTCCGCCCGAAGTGTAAATGTTAGAGTAGAGAAATGCATCGTATGAATATTCTGGTCACCTTAAATTCCGGCTATCTCAAGCCGCTAAAGGTTATGCTGAAATCCATGTTTGTGAATAATCCTGGTGAGGATTTTGCCATTTACCTGATGCATTCCAGCATTGGACCGGAGGAGCTTGAGGCCACTAGCCGCTTTGTGGAGCAGGAAGGGCACCGGCTGTTTATCATTACAGTGCAGGATGAGCTTTTTGATAAGGCTCCGGTGGTCAAGCATTACTCCAAAGAGATGTACTATCGCATCTTGGCCTTCAGATTCCTGCCAGCGGAGATACGTACCATTCTCTACCTCGATCCGGATATGATTATCATCAACAAAATTAGGAAGCTGTACGATACGGACTTATCCGCCCACATGCTCGCCGCCGCCAGCCATGAGCGCATATCACTCAAAGAAATTAACCGCATCCGCCTGCTGCCGTATGACATTACGGATTACTATAATACAGGCGTGTTATTGATGAATCTCGAAAATATGCGGCAGAACATCAATGAAGCAGCATTGTTTGAATTTGTGGAGGAGTATAAAACCCGCCTGATCCTTCCTGACCAGGACATTATCAATGCGCTTTATTCTGCAAGCATTTTGAAGATCAATGAGGTTGTCTATAATTATGACCCCCGCTTCTATCTCTATTATAAAATCTTAAGCGGAGGGCAACACGACATGCACTATGTAATACATAACAGCTCGATTATTCATTTTTGCGGAAAACGAAAGCCCTGGAACAAGAATTATACCGGCCAATTTCATTCCTTGTATAAGCACTATGAGAAAATAGCGTTATCCTAGCTGGCGGCCCCCATCTCCATTTATGGGGCTTTTTTTGTCATGCTGCATTTTCCCGCTTGACCTTAGGTCTGACCTAAGGTGTATCTTTAGAGCAAGCGCAGCGAAGGAGTGGGGAGAATGAAAGGTGAGATCACAATCAGTGAGCTAGCCAAGCTAATGAATGTGTCCGTGCATCAGATCCGTTATTTCGAAGAAAAAGGAGTGCTGATGCCTTCCTATACGGGCGACAATCAGTATCGAATGTACGGCATTGAGCAGATTTATCAGCTGGCGCATATTCTGTTATTGCGTAAGCTGGGCCTGTCCGTGCAGTCGATCAAAGAGTGTATGACGAGCTTTGGGCCGGAGCAGGTCCGGCAGGTGCTTCAGACCTCTTTGACCGAAACGAATGCGGAAATCATCCGGCTGCAGGAGCTTCAGCAGTTTATCAGCAAAGTTCTTCATGAGCACCAGGACTTCAGCCAAGAGAACACAGCCTACCAGGTGAAGTGGCGGGAACCGGTGAACCTGATGTTCTGGTTCGAGATGAGCACACAATCTGCGCTGCATGCCAGAGAGCTGGCCGGGCAAACCGGACAGATTGCCAATCTGTTCGAAACGGATATTCATTTTGTATACGATGGTGCGGGCAACGCCTCACTGTATACGGAGGTCAAGGAGCAGGGCAGCCGGGTCTTACCTGCGGGGGAGTACCTCTCCTCCCAATTCGTAATTGAACATGAAGCTGAGCTTGACCAGCGGATTGAGCAGTTCTATGACTATGCAGCAGCGCAACCCTATACTGTGACAGGGCCGCTTGTTCTCATTGAGAAATCGTATCTCTCCTTGTTCAGTCAGGATAAGCTTCATTACGAGCTGCTGATGCAGCTTGAAGCCGGCGCAACTGCCGAAAGGGGGAGTGCACCGTGACGAACGCCCCTATCACCATTGAACCGATGGAGGCCAAGTACAACCGGGAGGTCAGTTACCTGCTTGTGGACGGGTTCAGCAGCAAGTTTGGCCGCTTGTCCGGGCTTGCCCATAACGAGCTGGCCTTATTTTTCGAAAGGCTGCTGGATTTCTTCCCGGAAGAAACCGCCAGTCAAAGAATGGTGGCGCTTCAGGAAGGAACGGTCATTGGAACCCTGTCGATCAAGTGGAAGCCGGGATTAGGCTCGGGTGATGCTGCGGCCCGTTCCTCCGCTAAACTTCCGCTAATACAGGAAATTAATCGGTTTGGGAAATGGAAGGTATTCAAGCTGACAGCCGCTTTGTACTTTCTGGACCACAAGCCGCAGGCCGGAGAATGTTATATTGCGGATCTCTCTGTTCATCCTAAGCATCGCGGGAAAGGGGTAGGCAAGCTGCTGCTGCACTGGGCACAGCAATATGCTCTTGGTCAGCCCTTGCTCAATTTTCTGAGCCTGCACGTGTCCGGCAGCAATCAGGGCGCCAAACGCCTGTATGAACAGCAGGACTTCCGCACGCAGGAGAAGGAGCACAGCCTGCTGAGCTATGTTCTTTTTCATGAATGGAAGTGGGAGTATATGATTTTGAAATTTTAGCTATAAGTTGAACATGAAAAATCATAAAGAGGGCAGAAGTGACGGAAGTCCAAACATTCCCCGCAGTCACGACCAGCCCTCAATATGTAAATATTAAGTTCAACTTATATAGCATGAACTTTATTCTTGGAGGAAGCAGCTATGAAAAGGAAAATTGGCATAACGGTCATCGGTATTGTTCTGATATGCATAGGGGCGGTGCTCTATATACTGCAGCAAAACACCTTTGATATGGTGGAGGAATCCGTTGAGATTCCCTCCCCTCAGGGCAAATTGACGGGGACGCTGGTCCTGCCTAAGAAGGAGTATGACAAGCTGGGATTGGTGCTGTTCATTCATGGCGACGGTCCAATCAATGCGTCCCATGATGACGGATATAAGCCGCTATGGGAGAAGCTTGCTTCCCAGGGCTATGCTTCCCTGTCGCTGAACAAGCGGGGCATTGATGGCTCTGAAGGGAACTGGCTTGATCAGAGCATTGACGACCGTGTAGAAGAAGCCCGCCAGGCGCTGGCCTGGGCGAGAATGCAGCCGATGATTGACGATACGCGCATTGGTGTGTGGGGAGCAAGCCAAGCGGGATGGGTCATCCCGAAGCTTGCGGGGAAAGAACCGCTTGCCTTCAGCATTCTGGTGTCCCCTGCCATCAACTGGCTGACCCAGGGGGAATACAACACCCGCGAGCAAATGGCAAAGGACGGACACTCTGAGGCGGAAATTTTCGGGCAGATAGCGTATGAACGGCAATTGAAGGAGCTTTTGAAAGAGGGAGCATCCTATGAAGAATATGTAGCAGCAGCGCATAAGGACGATGTGATGTCCAAGGAACGCTGGACCTTTGTCAGCAAGAACTTCAGGGCCGATGCAACCTCCGATCTGCATAACTTCAATACTCCTGTGCTCCTGCTTCTGGGAGACAAGGATATCAATGTGGATTGGAAGGAGACGGAGCAGGTGTACCGGAAAGAGGTAAGCCCTTCTTCCTTGCTTTCGGTCAAGGTTTTCCCGGATACAGAGCATTCCATGCTGACGACCCAGACCGCAGATTCAGAATTCCGCGCCTTGCTCATCAGCCTGTTCGCACCGAGAAAAATTACAGTGAACGGCTACATGGAGCAAATTGCACAATTTCTGAAGGAGCTGCCTTGAGGTTCCTGAGGCTTGCTGAGGCTACAAATTATTGAGGAAAGGACATGAACCATGCCAAGACGGAGCTTAATAACGATATTAGCCATTGTGCTCAGTGTTGCCGCCGCCGCTTGCTCCAATACCAATACAGAGAAGAGCGCAGGGGCGGAGGCCAAGCAGGGCAGAATGGTCGAGCTGGCCACTGTGAGCAAGGAGGTGCTGGACACGGATTATGAATTGTCCGGCACCTTGCAGCCTGTGAAGGAGGCGGCGGTGACCTTTGAGCAGGCGGGACGGCTGATTCGGACGAATGCCGAGATTGGGGATTTGATCAAGAAGGGAGAACCGCTGGCGAAGCTTGATACGTCCGAAGTTCAGCTCAAGGTGGAGCAGGCCGAGCAAGGCATACTTCAGGCCAAGGCCGGACTAAGCCAAGCCGAGCAAGGCGCTTTGCAGACCAAAGCGGCCCTCAGCAGTGCCGAGGCAGCCATCCAGGCCTCCGCAGCGCGGGTAGCAAGTGCCGAAGCGAATCAGCAGCAGGTGAAGAAAGGCATACGCAAGCAGGACCGGCAGATGGCCGAGAACGGACTGGTCTTGGCCCGGGCTGCTTATGAGAAAGCCAAGATGGATATGGAGCGTTCACAGAAGCTGTATGAGCAGGGAATTGTATCGCAAAGCGATAACGAGAACGCACAGTTGAAGCTGAAGGATGCCGAGAGATCGGAAAAGGATGCCGAAGCCTCCCTGTCCCGGATTAAGGAAGGAGCTACGCCGGAAGAGATAAAGGCGGCAGCGGCGGCACTTGCGGAAGCAGCATCGGGAAATAAGGCAAGCAAGGCCGAGAAGGAACAGGCTGTAGCTGCATATAACGGGGCTTTGGCCGCCAAAGAACAGGCTTATGCTGCATATAACAACGCAATTTCGTTAAAAAGAGAAGCCGAACTGGCCCTATCCAAAGCCTCGCTGGCCGCAGCCTTCACTGGAGTGGTGCTGACGAAGGAGGCGGGTATGGGCGACACCGTTAGCGCCGGCCAGACCATTTACAAGCTGGGCGATGTCAGCCGGCTGAAGGTGCTTTTGCCTGTGCCCGACAGTGAACTAAGCCAATGGAAGAAAGGGCTTAAGGTTGAGGTCAGCCTGTACAGCGAAGTGCGCAAGGGGACGGTAAGCAAAATTTACCCCCAGACCAATGCCGGCACCGGGACGGTTAGTGTGGAAGTGATTATCCCGAACGAAAGGCAGGACTGGACAACAGGACAGATTGTCAAAGCCGGGCTGAAGCAATCCGGGAGCAAGGTGATTATGGTTCCCGTGAAGGCAGTTATCAGCAACGGCGGCAAGCCATATGTATTCAGGGCTGTGAATGGAAAAGCTGTGAAAACGTTAGTTGAAGTAGGAGACCGGCTAATGAATAACAAGCTGGAAATAAGCAGCGGCTTGAAAGTAGGAGAGCAAATCATCGTCAAAGGGGCGGACACGTTGTATGACGGAGATAAGATTGAAGCCGCCGTTGGTGCTGCCAAATGATCGAATATCTCGTTAAGAAAAAGAAAATTACCCTGTTGTTTTTCATCATGCTTATCGGTGCCGGACTGCTCAGCTTCGCCGGATTGCCGAAGCAGGAGTACCCGAACATTGTTATTAAATATGCATTGATTACTACGGTTTACCCCGGAGCCTCTCCGCAGAAGGTGGAGCAGAGCGTAACCCGTGTCATTGAGCAGAAGATCAAGCAGGTTAAGGGCATCAAGCGGATTTTGTCCACCTCATCCAGCGGGTATTCGAGCATCACTGTAGAGGGGGAGGACAATGCGGATGCCAAGACACTGTTCGACGGGGTGCGCAAAAACGTGCAGGATGCCCAGGCCGAGCTGCCTTCCGGCGTCCAGACTCCGGTAGTCGATGACGACCTGGCCAGCTCCTATATCGGGTCCTATGCGGTCTCGGCCGCTTCCCGGGAAGAACTGGATAACCTCAGTGGGCTGATGAAGACCTGGAAGGACCAGCTCCGGTCCGTATCCGGTGTGGCTAATGTGACGATTCAAGGGGTTCCCGACCAGCAGGTTCAGATCAGCATGGATAGCGCCAAGCTGCAGGAATATAACCTGGGCTGGGAGCAGGTACAGGCGGCGATTGAAGGCGAGAAGTCCCGGGTTCCCACCGGCGAAATCACGCTGAGTGACCGCAGCTACCAGCTAATGGTCCGTGAGACAGAGAGTCTGGACAATCTGCGAAATGTGCTGATCACCCGGACAGAAGCCGGTTCGCCTGTGTATCTGAAGGATATCAGCACGGTCAAGCTTGGCCATGCCGACCGGAAGTCTTATGCCTATTACAGGGATAAACCAGTGATTACGATCAGTGTTGGCGCGAAGACGGGCAGCGATGTGCCGAGCATGCACAAGCTCGTGAACGACAAGCTGGAGGAACTGAAGGCAACACTTCCGGCGGGGGCCGAGCTGGAGCACTTGTTTGCTCAGAAGGACAGGATTCAGGAAATCTTCAGTGACCTGAAACGGGAAATGATCATTGCGGTCATTGCCGTGATTATCGTGTGTATGCTTGGCCTCAATCTGCTTACCTCGGCTTTTGTCGCCTTGGCGATTCCGATCTCGTTGGCGGTTGGCTTGATCCTGTTGCCGTATCTGGGGATCAGCATGAACGAAATTTCTGTTATCGGCCTCATTATTGTCCTGGGAATTCTGGTCGATGATGCCGTTGTAGTCAACGATAATATCGAGCGGCGGCTCAGCGACTTGGGAGAAAAGCCGCAGGTTGCAGCCATCAAGGGCACCAAGGAGGTAGCAGTTTCCATACTTACGGCGACACTGGCTACCATTTCCGCCTTTGCTCCGCTGCTGTTCCTGCCGGGGCCTCTGGGGGCATTTATCAAGCCGATTCCGGTGGTCATTTCATTGACCATGCTGGCTTCCATGCTGATGTCGCTGACAATCATTCCGATCTTTCGCGAGTGGTATGAGCAGAAGAGGGGGAGCCGAGGGAAGGCTGGCACCGCAAAATCGGGTTTTCTCGGCAACCAGATTGCCGCCATGAACCGCTTTTATTCCGGGAAAATCATGAAAGGAGTACTGAAGCGGCCTCTGATTGTGGCCTTATCCGGCCTATTCCTTGGAACAGCGGCTTATCTGCTGGCACTCTTCGTGCCTGTCGAGCTGTTCCCTGCCGGCGAACGTCCCGAGGTAGTTGTGACCTTAACGATGCCGCCCGGAACCTCACTGCAGGAGACGGACCGCGTTACCAGGAATATCGCTGGCTGGATGAAGCAGCAGCCGGAGCTGCAGACACTATCCTACAGCGCCGGCAGCAGCGCCCCCCAATTGCACAGCGATCAGCCGGGCATTTCATCGCCTTCCCAGGGCCAACTGGCCGTAGTTGGGAAAAAAGGCGTGTTCGACCTTGATAAAACGGTGAAGGCATGGGACAAACATTTGAAGAGCAATTATCCCGAGGCCTCTTTTCAATTCTATGTTAGCAAGGTGGGTGTCGATGTGGGCAAGGCGGTATCCATCAGCGTTAAGGGCGATGAGCTGGGGCAGCTCCAGACACTGAGCCAGCAGGTTAAGGAGATTATTGCCTCCACCCGTGGGGTTTCAAATGTGGCGGACAATTTGGGCATCGACCAGTATACGCTGGAATTTGCGGTAAACAAGCAGGCGATGGACCAGCACATGGTGTCGTATACCAATCTGACCCGTGCTATCCTGCTGTCCAGCAGCGGTATTACCTCCACCCAGTTCGATACCGGTAAAAATTTGATCGACGTCAAGCTGTATTTGCAAAAGGACAGCAGCGATCCGAACGTCATGTTCCAAAAGCTGAATGTCACCAATGCTGCAGGCAGGCAAATTCCGTTGACCCAGCTTGCGACCCTTAAGCCTTCTTTTGCCATTCAGCAAATCCAGCATATAAATCTCAAACGTACGATTACGATAGAGGCGGATGTGAAGGGGCGGACGGCGACGGAGGCCGGAGCGGAAATCAGCGGGAAGCTGAAGGGCATTACCTTCCCGTCTGGCTATAGCTGGAGTGCGGGAGGAGAAACCTCGGAGCAGAACAAGGTATTCAATAATCTCGCTACACTGTTTGTTGTTGTGTTATTCCTGATTCTGCTCCTGATGACCATCCAATTCTATTCCATCTCCATTCCGCTGATCATCATGACTACCGTCTACCTGGCTGCGGCCGGAGGAATTATCGGAATCTACATCGCCGGAATGCCGATTGGCTTCATGAGCCTCATGGGGATCATCTCCCTTGCCGGAATCGTTGTGCGCAACGGCATTGTGCTGATTGAGTTCATTGAGGATGCCCGGCGCGAGGGCGTGGAGCTGAAAGAGGCGGTGGTACTGGCTGCATCGGCGCGGTTCCGTGCGATTCTGCTGACCTCGCTAACCGCCATCATGGGGATGATTCCCATTGCGCTCGGCGGGAACATTTTGTTCCGCCCTATGGCATACACCATTATTTTCGGCCTTGTGTTCTCGACACTGCTGACCCTGCTTGTAGTTCCTTCGCTGTATATGGTCGTTGCCCGGTTGAAAATTAGGCGGCAGGAGCGGAAATTGAACCGGGAGACCAAGCGGGAGCAGACGCTTTCTATATAAAGGAGGTAAGAGTATGAATAAAAATTTGCTGTCAGCATCACTGGCTTTATTGCTCTTCATCTCGGTGCTACCGCCGGCGCTCGCTGCAGATAATGAGGCACAGGCTGTTACGGCGGACGGGAAAGAGGCGACTGTGGATAAGCGGCTTCCGTCCACTTTTGTCAGTAATCCAAGGGAGCTGATCGGGCTGGACCGTCTCAATTTGCAGACCGTACTGTCACGCGCGGTTGGCAGTTCGTTTAACCTGTCCCTTTTGCAGCTGAAGAATGCGGCTCTGATCACCCAGCAGAAGGATTACAATGCACAAATGCAAGGTCTGGAGTTCACCAAAAAGGGAACCTATACCCTTCCGGCCACGCCCGAGAGCATCCTTGGGAATGAAAAATACGGGATTCCTGCGGATGCCGAGCCTGGGCAACTGTTCTGGATAGGGCCGGTGCTGGAGACGAATACCGTGTTTAACAGCTTGATGTCCGCACAAGTGGAGAGCATGAATGAAATGGTGGCTTCCCAGCGGCTTCAACTGCAGGACGCGGTGAAAAAGCTCGAACAGGAGAAGCTGGATTCACCACTTAATCTGGAAGAGACCATACAGGGAATCAAGCTGCAGGTCACCGGTCAATATATTCAGCTTCTGTCGCTGAAGCAGCAAGATGAGCTGCAGAAGGAAGGCTATCAGGTACTGGGCAAGGAATTGATCACCCAGGAAATCCTTGTCAAGCAGGGGATGGCGACGGCGGAGAGCTACCGGGACCTTGAGGTGGAGTTCAACAATCAGGGCACAGAGCTGGAAAAAATGCTGGCGAATTACAGGCTGGGACTGCTTCAATTGTCGTTCGATCTCGGCATCAGCTACAATTCCGATATGATTCTGGAGGAAATTCCGCTTCCCGAGGTCAAGCCGGTGGTTCGCAAGAGCACCGAGGACATTCTGGTTCATTCCTACGAGCTGAAACGGCTCTGGAATTCGCTGAATCAAGCCAAGCAGGATCAGAGAACCACATCTGCCCCGAATACGTTCGCCAGGGAGAGCCTGGGCCAAGCCGTACAGATTACCGAGGAACAGATCCGGCAGGCCAAGCTGCAATTGAGCCAAAATATCACTGCCACCTATGCCGAGGCAGAGGATGTTTATCAGCAGCTTGTAGCCGCGCAAAGGGAAGCGAATAAAGCAGCTTCCGATTTGGCCAGCACGAGCAGGAAGGCTGAAGCCGGAAGTGCGGCGCAGCACGATTTAAACAGCGCCCGGTTCAAGGCCCGCCAGGCTGAAGTGAAGGCAGGGCTGCTGCGGCTGCAGTATTTTGGCAGCCTGTGCAAGATTGATGCGATGGAGAAGGGGCTTATCCTTTCTGCCGAATAACGTATGAGACAAATGCAGAGCCCTTCAAAAGAGTTCCCCATATTGTAAGCTGTGGGAGCAGTCTTGAAGGTGTTTTTGCTGGAAGCCACCGGCAAGCTGGTGGTTATGACTTGGGAATAGCAGCTCGATACTCATTAGGGGTGGCTCCATAAGCTTTCTTGATAAGTTGGCTTCGTCGCCAGAGCAACGGTGGGAGCAATAAAAGAATAAGGGCTATAGAGATGACTTGAATGCTGATAAGGAATGGTCGGCCAATGAGAAAATGAGCTGAGCGAGCTCAATGCTTGAAATAGTAAATTCCTCTCGTATCCATTCTTGTATAATTGCTAAACTTCCATTAACTAAATAAGCATAAGTAAACCGTTTCATATTTTCAGGTACGTTAAGCTGAAGGTGGCTATCAATATTCATCAGTATTTCATTAAGCAAACGTTTCGGAAACAACACGTTATCATTTGACTTTATCAACATTACGCTAAACAGATCATCATTTTTCTTAATGTAATCCAAGAACGCCATTATATAAGTAATGCCACTGTTACTAGCTTCGATTTTTTTCAAGTATTCATTGGTATTGTCTATAATCTCCTGTTCTACGCTTTCAAGCAGCTCGTATGCATTCGCATAATGCAAATAGAAAGTAGAGCGATTGATGTCTGCAGTAGTGCATAATTCCTTTACACTTATCTGGCTAATATTTTTTATTTTGAGCAAACTAATTAAGCTCTGCTTCAGGAGCAGCTTGGTTAGTCGTTCTCGTTGATTCATTGCTATTCGCCTCCAATAATATTAAATTTTCATAATAATCGACAGATGTTATGGGACTGTCTATATTGCGCCAAATCACCAATCAACTGATGGTTGTAAAATAGACACTGTGTCTGTATTCTGAAGCTAGGCGAAGCAATTGTCAATATATATATGTGCAGGTGATGAATATGGTAAAGAAGAAGCGCGTCATGATTACAGGTGCCGCGGGCAATATGGGTGGCGAAACATTGAAGTTGATGAGGGACGATTTAGCGAAATGTGAGCTATTGCTCTTTGATTTAGACAATACGAACAGCCGTCAAAAGCTGAAAGAATATGAGGGATTAGACGGTGTTAAGGTAGTCTACGGTGACTTGCTTGACCGTGATTTAGTCTATGAATGTGTGAAGGACGCCGATATCGTACTTCATATAGCAGCCTTTGTATCCCCTGCTGCTGACGAGTTTCCTGAAAGAGCAATGAAGATTAATTATGGATCAGCGAAAAATATCGTCGATTCAATTAAGCAAAGTGGCCGTGAAAAGGAAACGCGCTTTGTGTATATTGGCACAATTGCCGAAACGGGTGACCGTATGCCGCCGATTCATTGGGGGCGTGTGGGTGACCCCCTCAAGCCAAGTGTGTATGATTACTATGCTGTGTCGAAAATTGCCGCTGAGCGTATGGTAATTGAATCAGGACTGAGCTATTGGGTGAGCCTCCGCCAAACAGGGATCATGGGTCCTCAAATGAGCAAGATACAAGATCCTATTATGTTCCATAACTGTCTGGAGAATGTGCTTGAATACGTGTCAGATCGTGATTCGGGACGTTTAATGAGGAACCTGTGCATCTTGGATATTGACGGAACATTAAATGAAGAATTTTGGCAGCATATTTACAACATTGGCGGGGGAGAAAGATGCCGTGTCAGTACCCTTGAAATGTATCAGGTGCTGTACGGCAAGCTCGGTATTACGAATCTCGACCATGTGATTGATCCTAAATGGTATGCAACGCGGAATTTTCACGGACAATACTATTTGGACTCTGACAAGCTAGAGGATTATTTACATTTCCGGCGGGATTCTATGAATTATTTCTATCAAAGCTATCTTGATAATCTGGGCGCGCTTGTACCTGTAGCGAAGGTCATCACGAAGCTGCCCGGAGGTCAAAAATTTATGGGTGCAATGATTAAGCGGACGATGAAAAAGCAAGCTGTGAAGGAGCGTGGAACGTTACGTTTTATCGAAGATAATGACATTGATAAAATAGACGCTTACTGGGGCAGTAAGAAAAACTGGGAGGCCATTCCCGCAAAGTTGTCTGACATGAAGAAATTTACCAATTGGAGTAAGGCTATCAAGCTCGACCACGGCTACGATGAAGAAAAGCCAGCGTCACAGTTAAATCTTGAGGATATCAAGGGTGCTGCGAAATTCCGCGGTGGGGAATGTCTTTCAACGGACATGACAACGGGCGATTGGACGAGCAAGCTTGATTTCAAATGTGCGTTTGGCCATACCTTTAGTGCTAGTCCGAAGCTTGTGCTGGAAGGCGGACATTTTTGCCCGCACTGTGAACGCGAAAGCTGGAACTATAAAGAACGCGCGAAGCGTGAGCCGTTTTTTGCACAGGTATGGAACCCGCTTCATGGGAAGGACGACGGCAAAATGTATAAGAAAATCGTATCAGAATTAGATATATAAGCATCTATTTTAAGGAAACAATTAATTTAATGATTATAAATTACGAAGCTTGTCCTTAGGGGACAGGCTTTTCGTTGATATAAGTGTGTGATGAAAATGAGGTGATGCAATGCTGCCGAAGGATATGAGCTTTATAATGGAATCCTTCTACAATATTACGGGACTGCCCGTACGCTATTATGAGAATGAGGTACTTATCCGGATTCTGCCAAGTGTTCAACCGCAATTGGACCCGCTGGGTAAAGTCTTGTCCTCCCTGCAAGAGGATGAGAATGCTGTCAGTTATCATGTAACTGAAGATTTTCTGTTTTATGGCAAGGTTAATAACGTTGATGCCAAGGGTAAATTTGTATTTGGTCCAGGCTACTTTACACCGTTATCCCGGAATCATATATCCAGGATCATGATTAATTCCACGATTTCTCATCAATACATCACAGAATTCACTGAATTCATAACCAAAATTCCTTCGATTTCCTTCGAAGGTTTTTTAAACGCGATATGTTTTTTTAATTTTACGCTTACGCGGAAAAGAGTAACTGTCGAGATGCTGCTGATGACGGGCAACCGGTTCAACAGCTTCGCTGCTGACATCAAAACTAGTCTGTCAAAAGGTTTATATGACGCTGAGGAGCCAACCTTTCATGATACCTATCATCTGGAGCAGCAAATTATCGCTTATGTGCGGGGCGGAGACACTGAACGGCTTGCCGAATTATTTGAAAACTCTGTTCGAGGCAAGGGTGGACCGGTTGCAAAGGATGCGCTGCGCCAGGAAAAAATTATTTTTATCACCAGTGTCACGCTGGTTACCCGTGCGGCTATAGAGGGGGGACTGGATATCGAAACGGCATACCATCTCAGCGATACGTACATTCAGCAATCGGAAAGCATGTCTCAACTGGATTCTCTTTCCTTGCTTCGACAGCAGATGGTTTTGGATTTTGCCGACAGAGTTGCAAAGAACAAAGTTCCTCCGCAGGCTTCCTTCATCACCATTGAATGCATTCAATTTATTAAGAAAAATATCAACTCTCTCCTTCTGGTTCATAACATTGCCCGTGATCTCGGTGTAACTGTTTCCTATATATCCAGGAAATTCAAGGCAGATATGGGGGTTAGCTTGAGTGCATATATTATTAAACTAAAGATGGAAGAAGCCAAAAATTTGTTGGCGTTCTCCGATAAGACGCTGAGTGAAATCAGTAATTACCTTTGTTTCTCATCACAGAGCTATTTTCAGAATCTGTTCAAAAAATATGAAGGGAAGACCCCCTTAAGATACAGGAATTCTTTCAGAAATCATACATAGAGAAATCATTAGCATCAAGTTCATGGATTGCAATTATGTACATGAGATTACAATACGATTTGATTGAAATGACGTAGACTGATTAAGAAATTACTGCAAGGAGGAAACAATGAACAAAACAAGTGAACTTCTAAGCATGCTGACGATTGAGGAGAAGGCTGCGCTGCTTGAAGGTATTGATTCATGGAATACCAATGCCGTTCCGCGTCTGAGCATCCCTAAGCTCTTTCTGACCGACGGCCCTCATGGGCTGCGCAAGGTAAGAACGGTCAATGGCGGGTTTGGTGTTTCCGATAATGCACACTCTACAGCATTTCCCACTTCAGCTACGGTTGCATCGTCATGGAATCCCGAGCATGCGCATCGCATGGGGGAAGCTATTGCCGAGGAATGCATCACCGAAGAGGTGGACGTGCTGCTTGCACCGGGCGTCAATATTAAACGCAGCCCGCTCTGTGGACGCAACTTCGAATATTATTCGGAAGACCCGCTCGTTTCCGGCAAGTTCGGTGCGGCTTTCGTGCAAGGTGTCCAGAGCAAGGGGGTTGGCTGCAGTGTCAAACATTTTGCCGCCAATTCCAATGAGAATTACCGCTTTGTAGGGAACAGTGTCGTCGATGAACGCGCACTCCGTGAGATTTATCTCCGTGCCTTTGAAAGCGTTATAAAAGAGGCCAAGCCCTACACTGTAATGTGTTCGTACAATCAATTAAACGGTACATTTGCCTCCCAGAACAAACGTCTGCTGACAACAATTTTGCGTGATGAATGGGGCTTTGACGGGGTGGTGATGACGGACTGGGGGGCAACCTGCGACCGTGTCGAGGGGGTGCTGGCGGGATGTGATCTCGATATGCCGGGCGGCGTGTGGCACAACCGGAAATCAGTCATTGAAGCGGCTAAGAACGGAAAACTGCCGATGAACAAGCTTGATCAATCGGTTGCGAGAATGCTAAAGCTGGTAGATCAATGCACGTCCAAAAAGTCTAGCAGCAGCTATGATCCTGAGAAGCACGCACAGCTATCTTGCGAGATTGCCAAGGATGGCGCCGTGCTTCTCAAAAACGATGGGATCCTGCCGCTGACCGGAAATGAAAAATTGCTTGTTGTAGGAGAAATGTTCGAAAAAATGCGTTATCAGGGGGCTGGATCGTCGCTGATCAACCCTCCTAAAGTGATTACGCCCAAGAATGCATTTGACCATCGGGGCATTTCATACAGATATGAAAAAGGGTTTCGCTGCTTCTACACGGAACGTGATGCCGCCTTGGAGCAGGCTGCGCTGGATGCCGCGAAGCAGGCGGATACGATCCTGTTCTTCGGAGGTCTTTCCGATTTCGAGGAAAGCGAAGGCTTCGACCGCGAGCATATGAAAATGGGCGACAACCAGACCGGGCTATTACGGGCGCTCATCCAAACCGGAAAGAAGGTTGTGCTTGTCCTGTTCGCGGGTGCTCCGGTGGAGCTGCCGTTCTGGGACGGAATATCGGCACTGCTGAATATGTATTTACCCGGAATGTATGGAGGCGAAGCAGCGGCGGCCTTGTTGTACGGAGAAGTGACTCCATCCGGCAAGCTGGCGGAGAGCTGGCCGATGCATGTAGAGGATACAAGCTGTTATGCCGATTACAACCGCGGTGATGTTTCGAAATACTATGAGAGCATTTATGTCGGATACCGATTCTATGAAAAATCCGGAACGAAGCTGCGTTTTCCTTTCGGTTACGGATTGTCATACACCTCGTTTCAATACAGCAGCCTGTCCGTCAGTGAGCAGGACGGACAAATTATCGTTACAGCCGATCTGACAAATACCGGCATTTGCGCTGGCGCTGAGGTCGTTCAGCTATATGTGCGGAATAACCAGAGCCAGGTATTCAAAGCGGAGAAGGAACTCCGCGCCTTTACTAAAGTGTTTCTGGCTGCAGGCGAGACCCGGACCATCAGTATGACGTTCAACCGGGAGGATTTGTCTTACTGGAATGTCAAGCAGCAACGCTGGGTGCTGGAGAACGGAACTTATGGCATTGCCGTGGCAGCTTCAGCTGCCGATATCCGCTTAACGGCACAGCTACACGTAACAAACGCGGAGGAGGTTGACAGCCCCTATTCTGTTGAAGTTGCGACGGTCTATGCCAACCCGCCACAGAGCATCACGTCAGCCTTTGAGAAATTGGCCGGCTATACGCTTACAGAAGCGAAAGCGAATACTTCCTTGACGCTTGAATCCCAGCTTCGTGACTTCAAGCGATCAGTAATGGGACGCATACTGTATAAGGGAGTAATGCATGTGATCCAGAAGGAGTATAAGAAGGCGCTAGCTATGCCGGATTCGCTGGAACGCGACACCCGGCTGAAAAATTCCCATTTTGTTGTGAAAATGATGCCATATAACTCCATTCGTTCCATGTGTATGTCATCAGGCGGACAGTTCACGTATCAGACGGGCATAGGCTTTGTCGAATTGGCAAACGGCCGTTTCCTTCGTGGAATAAAGGCTTTTATAAAAAAGGACAAACCACTTCCGTTTCCAGGTGATAAATAAGGAGAGTTTGCGCATGAACCGTTTGAAAGCGATTTTTCAGTCCGATGGACTGAACTCCCGGGTAACCACCCGGGATACCAATGCGAAAGAGCGCTGGCTGGGTTATCTGATCGGCCCTGCTGGCGCCTTGCTTCTGAATGCAGTACTGGCCAGCTATTTGAATGTTTATTATACGGACGTGCTCGGTTTGACTTCATTAGGCGGCGGAGTGTTTCTTGTTATATTCCCGATTGTATCCAAAATCCTCGATGCAATAGCAAATTTCGTTATGGGTTACATTATTGACCGGACCAGAACCAGACAAGGGAAAGCGAGGCCGTTTCTGCTATTGTCCGCTCCCCTCATGTGCATTGCCGGCATTCTTTTATTTCTGGTTCCGCAAGCAGACGCGAAGATACAAGTCATATGGATTCTGTTGTCCTACAATCTGTACTATTCCATTGCTTTCACGACCTATAACGTCGGTCATAATTTGATGGTTCCGCTCTCCACCCGTGACAGCATCCAGCGTGGCAAGCTTTCCGTGTTCAGCCAGATTTCAACGATTATGATGAGTGGAATTATCGTCGCACTGATCTTCCCGATGGCCATTTTGCCGATCATCGGAGTGGACAAGAGCCGCTGGATCGTGGTGATGTGTATTATTTCCATCGCCGTCCTGCCGCTGACCCTCCTTGAATACTTCTTTACCAAGGAACGCGTAACGGCTGAGAGCGCAGGCGAGAACATGGAAGGAAATGAAACGAAGCTGCCGTTCCGCACCCAGCTCAAGGCCATTGTAACTGACCGTTATATGTTGATTATTCTGAGCTACTTCTTGATTTATACCTTTGGAGTCTGCTTGAAAAACCTGAGTCTGGTCTATTACTGCAACTACGTGCTGGGTACGTATAACGACGGCGTTACACAGACGTTAATCTCCGTGGTGGGGGGTGTTCCGCTGGGAATTGGCATTTTTGCCGTATGGCCGCTAGCCAAAAAATTCGGCAAACGGAATGTCACCCTGCTCGGATTTGTGTTGGTGGGCATAGGCAGCGCCATCTGCTGGATGTTTCCGACCAGCATGCCAATAGTGCTGACGGGACAATTCATCAAAAATCTGGGCTTCCTGCCGAGCGCCTATATATTCATGGCTCTATTCGCCGATACACTGGACCATATGGAATGGAAGGTCCGGTTCCGTTGTGACGGCATTGCGATGTCTATCTATACCACAATCGCGGTCACGATGGGAGGATTATGCACTGGGATTTTCAATGGCATGCTGTCATTTGCGGGCTATGTTGCTCCGTTCTATGACCCGTCGGGAGAATTGGTCAGTGTGCAGCCGGAAGCAGTCCAACACACGATTACCTTTGCCTTTGTCGGTTTTGAAACTCTTACTAGCATCATTTTGATCGCTTTGCTTTTCTTTTTAAATGTGGAGAAGGGTCTGGGAGCTAAACAGAAGGAAATGCAAGAACGCCGGGAGGAACATACCTATGCTTAAAATAGCCAGTTTGAAGATAGAGGGCCTTACTGAAGGCTGTATTACGGACAGAAGACCTAATATCTCCTTTGCACTTGATTCAGACACAAGAAGAGAGAAATTGCTAAAAGCAGTGATTACGGTTGGGGACTGGAAGCGTGAAACAACGGATCAGGTCAATAATCTATATGGCGGCGAGCTGAAACCGTTTACGACATACCGTGTTCATGTTATCGCAACGGGTGCAAGCGGACAGACCGCTGAAGCGGAGGCGGCTTTTGAAACCGGGCGGTTGGATACCCGTTGGAAAGCCAAATGGATCACCGACGGAAGCTATGATTTTCCCAAAAAGCTGTCGCCTGCTCCAATGACATTCCGCCGCACGTTCCAGATCAATAAGCCGGTACGCCGTGCATGGATTAACGCAACCGCGCTTGGCGTCTATGAGCTGATGCTCAACGAAAGCAAAGCCGGTAAGGATTACTTTGCTCCGGGCTTCACCTCCTACGATTATCAGATTCAATATCAGACTTACGACGTAACCGGCTCTCTTGATGCAGATAATACACTGGTTGCCGTTGTTGCAGGAGGATGGGCTGCCGGCTCGTTTAACTACAACCGGAAAAGCAAGATCAGCGCGGACCGGCAGGCTTTTCTCTGTGAGCTGCATCTTGAATATGAGGATGGAACGCACGATATCGTCTGCACGGACGAATCCTGGCAAGTCTCGGAGGAAGGCAACTACCGCATGGCCGAATGGTATGACGGAGAAACATACGACGCTACAGTCAGTTTGGAACAAATTGCTTGGAAGCGGTCTACATTGACCGCTCCGCGCAAGAATCCCATCTTGCTGGCGCAGTATGGTGATCCGGTCCGGGTCCAGGAGGTGATGAAGCCGATTGCCCAGAGCGTGTCGCCGAGCGGTGAAATCATCTACGATTTCGGGCAGAATTTTGCCGGCGTCATTTCTGCCAAACTACGCGGGAAGCATCGTCAGGAGGTCGTCTTCCGTCATGCCGAGGTGCTTGTGGATGGCGAGCTGTTCGTTAAATCTCTGCGTACCGCGAAAGCTGCAGCCACTTATATTTGTACGGACGGTGATCAGACCTACTCTCCACGCTTAACGTACATGGGATTCCGCTACGTTGGTGTGAGGGGAATCAGCCCCGGGGAGTTAGAGTTGTCGGCGCTGGTGCTGCATTCGGATTTTGAGGAAATCAGTGAGTTTGAATGCTCGAATGAGCTGATCAATCAATTGCACAGCAACATTCGCTGGGGGGGCAAATCCAACTTCATTGACATTCCTACCGACTGCCCGCAGCGGGACGAGCGTCAGGGCTGGACCGGCGATATTGCCGTCTTTGCCCGGACCGCCTGCTACAATTTTGATCTGAGCCGTTTCTTCGACAAATGGCTGATGGATATGCGGGCAGAGCAGGCTCCCGGAGGCGGTCTTCCTATGGTGATTCCGCGCGCCGGCGACTTTTGGCCGAAGATGGCCACATCCGCTTGGGGAGACAGTTGCGTTCTGGTCCCTTGGGCAGAATATCTCGCCCGCGGCGATAAGCGCCTGCTGGAGCTGCAATATCCGACCATCAAGAAATTCCTGAAAGCGGCCAAATGGTGGTCGGAGTTTCTCGCATTTACACCCAGCAGCCGCCATGTATGGCGCTTCCCGTTCCACTTTGGAGACTGGTGCGCACCTGACGAAACGGCCAGGCAGTGGCTCCAGAAAGGAAAATGGGTTGGTACCGCTTATTTTGCAAATTCCTGCGGGTTAGCCGCCCAAATTGCCGATCTGCTCGGCCACGAACAGGATGCGGTCAACTACCGTGAACTGCAATCCAGGATTACCCAGGCCTATCGCAAGGTCTTCACCGACGGCAAAGGTAATCTGAAGAAGGAATTCCAGACCGCCTATGTCCTTCCGCTTCATTTCAATATGACGGAAGGCAAGGAAACGGCGGTCATGGCCGATAATCTCGTCCGTCTTGTCCGGGATGCGGGCAACAAGCTGACCACAGGCTTCACCGGGACACCTTATTTGCTGTTTGCGTTATCAGACCATGGGTATGCGGATAAGGCTTACGATCTGCTTCTTCAGGAGGGCTGCCCTTCCTGGCTGTACGAAGTCAAAGCCGGGGGAACGACCATATGGGAACGCTGGGATGCGCTCCGCCCGGACGGCACGGTGAATATAGGTGACCTCAGCGGCAACAAATCTGATGAACAATCCGGTGGGGGAATGGTCTCCTTCAATCATTATGCCAATGGCGCAGTTGGTGATTGGTTATACAGACGTATGGTCGGCCTGGAGCCGACCAGCGGAGGGTATCGGACATTCCAGGTTGAACCCGTCATAGGCGGAGGGATTACTTCAGCCAAGGGGAGCATCAAAACCCCCTATGGCCGGGCTTCTTCGGAATGGAGCATAGAAGAAAATAGATTTACCATTCACGTACAAGTGCCTGTATCAACCGAATGCACACTTGTCATGCCGAGTGGGAAGAAGCACATCCTAGAGAGTGGAAGCTTTGAGTTCACTTGTGAAATCTAAAATATCAGGAGCTGCAGTTGCCATCAGGGATCTGCAGCTATCTTTTTATGCGTTTAACCTTGCGTTTTTGTTGACGGACTGGCTTGTGACTTCCCTTTAGTACAAGCGACGATGCCCTTTAGTACGATTCTATAGTAACTGAACTGTAGTACAATCGTGATTAGTCATTTGACAATATAAAGTAACGCTAAGGGGAGATGAGATGAAGATTCTAAAGATATTTAAAACAAACAGAGAACTTCAAGAGCAAGTCATAGATGAAATGATGGTTGCTCGATTTCCTATCCTGCTATGGGTTTCGTTAGTATATGCAGCTTCAATGATACTGCAAAATTTAAATACACTGTATTTGCTCGACAGCCTGATTTTCACTGCCGTATATAGTTTTCATATCATATTGCATTGGAATTTGTACAAAATCACTATATCAAAATCTTGGCTCTATTTTATAATTCAAGGTCTGCTGATTTTTACATGTGCCTTATTAATGCCTGACAGTTCTCCGGCTGTTCTAATCGGTTTGTTTCCAGTATTAATTGGTCAAAGCATAGGCCTCTACTATCAAAAACGAAAAATAACCTTAGTGATCCTTTACTGCGTTTCGATGTTCTTCTATACCATACTTTATTTGGACAATCAATATGAACTTGCTCTTCTAGTTCCCTTGTTTCTTTTAATGCTGATTATTGTGGTTGCATACGCTTCGTTGTTTTTCCAACAGGTTCATGCCCGGATTCGCACACAAACCTTTCTGAAGGATTTGGAAAAGGCTCATAAAAAGGTAGAGGAGCTGACACTTGCAAATGAACGTCAACGTCTGGCGCGGGATCTGCATGATACACTGGCACAAGGGGTAGCGGGAATTATCATGCAGCTTGAAGCAGTCAATGCTCATATTTCTCAAGGAAATATCATAAGATCACAGGAGTTCCTGCAAGTGTCCATGGGCCAGGCCCGAAAAATATTAGCTGAGGCCCGCCTCGCGATAGATAATCTCCGTTCGAAGTCTGCTTCTAAAATAGATTTTGAGGAGGCAGTAACCGATGAAACACGGAGATTCTTTCAAGCGACAGGGATTAATGTCTTTCATCAAGTTAAAATTGTCTCCCACCTGACGGGAACCCTAAGGGAGCATAGTCTGCAAATAATCAGTGAATGCTTGATGAATGTAGCGAAGCATGCTCAAGCAGATAAGGTATGGGTGAATGTTCTTGAACAGAAGAGCAGCATCCAGATCGAAATTAAGGATAACGGGGTAGGGTTCGATACAAGCCTAATCGGAAAAAAAACCGGCCATTACGGCATACTGGGAATGTATGAGCGTGTGCGTTTAATCGGGGGAACAATAACAATCAGGAGTCTGTCTAACGGTACAAGTATTCAAATAGAAGCTCCGATTCATAAAGGAGACAGGATATGAACCCATATAAAATACTGATTGTTGATGACCATCTAGTGGTCAGGGAAGGATTGAAAATGATCTTGGAGACCGATAACCGTTTTAGTATTATCGGCGAAGCGGAGAATGGACAGGTTGCGCTTAGCTTGATCCAGGAGCTTTCTCCCGATGTGATTCTCCTCGATCTAAATATGCCGGTAATGAGCGGGCTGGAGACGCTGAAGGCTCTAAAGGCTAAGCAATGCGGAATTCCCATAATTATTTTAACGACCTACAACGAGGATGAATTAATGGTGAATGCTCTGGCTCTGGGGGCAAAGGGGTATTTGCTGAAAGATACAAGCCGGGACGAGCTATTCCGGACGATTGAGTCTGCAATACGGGGGAGCACTCTTCTGCAATCTGATATTTTGGCTAAAGTCTTAGCAGCCAAGGAACGTATTGAGATGCCAGAAACGAAAGAAGAAGCTTACGTTATCCTCACTGATAAAGAAGTGTTTATTTTGCAATTAGTCGCAAGGGGGTTCAAGAGCAAAGAAATCGCCTTCGATATGGGAATTACGGAAAGGACTGTTAAAGCGCATCTAACCAATATCTATGCCAAACTTGGAGTAGAGTCGCGGTCACAGGCGGTTGTTACTGCCTTGGAGCGGGGCATTCTTCATATCTAAAGGTTTTTTAGAGACATACGGCAGACTACAATCTTCCGTATGTTTTTTTTTGTCCGAATACTGCCCTTTTTTTTCCCAAAAGTACATGTCCCATTCTTCCCCTTGGTACGATTCATATTTCTTTCTTTTCATTTAAACTAAGTGCATAAGAGAGAAAAATAGGATGTCGGGAGGAAATGAAATGGCTAAATATTTGTACCGGCTAGGTCACTGGTCGGCTAGGAATGCAAAGAAAGTAATGCTTGGAGGGCTTGGGGTTCTGCTGGCGGTTGCGTTTCTGGCGTTAACCTTGGGACCGGCGTTTAATGACAACACGTCCATTCCGGGCCTGAAATCCCAAGTAGCGATTGATTTATTGAATAAGGAATTTGCCGGTCCGCAGGAAGATGGGGGACAAACCCGTCTGGTCATCAAAGCTCCGGAAGGACAAAGGTTATCCTCAGAAGCTTCTCAAGTTATCATTAAGAAAACCTTGAAAGAAATTTCGCAGGATAACCAAGTGAAATCTGTTGCGGGTCCTTATGATAACCATTCGCTGAATGCTGACAAGACCATAGCGTATATGGACATAACTTATAAAACACCGGCTGGTGAAGTGACAGATGCTTCCAGAGAACATATCGATTCCGTCGCTGATGGCATGCGCTTCTCAGGCTGGCAGGCTGAACTGACAGGCTCGGCTTATGTTCAGATGAAGATCATGGGACCATCAGAGGTCATCGGTGTGGTCATCGCTTTCCTGGTGCTGTCCATTACATTCAGTTCCTTCCTGCTTGGTGTCCTGCCGATTATCACAGCAGTGGCAGGACTCGGGATTGGATTATTGGGAGTAATGATAGGTACCAATATGATGGATATTCCCTCAACCTCAATGTCGCTCGCAGCCATGCTTGGACTGGCGGTCGGAATAGACTATGCACTCTTTATTGTCTCCAGATACCGCCAGCAATTGGCGGATGGCTATGACAGCTCCGAATCTATCGCCATCGCGAACGCAACAGCAGGGAGCTCTGTTGTCTTTGCAGCCATCACAGTCATTATCGGACTTGCCGGACTTGCCGTAGTGAAGATACCATTCCTGACGGCAATGGGTCTGGCAGGCGCATTCTGTGTATTCATAGCAATGCTTACCTCGATCATCCTGGTTCCCGCTGTGCTCGCAGCAATGGGAGGGCGGATCAGCGCTCAAAGCGTAAATAAATGGCTTAAGCCGCGTAAACGCGGGAACCGTAAAGGCAACCGTCTGGGACACATGGTAACCCGGAAGCCTTGGACAGTGGTCATTCTGGGCGTGATCCTGCTGGGCGCAATTGCCCTGCCTTTTTCTCATATGGAACTTGGTACTTCCGATGACGGGCAAAAGTCAACGGAAAAAACGGAGCGCCGTGCTTATGACCTGCTCTCCGAAGGATATGGTGCAGGCTTTCACAATCCGCTCATAGTTCTGGCTCGTGCAGATGGTGAAGGAGATTTCATGGCTAACGTATCCGGTGCAATAAAAGAACTGCAGAGTCTGCCGAATATAGGGACTGTATCACCGGCCATTCCGGGGCCGTCCGGAAAGGTTGCATTGATCAATATCATTCCTGCAACGGGGCCGCATGACCTTGAAACCACTAAGCTGGTGGATGCAATCAGGGATCAGGCACCGGAGATTCTGGAAAACAACCATGTGGAGTTGATGGTTACCGGCAGTACTGCATTCAATCTTGAAATTTCCCAGAATCTAAACGATGCATTGCCAAAATTCTGTCTGGTGATCATCGGGTTGGCATTTTTCCTGCTGATGCTGGTGTTCCGTTCCCTGCTGGTGCCGGTCAAAGCTGTGCTTGGCTTTATTCTATCACTCGGAGCAACGTTTGGATTTGTGGTCTTTGTAATTCAGGACGGACATTTGGGTAGCCTCTTCGGCTTCTATGGATCAGGTCCAATATTGAACTTCCTGCCTATTATTGTTGTAGGTATTCTGTTCGGCCTTGCAATGGACTATGAGGTCTTCCTGGTCAGCCGGATGCGTGAAGAATTCAAACACACAGGAGATGCAAAACGCGCTGTCCTCGCCGGAATGGGACACAGCGGCGGGGTGGTGACAGCAGCCGGATTGATTATGATCTCCGTATTTACCGGCTTTATGCTGGCAGAAGATCCGATCATTAAGTCGATGGGCTTCGCGCTTGCGTTCGGCATCCTCTTTGATGCATTTGTAGTAAGGCTGCTTATTGTACCTGCCGTTATGACGCTAATGGGTAAATCGGCGTGGTATTTGCCGAAGTGGCTGGACCGGATTCTGCCCAACCTGGATATTGAAGGAGAGTCCGTGATGAAAGAATTGGAACAAAAATCTGCAGGTACAGGGAAACCGCAAGGTAACGATGTTAATCCGGCACTTAAGGGGATTGCAGAGTCTTAAAGGGGAAACATTAATTTGAACAGCCAGCCTTCGGGCTGGCTGTTTTTATGAATGAGCCGAATAGAACTGCTTTTGGTTGATGGTTAGATTGGATTTTTCGAGTATAAAAATACTATATTTCTTTCGTTTATACTATTTGCGAAATATTCAATTCTTTATGATTAATATCAGCTAACATCCAGTGGCTGCTTTTTATCCCGGTAGCGTTTAGGTGTTATCCCGGTATGCTTTTTAAATATTTTTATGAAATAAGACTCGTCATAGTAATTTAATCTTGTCGCAATGGTTGCAATAGGCTCGCTGGTCAAATCAAGCAGTTTTTTGGCTTCATTGATTTTTTCCCGCTGGATGAATTGCTGAATGGTAAAGCCCGTTTCACTTTTAAAGAGCTGAGACAAATAATTTTTATGTAGTCCCGTTAACGTAACTAAAGCCGAGAGATGGATGTGATCGAACAAATGGCTAAATATATACTCCTGGCAAACGGATACGGTTTTGGAGTATTGATTTCTTTTACTGTTGGACACACGTTCCACAAGATCCATTAGAGCATCACTGATTGCCAGCTCAACAGAACGTGTATCAGACAACTCTTCTACATACTGAATATGAAGTATGCCGATGGCGTAGGCTGCTTCCGGATAAAGCCCGCCTTCAATGGCCGCACGGGTTCCAAGGGCTATCGCGCAAATGGCCAGGTTTTTAATATTGCGCAGCCGATTATGCATGCACATAACTCCCGCACCATTAAAGTTGGAGGTTAGCGTCATATTTATAAATGCGCTCTTGTCCCCTTCACGAACGGAATTGAGCATGGTCCTCTCAATGTCGAAGAGACCTTGAAATTCAGCAAATTCTCTCCGTTCAGATATTGCAACCTCTGTAGATTCTTTAGAACGCAAGGATTCATCGGAAATCAGATTTTTTTCTGCAACTTCGTTTAAGTCTAATAAGATTCCATTCATTAGCGAATAGGCCAGAACAGCTAGGTGATAGAGCCGCTTGGTAAGTACAACAGGCAATTGCTGCAAATAGGAGCTGCTCTCCAGCGGGCGGAAAGAGGCGTATTGCAAAGACTTTATCTCATCTTTAGTGAGCGTGTGGGTAATCGAAGGTCCAATCAAGATAATGGCCTCACGTTTATCATTCTGTATAACCGGAATGGAAATATACGATTCCCCGAATTCGGTGGAGCTTATTACCGGTACGTTTGAGCGTTTAGTAGAGTCAAGCAGATATAAGATCTGATCCTGGTCCGGCAACAATGATTCATCAAGATTGTTCCCTGCGAATATGAATTCGTTCTCAGTCCGCAATGAATAAAATACGGGCAACTGAATGCTCTCATACAGCAATTTGCATTTATTACGAATTTCAATTTCCAGATCCAATTGCTGGGTCGTCAAGCGTCGTTCCTCCTGTTCTTTGTGACATATCCAGATAACCTAATAAAAAGATCTGCAGTTAGCGTAAGGGGGAATCGTGATGAATATCCGCAAAAAAATTTTCGTAGCTTTTGGGCTAGTAGTTGTTCTTTTTCTTATAACAATCGGTTTTCTCAACCTGACAATCAGTAATCAAAGCAAAAAGATTATAGCAATAAAGGACAATGAACTTCAATCCTCGTTGATAGCTACCGAGCTGCAGCAGACGTTATCCAATTATCAACTGATGAGCTTGCTTGGAGCTCTAGGGTACAGCCCTCAGGAAAATGTTAACCAGCAGACAGCGCAGCTTTCTAAACTTTTCATCGAAAAAATGCAGCAGTATAGACAGTTAAATCCCGGGTCCGCAAAGGAAACTGCAAATGTATTGCCGCTATTTAAGCAATTTACAGCAGGGAATCAAAAAGCCGGTGAAGAGATCACCCTATTAATATCAGGGCTGAAGGATGCCAATACAAAACGGATTCAGACGGGATTGAACGGGGCTGTTGAATCCAACTGGCTCGCTTTTAAGCAGGCAATGATCTTTCAAGCATTCATCGTTGGCATCGTTATTGTTCTTTGCGTGTTCTTCTCAAGATCTATCACACGTCCGATTCGGCGTCTGATTCAAGCGGCAAGCGTTATCGCAGAAGGTAAGCTGACAGATGCAATCCACATTCATTCAAGGGATGAGTTCGGCACACTGTCTGAAATTTTTGAAACCATGAGGCTAAATCTGGCCCGTTTCGTAGGCGCTTCTCAAAATACAACACTTCTGGTCTTAAGTTCTACGGATAAATTAACCCATACCATGGAGCATTCCGAGCGTTCAATAGATCAAATGAAACATTCCATTCAAGGGATTGAGAGTGGAGCACAGAATCAGCTGCAAAGCACTCAAGAATGCGTTCAGGCTATTGAAGAAATGGCAAAAGGAGTTGCACAAATCACAGCTTCTACCTCCATTGTTGCTGAAAATTCTGTTTTCTCGGAAAAGGAAGCATTAGGCGGGAAGATGTTGATTGATAAGGTCCATGAGCATGCGCTGGAATTGAGGCACACGGTTACAAGCTGTTCCGAATCCTTGAGAGTACTGGAGAAACGGTCCATCTCTATTAGTGAAGTCGTTGACATTATCAAAGCAGTAGCCGCTCAGACCAATCTGCTTGCTCTAAATGCAAGCGTAGAAGCTGCACGTGCTGGTGAATTCGGGAGAGGATTCGCAGTTGTTGCTGCAGAAATCCGGAAGCTGGCTGAGCAGGTAGCCCATTCATCAGATCATATTTGGGAAATTGCTGCCAGCATACAGGAAGAGATGCTGGAAACCGTGAAGCAAATGGAGCACAGTCAACAGCAAGTAATGGAGACAGAGGATTCGATTAAGGAGACCCGTGCTGCTTTTGAAACTATAATGCGTAGAACAATAAGCATTTCCGGAGAAATGCAGGGAATTTCAGCCGCAGCTCAAGAGATGCATGCGGGTACTGAGCAGGTCAAAGCCTCCATAGATAAGCTCGCCGCAATTGCGCATCAGACATACCTGGAAAGTCAGCATGCTGTTGAACAATCCCAATATCAGCATCAAATGGTCAGGGAGAATAACGTATCTACCCGCCAGTTGAATAAAGCTGCTGCAGAATTGCAGGCTACAGTATCCGCATATAAGGTTTAAGTATTCGCCGCGGATTATAAATTAGCAAGAAGTTCAACCAGCAGCTAATAAACCTAAAACATATCAGGAGGGTGACAAGCATGAACAAAGTTTTTGTATTAGGCGGTACCGGATTTCTTGGCTACTATACAACGAAGGAGCTGTTACAACGCGGATATTCAGTCTCTACCATTTCTTTACCGCCTAGTCCGGCAGAAGATTTGCTTCCGCAGGAAGTTGATTGCAGGCTTGGCGATATTACGGCAATGAGTGACGAGGAGGTATTGGCTTTACTGGACGGCTGTTATGCGTTTGTATATGCGGCAGGTGTGGACGAGCGTGTCGTGCCCGATGCTCCGGCTCTGAAATTTTTCTATGAAGCCAATGTCCTCCCCACTCAGCGGCTGGCACGGTTGGCCAAGCAGGCGGGAGTTAAGAAATTTGTGCTGTTCGGTTCTTACTTTGCCCATTTCACTGAAGCTTGGCATGATCTGAATTTGAAGAAAGAGAATGCTTATCCACGAACAAGACTTCTTCAGGAAGAGGTAGCCTTCATGGAAGGTGAAGGGCAAATGGACGTCATGTCTCTCCGGCTGCCTTACATTTTCGGACTTATGCCGGGCAGAACACCATTGTGGAGCGTTTTCGTGGAGCAGGTACGCGGTCAGAGCTTTGTACCGGTGCTAAGCGGCGGAACAGCTATGGTTACTGCACAGCAGGTTGCTGAAGCGGCGGTTGGAGCCATTGAAAACGGAACCCATCGAAGCAGCTATGCCATTTGCGGAATGAATATGAAATTCAAGGATTTCTATCAGATCATTGCCGATGTGCTGGGACAGAAGGAGACTCAGATTGCTGTGCTGCCCCTGGAGCAAATGAAGCCGGCTATGGAGGAAGCGGATGCCCATTCGACCGCAGCCGGTAAAGAACACGGCATTCATCTGGGCTATACGGCAATGATTCAGGACCGGGACGCTTATTTGAATCCGGAAGATACGATGAATGTTCTGAAATTCAAGGAAGCTGATATTCTGGCGGCTATCCGGGAGACGATTGCTGCCTGCGTCTAAGCGGATGACAATGAATACCTAAGCTTAATGACAACGAATCGGGGGGATGTCTGTGAACAGCAAGACAAAACATCGGTTGTCGGATGATCAGATTGTGAAGCTCATCAGAAAGCAATTTGGGGATGATACACCAATTGGGAGGATCAGAGAACTGAAGGGAGGCATGTTCAACGCTGCTTATTATATAGAACAGCCGGGGGGAGAACAGGATTTGGTGCTGAAGGTATCCGTTCACCCTCAGGCACCTCTCCTGACCTATGAAAAAAATCTGATGCGAACGGAAGTCGAGGTGTACCGTCGGCTCGCTTCAGCAACTTCGATCCCGACACCGCGCATCCTGTGCTATGACTTTAGCCGGAGCCTGATTCCAAGTGATTATTTTTTTATGAGCGCCCTAAGGGGACAGACGATGCACAGTCTCAGAAAAAAGCTGAAGGCGGAGCAGTTGATTAAGATCAAGCATGAGCTGGGTGGTTACTTTGCTCAGATTCACCAAATCAAAGGAGACTATTTCGGATATTTCTCAGAGGACTCCCGGTTGCAATTTGCAACGTGGAGAGAAGCATTCAGGCATATGGTGCACATGATCCTTGAGGATGGCAAACGGCTGAGGGTGAAATTGCCGTACAGCCGCATAGAGGCGGTTCTGAATCACAAGGAGCAATTATTGGAAGCCGTAAATGTCCCGGGCTTGGTGGATTTCGATCTTTGGCCCGGAAATATTTTCTTAACACAGCAAGGGGACGATTATGAAATCGAGGCTATTGTGGATTTCGAGCGTTCCTTTTGGGGAGATCCTTATGCCGATTTTCCGCCGGCCTTTATGTTGTTCAAGGATGTACGGCAGGAAAAGGAATTCTGGAGTGCTTACACCGGCCAAATGAAAGACGCCAAGACGATTACCGGTGACGATCAGGCAAGGATGCTGCTGTACAAAATGTACATCTTTTTGATTATGGCGGTAGAGACCTACAGGTACGGTAAGCTATATGGCAAACTTCAATTTTCCTATTCGAAGAATGTTGTTATGAAGTGTCTCAAAGAACTTGAAACCTAATGGAGGGCTTATGTAAATAACAAACATTAGGCTTACGAATGAAGACGTTTCTCTGAAAGCGTACCTGCTGGATGCCTCCAATGAGATGCCCAATACCCGCGTCAGACCGGCGATTCTGATATTGCCTGGTGGTGCATACAGAGCTTGCTCGGAGGGAGAAGCGGAGCCGGTAGCTATGGCTTTTTTGGCAGAGGGGTACTGAGATTAGATCAGGAACTGCGGAAGATTCCTCTTTTACATGAATAGTATTGTATATGCAGCAAAAATACGGCGTACATTCTGTTACTCTCGAATATACGCCGTCTTTTTTTAAGAAAATATTAATATCTGGATAGACTAAAGCATTGGGATAATACCATATTTAAGGTTTGGTGGTCATACTTTTGTCTCCGTAAATTGCCCTCCAGAATCTTGTGAGCCCATGCTAAGCATTTATTATAGTGATCGGGTTCATATATACGTATTCTAAAATGGCAAAAATCCAAGTGAGTCTGGTACTCCTCAGCTGAGGCTTCAACGTCGATCGTACGTAATTGATCTCTGCGGATGCATTCAGATTGTATCTCTTGTGTATGTTGTTGAGTACTGGATATCTGATTGGAATGCTGTCTGTACATGAGCAGCACCTCAGGAAGATTAACTACCTGCGTAACTGCCGCTAATCGATTCCATATTTCATAATCCTCGGCATGATAATAATACAGATATCTGATACCATGGTTCTCTAGTACGGATTTTCGGATCATAGCGGTTGGATGCACGATCGTACAGTGGAATAACTGCCAGCATCTAATTTCCTCATGATTTAAAGGTTTCGTGGAAACACCATCTTTTCCCAAGAAACGAACCTGAGAACCGCAAACCCCGCAATGCTGATGAATGTCCATGAATGTCACTTGACGTTCTAAGCGATGGGGCAAAGCGATATCATCACCATCCATCCGGGCAATATACTCACCCGTACATAAATCGATGCCTTGATTCAAGGTCTCAATTAATCCCAGGTTTATCGAATGCTCAATCACTTTAATTCTGCTGTCACCGAATTTTCTAATAATATCTAAGGTTCCATCCGTTGATCCGTCATCAATAATAAGTAATTCGAAATCCTTATAGGTTTGCGTTAATATACTGCAGATTGCTTCTTCAATATACGGGGCCACATTATAAACCGGCATGAGAACTGATATTTTGGCCAATATCTACACCGCCCATCCTTTTATTCTAAAATATTGTATGTGAGACTCGTGCTGTACGAACTGCATACTTGTCTATTTAGCTGAATATAGTCCGGAGTGTCCCAACTTTTCTTCCCATTCCGATATCCATCAGGGGTCAGGCGCGCAAAGGGGGCTTGACAATGGTGTGTTATAGTTATTATAGGAAGTAAAACTGAGCTGCAGCTTTGCGGCACTTTTATATCATCATATTGATAGTATTATTGCGAAAGCGATGATGCGGACAATAAGAGTGGGGGTCAGCAAATGTTAGAATCTGGAGCCAAGGTGTTTTATCCGTTACAGGGAGCGGGCTGTGTAAGCTCCGTCGAGACGCAGCAGTTCATGAGTTGTCCAAGAGAGTACTATACAATCCACTTGCAGTTGAACAGCCTGATTGCGTATGTTCCGACAGACAATGCCGAGAAAATGGGGCTTCGCCGGCTTGCATCGCCAGATCAACTGGAGGAAGCGAGAAAGCTTTTTTTCTCCAAATCCTCTAAAATGCCAAGCAATAACACGGACCGGAAAATCCTGCTGAAAAAGAAGCTGAATGCGGGGAGAATCTCCGATTTGTACCAGATTATAAGAGATGTAACCTGCTGTAAAGCGCATGGGATAAGAGTAAACTCCGACGACAAGTACATTATGGAACAGACGATTTTATCCTGAAATAACGATGTCCGAACAAAGGACATTGTTATGGAAGCCTCGAATTTGGCGAAGCCAAATTGAGGGCCTTCTATGAAATTTCATCGTCTGAAGTGCCGCGAAAGAGCGGCATGGCTGTCTGCTGGAAAGCGAGCTGATGCTGATCAAGAAGGTTACTGCGGAAGAAGCCGGACTGCTGGTGCGGGAAGACATCCGGCAGAGGGAAGCGATTCTCGCGGAATAGGTGCATAGTAGAATTTGATAGTTCTACTCAAAATAATTCTTAATAGAATAACAATATATGGTAAAAAGACTTGACATGCATATGATAAAATTAATTTATGAAGAGTGAAACGCTGCTTGGCCCGGGCTGATATCAGGAGGAGTTATGAATGCAGAAATATATAAGTGTCAGCGGAGCAAGGGAAAATAATCTTAAAGATATCAGCCTTAGCATCCCCCGCAACCAATTTGTAGTTTTCACAGGCGTGAGCGGGTCGGGGAAATCGAGACTGGCTTTTGATACGTTATATGCGGAAGGGCAAATGCGGTATGTGGAATCCCTTTCTTCCTACGCCAGACAATTTCTGGGGCTTATGGGTAAGCCGGATGTGGATGCGATTGACGGTCTTTCCCCTGCGATAGCTATTGAACAGAAAACAACCTCCAACAATCCGCGCTCAACCGTAGGGACGGTAACGGAGATTTACGATTATTTGCGTCTGCTGTGGTCCAAGATTGGAACGCCTCATTGCCCGTCCTGCGGGCGGATGATCAAACGCCAATCGGTTGATCAGATTATGGAGCAGATCGGCAGATTTCCAAGCGGAACGAAATACGAAATCCTGGCTCCTGTGGTCCGGGGCAAGAAGGGCGAGCATCAGAAAGTTATTGAACAGGCCAAGCTGAGCGGATATGTCCGTGTCCGGGTGAATGGTGAGGTTCATGATTTAATGAGTGAAATCCGCCTGGACAAGAATAAGCAGCATAATATCGAAATCGTCATTGACCGTCTAGTTGTAAAAGATATGGATTATCAAAGACTGGCAGACTCGCTTGAGACCGCATTTGCCTTATCGGGAGACCTGGTGATTATCCGGCAGTCGGCCAGCGGTGAAGAGACGATGTTCTCCCAAAATTACGCCTGCCCTTACTGTACAGTCTCATTGCCGGAGCTATCTCCGCGTTTGTTCTCCTTTAACAACCACGAAGGTGCATGTCCGGCCTGTTCCGGCCTCGGTTCGCATCTGAAGGTAGACCCGGGCAAGGTCATTCCTGACCCCAGCCGCTCGATCAATTCGGGCGCGATTGCGGCAAATGGCTGGAACAATGTCAAGACGAATTCTTTTTGCAAAATGTACTATGAAGCGCTGGGAAAAAAGTATGGTTTCGACTTCGATACCCCGCTGGAGCAGCTCCCGCCGGAAGCGCTGAATGCACTGCTGTATGGGACAGGCGGCGAGAAGCTTGAAGTATACCATCCCAGTGAAGCTCTGAGAAAATACGTTAAAGAATCCTTTGAAGGCATTGTCAATAATCTGGAGCGGCGCTACCGGGAGACACAATCGGAGGAGATGCGTGTTGAGCTGGAGGAGTACATGTCAGTCCTGCCTTGTCCGGCTTGTCACGGCGACCGGCTGTCGCCTGTAGTACTTGCTGTCAAAATCGGCGGGTTGAACATATCGGAATTCTGCAAGCTATCTGTAGATGCCGCTGCGCAGTTTATTGGAGGCTTGAGCTTGTCCCGGGAACATTCGGATATCGCTGATTCGATTCTGCAGGAAATTGATTCAAGATTCCAGTTCCTGAGGAACGTAGGGCTTAATTATTTGACACTCGCAAGAGCTTCGGGAACATTATCCGGCGGTGAGAGCCAGCGCATTCGTCTGGCGACACAGCTCGGCTCCGGGCTTATGGGCGTGCTGTATATTCTGGATGAGCCTTCGATTGGCCTGCATCAGCGTGACAATGACCGCCTGCTTGCGGCTTTGGGGAAAATGCGTGATCTCGGCAATACCTTGATCGTAGTGGAGCACGATGAAGATACCATACGTCAAGCGGACTGGATCGTGGACATTGGCCCTTACGCGGGAACGAACGGAGGCGAGGTCATTGCACAGGGCGCTGTGCAAGACATCATGACAGAGCCCCGGTCAATTACCGGCCAGTATCTCTCACATAAAATGCATATCCCGGTGCCGGAAACACGGCGCGCCGGAACCGGTAACAAGCTGACTATCGTAGGCGCTGCCGCCAACAATCTGAAGGGATTAGATGTGTCCATTCCGCTAGGAACCTTCACTTGTGTAACAGGAGTATCAGGGTCCGGGAAATCCAGTCTGATCAACGAAATATTGTATAAGAAGCTGGCCGCTGCCCTGAACAGAGCGCATACGGTTGCCGGAGCCCATTCGAGAATAGAGGGGCTTGAGCATCTCGATAAAATCATTAATATCGACCAAAATCCGATTGGACGCACACCGCGCTCCAATCCAGCCACCTACACCGGTGTCTTTGACAATATCCGCACGCTGTTCTCGCTGACGAACGAAGCCAAGATTCGGGCGTATGGCCCTGGCCGGTTTTCCTTCAATATTAAAGGCGGGCGCTGTGAAGCCTGTGCGGGCGAAGGGCTGGTCAGGGTGGAAATGCATTTTCTCCCCGATGTGCATGTGCCATGCAGTGTGTGCAAAGGGCGGAGATACAGCCGTGAGACGCTTGAAGTCCACTATAAAGGCAAAAGCATTGCTGATGTGCTGGATATGACGGCTCAGGAGGCCGCTTCATTTTTCGGGAACATCCCCAGAATCCGCAAAAAGATCGAGGCGCTCTGCAGTGTCGGGCTGGGATACATCAAGCTCGGCCAAGCCGCAACCACCTTGTCCGGCGGTGAAGCGCAGCGGGTAAAGCTGGCAACAGAGCTGCTTAAGCCGGCTACCGGGTCCACGATTTATGTCATGGATGAGCCGACCACCGGACTGCATTTTGCCGATGTGCATCAATTAATTCATGTTCTGCATTCGCTGACCGATGCCGGCAATACCGTGGTGGTCATCGAACATAATCTGGAGCTGATCAAGAATGCGGACTACATTATTGATCTTGGCCCGGAAGGGGGAGCAGAAGGCGGCGAGGTTGTCTGCACAGGTACTCCTGAAGAGGTGGCGCGGCATGAATGGAGCTACACGGGCCGGTATTTGCGAAAAGAGCTGGAAAAGGAGTATTAAGAATGAATCTGATGAAAAAGCAGGTTTCTCATGTCCGTTTTGGTTCTGGAACCGTGTCAAGTAATGACGGCGGGCGGATCACGGTTGTATTTTCTGGAGAGGCTGGGGAGAAAAGCTTCCTGTACCCGGAGGCCTTTGAGCATCATCTGAGCATTTCCGACCCGGCGATCCATGATGAGATCATGAAGGATTTGCAATTGAAATCCGAGCAGGCTGCGGCCGAGAAGCTTCGTCAGGAGCAGCAATATATAGAAGAAATGAGCAGGCTGGCGGAGGAGAAGCTTGCCTCCAAGAAAACCTCCCGCCGCAAAAAACCTTCCCCCAAAAAGTAAATATCCCAAACTTTATAAGCTGAACTTGAAAAATCATAAAAGGGTAGAAGTAATGGAGGGGAAGTTTGGAACTGGAGGAGCGGTAGCGTCCGGAAGTCCAAACATTCCCCGCAGTTACGGCTAAGCTCCAAAATAATAACATAAAGTTCAGCTTATATAGAGCCAGCGATCTTTTCCTAAGTTACAATTGGAGGAGATCGCTAAGTTTATGATAGGAGGCAAAAAAAATGTATCAATACAAGGATCGGGAATTTACAGAAATCCGTTTTGACGGGCAGGATTTGCGTTATGGGGAGCTTGTCCGCTGCACGTTTACAAAGTGTACATTTATGAATACTTCTATGGAAGAAATTGATACCAGCCATTGCCGGTTTATTGAATGTGATTTTAAAGGCGCTGCCTTAAATGCGTCCATCCACACGGAATCGGCCTTCGAGAATTGCAAGTTCACCGGCGCCAATCTCTTTGTCACCAAATTTATCTCCTGCAAAATGACCGGATCGGATTTCGCGGGCGCTCAAATGGACGGCATTACGCTGTGCGGGGGCGATTGGTCCTATACGAATCTGAGGCACACTAAGCTGGGCAAGCAGGATTTGCGGGGGATTCGTTTTTTTGAAGCGGATCTTTCGGAAAGTGATTTAACAAAGGCGGACTTAAGGGACTGCGACCTGACAAGAGTAATGCTGGGCAAAGCGAAATTGCTGGGAGCCGATCTCCGGGAGGCCAAGCTGGAAGGCATTGATCTAAAGGCACTGAATGTCAAAGGTGTGCGAATGGACAGGGAGCAAGCGGTTCTTTTCCTACGTTCCTATGGTGCTAAGGTAGATTAAATACATAACAAACAAGCGCTCACGTTAATCCTGCTCAAAAAACGATAGGTGTCTCAAGCCATTTCCGGCTTTGGGACACCTTCTTTTTTTATGGACACATAATGAACAAACCGATTAGTTATAATAGTTAAATAGAGCTGATATGCAAGGAGATCCTATGAAAAATAGAAGCATTACGTTCAAGCTGTTTATGATCACGGTTTTGTTTTTTGCATTTTTTTATATGATGATCATTCTATCTCAACTGCTGCTGTTTAATAACTTTTACGAGAATCATAAATTGAACAAGGTGGAGCAACGTCTGAAGAAGTTCGCGACTGATTATTCCCGCAAGGATTGGAGCTCAAGCCAGCTCACGCGTGAAATGCTCAAATTCATGACCAGCAACAGAAGCCAGCTGGCGATTATGGATATAGATGGAAAACTGATGGTTGATGATCCTTACCATATGGTTGTAACGCAGGATGACGGCCAGAAAATTCTTGTATCGTTATCTCTCTTTATGACCCTGTATGGAGACGAGTTCAGAGCTGCAAACATTCAGAAGGGGGACAGGATAACTCTTTTGGGAGATGTTGAGCAACGGGGGAAAGAGAATACCGGCGTGCTGTACCCCGAGAAGATTCTCCTGTCGAAATCGAAAGCGATTGGCCAATACGAGGGAGAAGTCTCGTCTCAGATCTCAGGGACTGTAACCGATATTGAAATGCCTTACTTCAAAATCTGGAATCTGCGGCAAGGTCTGCTTATGCAGGCGTTGTCTGAGACGTTCCCGTTATCCGGCGAATTAAAAAAGCGGCTGAGTAATATGGAAATGCAGCAGTTTCCGTGGTTTGAATCCTGGAGCGGAACGAACAATGAAATCATTTTGCAGCCTTTTCTGAAGAATAATGGAGACTTGGAAATACTGTTCTCGGTTACCTCTATTCAGGAGATTGGCGATGCCAATGATGCGCTTCGTGAGTTCTTTATCTATCTGGGAATCGGGGGATTCATCCTTATTCTCATTCTTTCATTATTCTTCTCAAAAATCGTGACCAAACCGCTGATCGCCTTGAATCAAATGGCCAAGCGGATGCTTAACTTCGACTTTACGGCCGTCTCTCCGATTCGTCAGAATGATGAGTTAGGCAGCCTGTCGGGCAGTATGCTGGAGATGTCCCAGAAGCTGGACAAGGCGCTCAGTGATCTGAAAGATGCCAACGTCAAACTACAGGAGGATATTGAGCAAAAACAGAGACTTGAGGTGCTCCAGCAGAGCTTCTTCGCCAACGCTTCGCATGAACTAAAGACGCCGCTGAGCATTGTCAAAAGCTTCGCAGAAGGCTTGCAGGATGGTGTGAATGTTAATAAACGCGAGCACTATACTTCGGTTATTATCGAAGAAGCGGGCAAGATGGAAATGTTAATTAAGGACATGCTTGATTTGGCGAGGCTGGAGTCAGGGACGATAGAGCTGAGAAAAAAGATGTTTTTGCTCAGTGAACGGGTTGAGAAGGTTGCTGACAAGCTGGTGTATCTACTCAAGGAAAAGGAACTGGAAATTATCGTTGTGCCTGTGAATGAACAGCATGTGCTGGCTGATCCGGAATGGATTGAGCAAGTCATTGTTAACCTGATCATGAATGCCATTCGCCATGCGGAAGAAGGAAGTGTCATTACAATTGAAATTCACAGCGACACCAGTACCAGACTCTACGTAGATAATATAGGTGAGGGAATACCGGAAGATCAGCTCAAGCTGATTTGGGACCGTTTTTATCGGGGAGAGCCTTCACGCAGCCGCAAAACCGGCGGCACAGGGCTGGGCCTGTCGATCGCTCAGCAGATTCTCGAGATGCACGGCTTCGACTATGCGGTGGAAAATTTGCCGAACGGGGTCCGGTTCATTATCCATTTCAGCAATTGACCCCAGTCTTAAGATTGAAAGAAGGGAACGCAGTGCCTAAGAAAGTTCTTATTGTTGAAGATGAGACCCGAATCCGGGAAATTATATCAGACTATTTCATTCAGGATGGGTGGGAGGTCATTGAGGCCGAGAACGGAATGGATGCGCTGGATGATTTCGAAACGTTATATCCGGATTTATTGATTCTCGACGTGATGATGCCCAAGATGAACGGGTTCGAGGTATGCCGGAAGGTACGCAGCCGTTCAGGTGTGCCGATCATTATTCTCACAGCTAAATCAGCGGATCATGACAAGGTGTACGGCTTTGAGCTTGGGGCGGATGACTATGTGACCAAGCCGTTCAGTCCCAAGGTGCTTATTGCCAGAGCCAACTCGCTTATGAAACGTGTGATTGAAAATTATAAGCCGCAAGGGCATATGCTCAAATTCGGATCTGCGGTTCTGAACACGTTAGCCCACAAGCTGGAGGTGGATGGCAGAGAGGTGGAGCTGACACCGAAAGAATATGAGCTGTTATTGCTGCTCATCAGTAATGAGAATGTAGTGATTTCGCGTGAGACGATCATTAACCGGGTGTGGGGCATGGATTTTGACGGAGATCACCGGGTTGTGGATTCACATATTAAGAAGCTGAGAGCGAAGCTTGGGTATGAATCGAGCTTTATCCGCACGGTTATCGGGGCAGGATATAAGTTCCACCAAGAGGTTAGGGATTAGCAAGGGTTCAGGAAGGAGAAGACACACATGATTTTGAAGTATATTCCAACTATTTGCACTGTATTCAATTTAGGAGCTGGAGCGGCTTCGCTGATTTTTACGATTGAAGGATATTATAAGATAGCTTTCATTCTAATTTTAATCGCGGCTTTTTTTGATGTACTGGACGGACTGTTAGCCAGATTAATGAACTGTACGAGTGATTTCGGCAAACAGCTCGATTCTCTGGCAGATCTGATTTCATTTGGGGCTGCACCTGTTTTCCTGATCCTGCTGCACCATTTGGGGGACTTGCACGGGGTAGAAGCCGTTGCGGCCATTGTATTTATAATATGCGGCGCTCTGCGGTTAGCACGGTTTAATATATCAGCATCCAGTACGGAATTTACGGGTATGCCGATCACAGCGGCGGGAGTCATTCTATCTTTCTTTTCCCTGTCTAAACTGCGTATGGAACCGGCTGCAATCATTGCGTTAATTGGCGCCCTTTCTTTTTTAATGGTTAGCCGTATCCGATTCCCATCGCTGAAGAAGATATCTATCAGGAAGTGACAATCATGGAAATGGCTATGCAGTATATATCGCAATACGGGTATGCGGCAATCCTAGTCTTACTCGCTCTCGGAATTATAGGCCTTCCCATACCGGATGAGACATTAATGGTGTTCGTTGGGTATTTATCTTCTATGCATGTGTTGAACTACTTGCTTGTGATCCTGTTCAGCTTCATTGGATCAGTAACAGGAATGACAATTAGCTATACTATCGGGAGAAAATTAGGCTACAGTATTATTCACAAATGCGGAAAATGGGTGGGACTGACGCCTAAACGATATCGAAAGGTCAAGAAATGGTTCGCAAAATATGGAGCCTGGACCGTTTTTTTCTCTTATTTTATTCCCGGAGTCAGACATGCAGCCGGATACATATCAGGAATAACTGTGATGCCGTTTAAAAGGTATTTTTCGCTATGCTGTATCGGAGCGGTCGTCTGGACCGTATTGTTTGTATCCATTGGCTTTTTTGTCGGGAATAAGTTTTCCTTCTAAGGGATAATGTCCACGATCTTCCATATGATGTTGAATATAAATGCTATACATATATTCGATACTTGCACGGAAGAGGTGGTGCGCGATGAAAAAGCTGGTAAAGTCTGGCGTCAAACGAAGTCTTCCCTCCAGCATCAGGCGTAAACGCAGCTTAAAGCCCGCAGTGAAGGCTCAGGTTATCCAATTTGCGGTTATAGGCGACAGTCATGTGGGATACGGGAACAGCTCCAGTATTTTCAAGAATCTCTTGCCGAAGGCTGTGAGCAGCGGGAATAAGAGGTTTGTTATTTTTGGCGGAGATAATGCGCAAGCGGGAGCCGATCATGGGAATCATGCGGATGAGTATTACAAGGATTTCAAAGATACGGTTACGGGCACACTTGGAGCTATTCCATACAAAGCTTCAATTGGAAATTGGGAGGCAAGCACCCGGCCATTGTTCACCAAATATTTGGGGGCTGCTGCCGGACAAATGAACTTCCCGGGAACGCAGACCAAGGTGAAGTATGTATGGCTTGATTGTGCTCTGGGCGTATTCAGTCCAGCCAGCATTAAATTGCTCAAAAATTTGGATGACAAGCACTATTACATTATTGATTTTCATTGGCCTCTGAAGGTGGCAGGTATCACTGTAGATCCCAGCCATGTGTTAAGCGGGGCGGAAACGAGCAAATTTTTTGGTGCGATCCCACTGAAAGCAAGAGACAGGGTCCTGGCAATTTTCACCCATCACGGACATTTATTTTACCGGAAGCTCAATAATATTTATCCAGGCTACACCAAGACCAAATTTTTCGTCTGCGGCTGCTCGGGAGAATATAAATGTAAATCAAACGGCAACAGGGGATACTATGATGCCACATTGACCATCAACGGGAGTAACTACAGTGTTAATGCCTTCCGGGTAAGCGTGACATAGTAAACTAAAATCCATTTAGAGACCAATATTGTGTGAGGTAATATAACATTAAATACAAATAAAAGGCGTTTCTGGAGTATTCCGGGAGCGTCTTTTTTGATGTGGTACGATGTCTTTACGCGGAACCGGAGGGAATGGGGTAGGGCTAATTATAGGGATAAACCGGTCAATCCGGGATCAAAATAAGCTTGAGATCAGGCAGGACGGGCGTTCGTGCGATATGTGGAAAGCAGTTTATTGTGGCGATAATTGTTTATCTCCCTTTCTGAAAATGATTTTCGTCTTTCTGAAAATGGTTTATTGTGCAGTTTCATATTTACGTGTAATACTAGGTGACATCGAAGGCGTCGTAAACATCAGGTGAAGCATTCGATGGTATGTTAAGTAACATTATAAGGGGAAAGGTGATGAGAGAATGACAAAAGGTTGGTCAAAAAAATGGGCAAGCCCCGCAATGGCAGTCGTATTAATCTCCTCAATGCTGTTATCCGCATGTTCTTCCAAGGAGGATGCTTCCAGCGGGAATGCAGCGTCAGATTCCTCAAAGCCTACTACATTAAAGGTGGAGCTGTTCGACCGGGGGAATTCACCTGCCGGCTATACCATCACCGACAGTTATTTAACAAGACTTGTGCAAGAGCGCTTCGGCAAGCCGAACAATATTGATGTACAGTTCGTGCCGGTGCCGCGCTCCGAAGAAATTCAGAAGCTGAACGTACTGATGGCCAGCCAAAGTGAAGTACCAGACATTGTGTTCACTTATGATTCGGGTACTTTTAACCGGTATGCAGAGCAGGGCGGTCTGACGGATCTTACAGATTTGCTGGATAAAGACGCGCCTAATCTTAAGAAATTTCTGGGCGAAGATACTTTAGCCTACGGACAATATAAAGGAAAGCAATTCGCACTTCCAGGCAGAAGACTTGTGCTTGGCAAATACGCCGGCTACATCCGTCAGGATTGGCTGGACAAGCTGGGCCTGCCGGTGCCGCAGACAACAGATGAGCTGTACACTACGCTGAAGGCATTTAAGGAAAAAGACCCGGGCAATACCGGCGGCAAGGTTATTCCGTTCGGCGTGAGCCTGGCATCGGCCCAATATGAGCCGCTGCTCTGGTCCTTCATCCAGCCGCTCACCGATGAGCAGCGGTATACACTCACCCAGCAGCTTGGCTCCAATGATTATCCAACCCTGCTTCCGGGCTTCAAGGATGGTCTGAAATTCATGAACAAGCTGTACAATGAAGGCCTTATCAGCAAGGACTTCGGCCTGGATAAAGACAAGAAGCAGCTATGGCAGAATCTGCAGAACGGTCTGCTCGGCTTCTACACAGAGGATGCCGGAGAGCTGTACTTCAGCGCAAACGGCGGCTATGAGAACCTGCAGGCCAATGTTCCCGGCGCTGTAATTACACCGGTCGATGCCTTCACGAACTCGGAAGGCAAGCATGCCAAGCCGGCGTATGCGCCAAACGCGATGTATGTCATGATTCCGAAATCCAGCAAAAACGCCGAAGCGGCGCTGAAATATCTGGACTGGATGGCTTCCGGCACGAACCTGTTCGATATGCAGTTCGGGGTAGAGAACGAGAACTATACGCTCGTAAACGGAGTACCTGTTGTGAAGCCTGATGCGACTCAGGAGGCTATGGACCGGATCTACAACTTCGGCGACCTGGCAATCATCGTTAATGGTAAATATGCCGGAGACGATGCCAAGAATGAAGCGGCGTACATTGCACAGACACCGGAGAAATACCAGGCAGACATGCGCAAATCGGTGGAAATCTCCAATACGGACAACATTCAGCCGGTGCGGTTCGATCATCCGATTGAAGCGGAAGCGAAATACGGCACGGCGCTGGCCGACAAGTTCCAGGAAATCATCGTCAAGCTGACTATGATCAAGCCGGATCAGTTCGACAGCACTTATGATTCGATGATGAAAGACTACATGGCCAGCGGCGGCCAGGCGATTCTCGACGAACGTACCGAAGCATATAAGGCAATGGGCTCCAAATAAAAAAAAGCTGAATGACGGCGGGATTACGGTGGATAGGGAACCGAAGCCGGCTCCCTGCCATCCGCTGCCGCAGGGCGGACGAGGAGAGTGAAGGCAGTGAAGAATTCCGTTTACTTACGCAGACACTGGCAGTTGTATGCACTACTTATGCTGCCGGTCATTTACTTCATCATTTTTAAATACGGACCTATGTACGGGGTGCAGATTGCCTTTAAGGATTTTAACTTTTTCCAAGGGATTGGCGGCAGTGAGTGGGTCGGGCTGGATGTCTTCCGGGAAGTGTTCCAGAACAACAACTTCTTCGTAGCACTGCGCAACACGCTGATGCTGAATTTGCTGGACCTGATCGTTTCTTTTCCCACACCGCTGATTCTGGCAATTATGCTATACGAGCTGAGAATTACCTGGTTCAAAAAATTCGCTCAAACGATCCTGTATATCCCCCATTTTATTTCATGGGTCATTATCGGCGGCATTGTGCTGCAGGTATTCGGAACCCAATCGGGATTCATTAACAACCTGCTGACCGGCATGGGACTGGAGGCCATTCCTTTTCTCTCCGACAAAAATTATTGGCTTATCACCTATCTTCTGATCGGCGTATGGCAGAGTGCAGGCTGGGGAACGATTCTGTACCTGGCGGCGCTGACCGGAATCAATAAAGAGCTGTTCGAGGCAGCAGAGGTGGACGGGGCGGGCCGGTTCAAGAAGATTCTGCATATCTCCTTGCCGGGCATCAAAACTACCATCGCCACACTGCTTATTATCAACCTGGGCAATATGATCTCCATCGGCTTCGACCGCCCGTTTATTATCGGCAACGTCGCGGTGCGGGAATATTCCGAAGTGCTGAGCACCTTTGTATACCGCATCGGCATTGAGTCCGGGCAAATTTCACTGGCAACGGCTGTAGGGCTGTTCCAAGCGCTGGTAGGACTGGTCTTCCTGCTCGGTTCAAACTATGCATCCAAGAAACTGGCGGATGAGAGCATACTCTAGTCAAAGCGCCGGAACAAACAGAGAATGAGGGGGAAACTAAATGAGTGAGCGCGCAACCAACCGGGTATTCGATATAGTTAATATCCTGTTAATTACTTTCGTTGTTATCCTGTGCCTAATGCCTTTTATTCATATTATTGCGATATCCTTAAGCTCCAGCCGTCCGATTATGGCGGGCCTGGTCAGCTTTTTCCCCAGAGAAATCAGCTTTGAAGCGTACACTCAGGTGTTCTCCGATATGTCTATGATCCGTTCTCTTGGTTTCACGATCTTTCTGACTATTCTGGCTACAGTGCTGTCTATGGCCATGACGATAGCCGTTGCGTACTCGCTCTCCAAAAAGGATCTGCGGGGACGAAAATGGTTCATGCTGATTATTGTCATTACAATGTTCTTCAGCGGCGGGATTATTCCCGATTACATCCTGGTCCGCAATCTCCATCTGCTGGATTCGATCTGGGCACTCGTACTACCGGGACTGATCAGCCCCTTCTATATGATTATCCTGATCTCTTTCCTGAACGGCATTCCCAAAGGCCTGGAGGAAGCGGCGGAAATTGACGGCACCACCCATCTTGGCACCTTGTTCCGTATTATTCTTCCGTTGTCGCTTCCTGCGCTGGCTACGCTCAGCCTGTTCTATGCCGTGGGCCGCTGGAATGGATTCCAGGACGCACTGATGTATATCAACAATACAGATTTATATCCGCTGCAGCTCAAGCTGTACCAGATGATCCAGAACAATCAGGTCAGCGATTTGATGCAGCAGGAGGGTCTTGGCATGAACAAGCTGATGCCGGAGAGCCTGAAGGCGGCGAGTGTTATTTTCACGACGATCCCGATTCTGGTTGTATATCCGTTCTTGCAGCGTTACTTCATCAGCGGTATGATGGTGGGCGCGGTTAAGGGCTAAAACCACAAGAGGGGGAAGCACAGAATGACCCAAACAATGATGAACCGGCTTACAGAAAAGCAGCGTTACTTGATTGTTCAAGCCTTGGAGATGATGGACCCGCTCTATGATGAAGACATGGAGCTGCTCAGAGATGAAGAAGAGATAGGACACCACAATACCCGCAGCAGCGCACACTATGCGCTGGCCCTGCTAATCCGAAATAGCCCTGGCGATGTACTGCGGGCCTGCAGGCTGCTGGACAAAGTGATGGACCTGCAGTATCACTGCCCGGACGAGATTTATCACGGTACTTTCCGCACCTCGCCGCAGGCGGTCTACCCTCCAGCGGGCAATTATGACTGGAAGAAGTTCGCGCCGGGGTTTGCCTTTTTCCTGGGCGAGACGGTGGAGAAGGTTGGCAAGAAGTTAACCGGGCAGCTAGCCGGTCAAGCGGATTTATCGGCGGCCGGTCTGGATGACAAGGCCATCAGACAATCCCTGCGCAGCGCAGTAGACGCGGTGCTGCCCCCGGTATGGAAAAGCTATGATCCGAACTGGCGTGAGTTTATCGCCTGTACCTTCGCTGTGATTCTGGATGAATTCGAAGACTGGCTGCCGCAAGCGCTGGTCCGCCGGATGAATGAATCTATGCTTGCGGCCGTCGGGGCTTCGATAGACCGGTGGTTATCCGATGCCATCCCGATGAACTCGAATATTCTGCTCATGCATATCTTTATTGTCCATTATTATGGACACCGGTTTGGGGATAGCGGCTGGACTGAGCACGCGGACAGGGAGGCAGCGGATGCGCTTGCCGCATACGAGGAATTCGGGTCCTTAGCGGAGTTCAATACGACTACTTATTACGGTGTGGATCTGACTGTGCTGGGGATGTGGAGAATGTACGGCAAGTCTGCTGCCATCCGCCAAACTGGAGGCAAGCTGGAGCATGGACTGTGGGAGAATATCGCCCAGTTCTACAATCCGAATCTGGAAAATCTCTCAGGGCCGTTCTCCCGTGCCTACGAGATGGAGATGACCGGTCACAGCTCTATCGGCGTCTTTCTCTACCTCGCGATGGGAGAGGGATATGAACATATGACTGCCGTCAACTGCGAAACCAGCCATGATCCGCTGATTGCGCTGGTGGGGGTGGACCTCCCGCAAGAGCTGCTTCAGCAGTTCAAGGAGCATAGCGGAGACCGCAGAACGCAGCAGCAGTTCCGCGAGCTGTGTGAGCGGGACAATCCTGAAGCGAACAGCAATCTGTGTACCGCGGCTGCCTGGATCGAGCGGGAGCGGATGCTGGGCGCCATGTCGGGCAGCCGGAACACGAACGGCCAGATGCATCCGGCGACGATCCACTGGAAGAATGCCGCAGGCGAGAAATGCTACCTGCGGTTGCTCCGCCGGGAGAAGGGCAAGGGCTGGAACAGCCATTTGCGGGGAATTATTTTCGAGGCTGCGGTGGAGAAGGACCTGCTTGCGGTGGAGGTAGAGCTGGATACGGATACGGAAATTGAAGTGTATTTTGAAGTCAGCGGCCCTGGGTTATCCTTCGCTGAAGTGACTCCTGAATGCTGGAAGCTGCCGAATCTGGGCTGTAAGGTTTCTGCTGTGGCCCCGGAGCCGGCTGTGATCTGGAACGAAAGTGACAAGCTGCTGGAAATTGTCTATGCGTACCATCCGAAGGACGGAAACGTGAAGATGAATTTCACCCTGCAGCTCGACCCGCTGACTCCATAGCAGGAGCAGGCAACGGATGGCCTGAGCTTGCTTGAAAAGGCCGCCTGAGATAGACCTCACGCCCGTTTGCGGCGGGGTCTATCTTTTTCTAAGTGACTATCTTGTGATGAAGGAAGAATGCAACATGGAAAATGCGGCGATAATACCCATGCAAGCTAAAATGGAGCTACTCAAGCTCCGCTTGTTATATTTGATCACAGGCTTGGCGGGTGGACTGTTCAATCCTTATTTGACTACCTTGTTTGTCCATCAGGGTCTTGGGGCAGATGTTGTGGGAGTGCTGATGTCGGTTGGCACACTGTTGTCCATTCTGGTGCAGCCGGTTTGGGGCCTCTTGGTTGACCGGTACCGCCAGACGAAGCTGGTGCTTATTCTGAGCATCTCCATACCTGCTATCCTTTCTTATTTGTACAGCTTGAAATTATTCATAGTGATTGTGATGGTGTATATCATCTCCATTGTCTTTCAGGCTACGCAAAGCCCAATTGCCGATTCCTATGCGGTCTCCGCAGCGCGGAAGGGCCGCACCTCCTATGGAACCATCCGCAGTCTGGGCAGCCTGGGGACAGCGCTTGGGGGTTATGCCGGGGGCTTCTATCTGTCGAGCTTCGGGATTACCGAGCTGTGGATACCTTTTCTGGCGCTTAGTCTTGCAGGAGCTGCAACAGTACTCAGCTTGTCCCGCAGCACGGAGCGAAATGCTGCAGCGATCTCTTTGTCACAGGGCTTTAAGGAGCTGCTCGGCAACCGCATGTTCGTGATGTTTCTGGTTGCCTGTTTTTTCGTGAATCAGACGCTTACGGCCTATAACTCCTTTTTTGTGCTCGCCTTTCAGGATGCCGGGGGCAGCTATTCTCTGGTTGGCACCGCTTTGCTGCTGGCTTCTCTGACCAATATCCCTTCCATGCTGCTTGCGGCCAAAATTCTCCGCAGAATCGGCCATGAACGGACGCTGCTGCTGGCCGCATTTTTCTATGCGCTGCGGTGGGGCATTCAATGGCTGTTTCCGGTTCCGGCAGTTATGGTTGGAGTGCAGGTGCTGCACGGCTTGTCCTTCGGCCTGTTCTATGTGGCTGCGGTAGAATATGTCGCTAACGCTTCCGGCAAAAAAATGCAGGCGACCGGTCAAAGCATATTTAATATGGTATTCTCCGGCCTTGGAGGCATCGTGGGCAATCTGCTGAACGGTTATTTGTATCATGCGGGCGGTGCTCAGGTGATGTATCTTGCCTGTACTCTCAGTGCACTAATCGGAGCCGGCATGTTATATTGGATAAACAGAATTGCGAAGCTGTCTCCGAGGTTGTGAGTAAATAAGCTGAACTAAAGATAACAGGACGGAAGTGACGGAGGGGAGGTTTGGAACTGGAGGAGCGTTAGCGTCCGCCTTTGTCTACGGATTTCCACCGCGAAGAGCTGTACAAATCAAGAAATCTGCAGACAACAGCGGCCGGAAGTCCAAACATTCACTGCAGTTACGACCAGACCCATTACGAAGGTCTATAGTTCAGCTTATTTAACAAAGCATAGAGGCAGGTCTCGGGTTCAAGTCAAGAGGGCGGGGGGAGTTCATATGAAGCGAAATTGGTCCAGCAGAATGATGTTCTCCTACTTTCCTATTTTTCTGCTGACCGTATCAATTCTCATCTTTCTCTCCTTTCTCATTGTAGGCGAGCTGTCGCGCAGTGAGACCAATAAGGCCAACCGCATCTCTACCGGCTTTGTGGTGGATTCCGTGCAGAATGCCCTGAGTGAAGTGGAACTGGCGGTGCTGCAGGAGATGGAGACCAATCATGATTACAGTGATTATCTAAGCGGGCTGAGCGACCGGGGCGACCGTACCAGGCTGTACAGCACCGTGAAGGATATGAGAGGGATGCTGTACCGCAATCAGTTGATTGACTCCATCTACATTTACCGGAAGCTCGATGGAAAGGTGCTGACGCTGAACGGACTTATGGACAGCGATATTTTTGCCGACCGGGATTATCTCAAGCAGGCGCTGACCGGGACGGATACTGGACAATGGAGTGAGGTCCGCAGGCTCCAAATGTTCAGCTCGGACCCAACTTCACGTGTGATCAGCATGTATAAGCGGCTGCCGCTGCCGTTCGGCTCCGAGGGTATGATTGTGGTTAATCTTAGCATGTACCGGATCGAGCGGATGATTGCTGACATGACGAGCGGTCAGGTTTCTTTCGTGCAGGTGGTCAATGATCAGGGAGAGCTGGTCTATGCGGCTCACGGGGAGAAGGAAATTCCGCAGGGAAGTGTGCTTACCCGCATCCACATGGACAATATAGGCTGGACCTTCGAGAGCGGCATCCGTGCGGGTGAGCTGTTCGCCTGGATGTCCGTAGTTTCTTATACCTGGATTATTATCGGGATTCTGACCGTTATTCTGGGCACACTGTACATCCTATACATCACCCGCAAAAATTACCGGCCGATCAAAGCGATGATGAACCGGATTCAGGCGCTGCAATTCCGCGAGGAGAGCCTGGATGGCACCTCAAGAAATGAGCTTGTGCTGATCGATCGGGCGCTCGAAACCCTGATTAATCAAACCATGGATTATCAAAAGCAATATGATGAAAATCTGCTGGTGCAGCGCCGTCAGTTGTTCCTGGACCTGCTGGAGGGGGAAAGAATCACCTCTCTTGCGGACAGGCTGGAGCGCTTCACTCCGTTCACCGGGGATTCGGTGCAATTTGCCTATATTGCAGCTGAAATCAACCACTACGATGATTTCCGCAGGAAATATCCGGCCAAGGATCAGAATCTGCTCAAGCTGACGCTTATGAATCTGTTCCAGGAGCTGGCGGGTGAAGAAGGTCTCCAGGGCTGGGCGGAATGGGTGAGCGGCAACCGGATCGGGCTCATTGTCAGCTCCGGAGAGAGCCTCAGCGCGGACAAGCAAGCTCTTCGCATATTGGCGGAGCGTTGCTTGAGATGGGTTAGTGACAATCTGGGACTGTCGCTGGCTATTGGCGTAGGACCGGTGGTTGACGGGCTGGAGGCCATTCCTGAATCCTGCTCGGCGGCTGACATGGCCCTGCAGCATAAGCTGTCGCTCGGCAGAGACATGGTTGTGCTGAGTGACAGCCTGCCGGACAGGGCCGCGCTGCAGTCGTACAAATATCTGCAAATGCTCGGTGAAATTGTGCGGGAATTCCGCATTGCGGACGAGAACTGGCGGCAGAGGCTGGATGAGCTGTTTCTCTGGTTCAGTGAGGACCAGGTGAAGGACGAGGAGATTCACATGCTGCTCCACACCCTGATCCAGATGCTGGACCGTGAGCTGGGGCAGTTGTCGGACAGTCTGAAAAGAATCTTCAGCGAGCCGAGCCTGCGGGGCTATTACAGCGAGATCGAAGCGGAAACGACTTTGGCGCAGGTGCAGGCCGTCATGCTGAAATGGCTCGCAGAAATTTACCGGATTTATGTATCCGTCAATGAGTCCAAAAGCTACAGGGCGATGATCAGTGAGATGAAGATATATATAGAAGAAAATTTTGCTAACCCTGACTTGTCGCTCAAGCATCTAAGCGACCGGTTTCAGATTTCGGGCAAATATGCCAGCCATCTCTTCAAAGAGGAATTTGATATGAAGTTCGTGGATTTTCTGACCCAACTGCGAATGCAGCGGGCAGAATATTTGCTCGCGACAACCAGCGATAATCTGCAGGATATCGCCCAGCAGCTTGGTTATGCCAACTCCATCACCTTCGGGCGGGTGTTCAAGCGGGTGGTCGGGGTCACGCCGGGCGATTACCGCAAGCTGAAGCTGAATCCGGGAGAGCAGGAAGAGGGCGGATAGAGCACCAGGGGACACCCGGAAAATGGAATAAGGCGGTTCACCGCTGTTCCATATATGTAATGAACTGTTTGGCCGCTGCCGGAAGGCAGCGGTCTTTTCGCCATTTCAGGCCAATTTCCCATTCCCAGCCTTCCTCTGCAATCGGAATCCAGGCGAGTCCCTGGTATAAGGAGCTATTCACTCATTCAATAATTCAGCCGATGATATACTTGGAATATACTGGTTGTTCAAGGCTGGTTATTGAGAAGGCTCTGAAAGTAGGGAAGTAGTATGAAACGATCAGATAAGGTTATTTCAGGCGGTATTCTTATTATTCTTTGCATAATTTGCTTTGGAGTGGGCCGTGACGTATTCGAAGATTTTGATAGTGGGTTTTTCGGCCATTCCAGTGTGCCTGTAAGTGTTTCGATTATGTTTATTGTTTTGTTAATTGGCATTGGAATAACACTGGGGTTTTTGATAGAAAGGTCGGCCAGAATCAGTACATTAATCATGGTGTGGCCAGGGGTCCAGCTTATTTGCATGGCCGGATTTCTTATCCTAAGCAGAGTATGGGACCCTTTTATTATCGTGGCATTCGCCCCTCTTTTATGGTTGCCGATAAATTTGATTGGTGAGGGGATATCCATTGGGTTCCTGATTACCAGATTGTTTATTAGGAAAGATGCAGACATGAATTTCCTCTTAGTGGTGATTATCAATTTACTCATTATCAGTCTTGTTGTTTTTGAAATATCCAGTGAGAGAAGGGCAGAGCTCTTTATGTAAGTAAGTCAAAAACAAGCCTCCATCCGGCCTTGCCGATAATGGATGCTTGTTTTTTTGCCCATGATTTCATTGCAGATTCCTGCTGTTATGTGATGCTGGCAGAGTGGCCTGCCTGTTCTGCGGGTGAACGGCGGGGGATTACCAGCAAACCCAGAGCGGCAACAATCAGCAGCAGGCAGCCCCAGTAGGCGTTGCGGTATCCGAACCATTGCGCTGCCGCCCCTCCCAGCAGGTTGCCTGCCAGTCTTCCGATGGTGGTAGAGTTCGTGAACAGCGTTGAAGCATATCCGGGCAAATCCGGGAGCAGATCCTGAATATAGCTGATGCCGATAGCGGAAATGACGGCTACAAAAAAGGCCAGCAGCACCTGCCCGGCGATAATCTGCCATAGAGCTGTTGAGGTAAGCACTACTATGTAATAGACGACACCCAGCACGCTTCCCCAGATCATGAGCAGGCGGGCGGAATATTTGGCGGATAACAGGCCCAAGACAAGCATCAACGGGATTTCAAGCAGCGCACATATACTGGATAGTGAGGCGACATTCTGCGTGTTGCCTCCGAGTGTATTGGTGATGAACAGCGAAATATTTAAATTGTTCATCCATTGCCCCGAATATAACAGTGTCACCACGAGAGAAGGGATAAGCACTCTGGGGTTCTGATGCAGCTTGACCGGCTGGCGCGGGCTGCTGGCTGTTGGCCGCTGGACGGCGGCAGGGCTTTTTACAAATCCAAGCATCAAAAGCGCATTTAGAAGAAAGACCAGCGTGGTGCTCATAAAGATGCCCTGAAACCCGAAATGAGCAATGAGAATCGAGCCGACTAACGGACCGGCGATAAATCCTAAGGAAAACATCGAGCGGAGAAATGAATTGGCAAAAGCATGATCGGCGGACCGGCTGGCATTGACGGCCTCGCGCGCACTGGCAAAAAGCTGAGGCATAGCCGGAGCACCGATGGCTGTGAATACGGTCATATAAAGCAGCAGCCAATAAAAATCATGAATAAACAGGTAACCGGCAAAAGCCAGTGCATTAAAAAACATAGAGGCAACCATTAACTTTTTGCGGTTCAGGCCGCTGTCGGAGCGTTTGGCAATTATCATGCTGAGCCACACGCCGCTTACGATAGTCACGGCGGTGAAAACACCGAATGTTCCGGCGGAGACACCCAGCTCTGTGGTGAAATACACTGCTAAAAAGGGTGCGCTAATGGAGATCGCCATGCCCTGCAGCAGCATGCAGGCCATAAAGACGGGATAGCTTGGAATCAGCAAAAGATTGCGGGTTCGATTTAACATAAACGTGTGAGACTCCTTCAGGTACAGCTTGCGGCTATATCTTTTATTTGATTATAGTATAGTTAATTATCGGTGTTTACAGAATGTTTTATCTGCTTGAATACCTCTACTATTTGGCTGGACGGTGATAAGCTTGGACTTGAGGCTGCATGCCTGTGCATATTCTTTTCATACTCTTCCGTTTAAAACTTCCTTTAAGCCGCCTCCCTTTTTTCTGCTTCGCCTGCAGGTGGTTGGCAGTTGCCGGGCACTGGTGAACGGAAAAATGAAGCTCATAGAACCCGGTGATTTGCTGATTTACCGCCCCGGGGAGCCTTATCATTTAGAGGTAGGGACAATGGACGGGAGACTTGAGAGCGGCGATTATTTTATGCTCTGCGAAGGCTCATGGATTGAAGACTGGTGGAAGGCAAAGCCACGGCCGATTCAGCAAAAAATTCATCTGGATGCCGGCATGCTGTCTTTATGGCAGCAGCTCAATATCGAGCATCACCGGCGTGTGCAGGACAATTCTGAGCTGATCCGTCATCTGCTCTGCGCTTTATGTTTGTCGCTCGACCGCCTGCCGGTGGATTCCGGCTCCCGTGAGGATGATCAGGGTCATTCTAACGAAATAGTGATGCTGATGCGGCGATATATCAATGAGCATGCGCTACGCCCGCTGCGGGTAAAGGATGTTGCCGAGGCTGCAGGACTTAGCGTGTCCCGGGCGGTGCATCTTTTTAAAGAGCTGACGGGTTATACTATTATTCACTATGTGCAGGAGATCCGGTTGTCGAACGCCCTGGAGCAGATTCGCTATACCGACCTTGGATTGGAAAACATCGCCGGGAGCTGCGGGTTCGGCACGTATTCCTATTTTCACAAGGTGTTCAAGGCGAGGTACGGGTTATCCCCCAGCGAGGTCCGCAGCCGTCCGCTTGAGCCTGGTCTGGAGGGGACTTTTGCCACTGCCAGCGGCGCAGTTGATTTCGCCAACCTATCGCCGGATGCGCGGAGGTTTTTGACTAGTTGAGGGGGAACGGTGAAGAGTTTAAGGTTAATGAAGCAGGCGGAATCGGGATTCTGAAATTACAGGAAATTATTGACTTTCACTCTCCATAAACAATATACTAACTTAAAAGTAGGACGAAGCACGTCCCGTACTCATGCTACATGGGTGCGGGATTTTTTTGTGCCCAAAGGAAGGGGAGTGTGTGTTATGGGATTTCAAGAAGAGTACAGCGGATGGCTTGAGTATCATACGAAGCGAAGAAAGGGCGAACGCAGGGATAGGCTGGAACGGGGGCATGGTCACGGAGAGCGAATGTTTTTGGAGCAGGTATGGTGGCCGATGATGGGGTCCCTGCAGGATTTGCACCCTGAATATGAGGTGGTGGACTTTCGGGGCCGGCCGTATTTTGTTGACTTTGTCTGGAAGCCGGGACAGGTGAAATTTGCATTTGAAGTGAAGGGCTACGGGCCCCATGTGCAAAATATGGATCGCCGACGTTACCGACAGGAGCTTAACCGGGAAACTTTCCTGCAAATTGCCGGATTTCGGGTAGTAGCAATTCCTTATGATGACCTTGAAGACAGCCCGCAGCTTACGATTTCGCTGATGAGGTCACTATTGGCCCCGTTTCTAAGCGGGAAGCACACAGTAGAGTCATTTACTCGTCTGGAACGCGAGATCATCCGGCTTGCGGTCTCCAGGGATGGAGTAATCCGTCCGGTGGAACTGGTCAAGGAGCTTGGAGTCAACCTGCGGACGGTTCGAAATGCACTGCAGGCGCTGTGTGCAAAAGGGAGACTTAGACCTGTACCTACGAATAGCGGCAAGAGGGTCTGCCGTTATGAGGTTATTCATTCATTCTCGGACGACCAGCTATGGTGAGCGAAGTGTGTGCGCGGGATGCCCGGGAACAACGGCAGAAATGCCGTTGTTGAAGCCGCGGCGAGCGGAATGCCCCCGAACAACGGCAAAAATGCCGTTGTTGAAGCCGCCGCGAGCGAGATGCCCTGGAACAACGGCAGAAATGCCGTTGTTGGAGCCGCCGCGAGCGGGATGCCCTAGAACAACGGCAGAAATGCCGTTGTTGTCCCGCCCCCTCGGAGCTCTCGTCCTCAGACGCAGCTCATCACCGCAAATCTCTAATTTTGAACTGATTTTTCTGTCAATTGTGCTGGTGTCGCTCCCGGAGGGAATCTTTTATGATGGAAAAGATAATCTGAAACCGTTGTCATAGAGATCAAAAGGAGTGTCTACTTGAATGGAAACAGCAATATATCCTTTTCAACAAATTGAGCTGCAGCTGAATGAACGCGTTCAGGACCTGCTGTCCAGATTAACGCTGGATGAGAAGGTAAGCCTGATGCCACAATATCAAGCAGCCATCGAGCGTCTTGGAATCGGCGGCTACAAGCACGGTACGGAGGGGGCACATGGCATTTCCTGGCTGGGCAAAGCGACCTCTTTTCCACAGCCTGGCGGTCTCGCTTGCACCTGGAACACGGAGCTGCTGCACAAGATTGGTGCGGCGATCGGTGACGAGGCCAGAGCTTTTTACCGGAAAAATCCGACAGTTAACGGCCTCACCCTTTGGGCGCCTACAGTAGATATGGAGCGTGATCCGCGCTGGGGAAGAACGGAAGAGGCTTACGGCGAAGACCCTGCATTAACTGGCCGCCTCAGCACCGCGCTTGTCAAAGGGATTCAAGGGGATCATCCCAAGTACTTGAAAGCGGTAGCAACGCTGAAGCATTTTCTTGGCAACAACAATGAGATTAACCGTGGAGTGGATTCATCCAGCATTGATCCGCGCAATATGCGCGAGTATTACCTTGAGGCGTTCAAGCCTGCCTTCAAGGAAGGCGGCGCACAGTCGATGATGACCGCCTACAACTCGGTGAACGGTGTACCGGTGATTTTGCATCCGGCGGTCATGGAGATTGTGAAGGGCGAATGGGAAATGGATGGCTTTATTGTAAGCGATGCCGGGGATTTGTTCGGGATTGTGAAGGACCATAAGTATTATGAATCGTTCGCCCAGTCTATGGCTGAATCCATCCAGAACGGTATCGACAGTGTGACTGAAGAGACGGAAGAGACGATTAAGGTTATTCATCAGGCGCTGAATGAAGGTCATCTTACTGAAGCGGATATCGACCGTGCGTTGTTCAATACCTTCCGGGTCCGTTTCCGTCTGGGCGAGTTCGATCCTGAGGAAGGCAACCCGTATGCAGCTATCGACGATTCCGTAATTCTGAGCAAGGAGCACAGCGAGCTATCGCTGGAAGCGGCGAAGCAGTCTATTGTGCTGCTGAAGAATGACAATGCCACCCTTCCGCTCAGCAAAACAAAGCTGTCCAAAGTGGCGCTCATCGGACCGCTGGCGGATGAAGCCTTCAGAGACTGGTATTCCGGCACTTTGGCATATGGCGTTACGCCTTTGCAGGGGGTACGCAAGAAGCTTGCCGGGAAGCAGGTTGCTTTTGAGAGCGGCGATGACCGGATTATCCTGACGTCGGCGGCAAATGGCAAAGCCGTGGGAATGACCGGTGAGGATGGCAGGCTGGCTGTGCTGTATGATGCACTTGAGCGCGGGGAAATGTTCCGCCACACGGCTTGGGGCTGGACAGCCCATACGCTGGAGGCGACCAGCCGGGGACAGTATGTTACGCTGAGCGATGCCGATACCCTGACAGCCTCTGCAGATGAAATCTATGGCTGGTACGTGAAGGAATCGCTGAATCTGGTGCCGGAAGCTGACGGTGCTGTAAGTCTGCGGACCTGGAATGACAAGCTGATCTCTATTGATGCAGAGGACGGGACACTCCGGGTTGGTGCAGAGGATACCAGCGCTGAAGAACGTTCCTTCCGCAAAAATACAGTCGTGAGCGGCATAGAAGCTGCGGCTGCTACCGCTAAGGCTGCTGAAGTCGCAGTTGTATTCGTAGGCAACCATCCGCTGCTGAACGGCAAGGAAGAAATCGACAGACCGGATATTGTGCTGCCGGAAGAGCAGGAGCGTCTGGTCAAAGCGGTACACGCAGCCAATCCGAATACGGTAGTAGTGATTGTAGGCAGCTATCCGATTTCTTCCACCTGGATTGACAAGAATATTCCGGCGGTGCTGTATACCTCCCACAGCGGACAGGAGCTGGGCAACGCGGTAGCGGATGTGCTGTTCGGCGACTATAGCCCTTCAGGCAAGCTGAATATGACCTGGTACCGTTCCGTGGAGCAGCTTCCCGACCTGATGGATTACGATATTATTAAAGGCAAACGGACTTACATGTATTTTGACGGCGAGCCGCTGTATCCGTTCGGTCATGGACTGAGCTACACGAAGGTTGCCTACAGCAATCTGTCACTGGCAGACAAGGAACTGGAGCAGGACGGAAAGATTCAACTGTCGGTCCAGATTGAAAATACCAGTGTTACCGCCGGAGACGAGGTCGTTCAGTTCTATGTGCATGCCTTGTCCTCGCGGGTTAAGCGTCCGCTGAAGCAACTGAAGGGTTTTGAAAAGCTTCATCTCGCCGCAGGTCAAAAGCAGACCGTAACCTTTACGCTGCCTGTAGCCGAGCTGGCCTTCTGGGATGTGACACGGGAACAATACTGTGTGGAGACCGGTGAATACGAGCTGATGATTGGCCGCTCCTCAAGCGACATTCAGTTGACCGGCAAGGTGTACATTCATGGAGAGACGATTCCTGCGCGTAACCTCTATCAAGAAGTCAAAGCAGAGAACTATGACGATTATGAAAAAGTGTATCTGGATGAATGCAAGGCGGGCGGTGCATCCGTTCATCCGGTAGCGGACGGGGCCTGGATCGCCTTCAAGGATGTGCAGTTTGACAAGGGTGCGACATTGTTCCAGGGGCTTGTGTCCTCCGCGAAAGGCGGCAGCATCGAGATCAGAACCGGAGGTCCATCAGGAAAATTGGCGGGTACGCTAGAGATTCCGTCAGGCGGCGGGCTGCAGGAGTGGAAGAGTCTGACCGTTCTTGTGGGCATCGAAGCCGGAAATACGGACGTCTATCTGAGCTTTACCGGCGAGGTTCTGCTTAGCCGCTTCAAATTCAGCGTGTAGAATAACTTTTCGCAAAATAAAAATGCCCCTTACCCTCAGATTATTCAGAGGATACGGGGCATTTTGACTTATTGAGGGGGCTTTGTTGTGAAACTGATGATGCAGCTTGCGGATTTAATCTCCGCCTCCGCCACCCCCGCCATCATGACCACCACCGCCAAAGCCGCCGCTGTCATGACCGCCGTGGCTGTGACCGCCGCCATCCCAGCCGCCGTGACTGCCATGACCGCTACCCCAACTGCTGCCGCCACTGCTATGGCCGTGATGCCCGCTTCCATCATGATGATTGCCGGAGTGAGGCTTGTGGTTGTCATCCGGAGTGAAATCCATCCCGGCACCCGTATAGAAAAAACTGTCTGCGGAATCATTCCTGTACCTTCCGCTTCTGCGCTTTTTGTTGCTGTTATCTTTTACAACGGCTTGAACGACGATGTAGACAATCACTCCAATAAAAATGATGCCAATGCCCAATAGTATCACTCCTAAAAGTTTTGTTAGCCAAATACACCTTCGATTTACTTCGACAAAACTTGCTTCGGAAGCATAGACTTAGTTTTGTTAGCCTAATCTTCTTCGATTTACTCCGTACAAAGCTAAATTCCGTTCTATAGAATTGTACCATATTATTGAAGCCTTGGGGCATTCTGAACCGCTGCTCCTTAGATGGTTATGCCCCGGTCTTGCCGAAACTGCTTGGGCGTCATGCCGGTGAATTTTTTGAACACTTTGGTAAAATAGCTCTGGTCGTTGAAATGGAGCCGGGTGGCGATATCCGACAGAGTGATGCCCGGCAGCTCCATCAGGCGCTTGGCCTCCTCAATCCGTTCCCGCTGGATGTAATCGCTGACGGCAATGCCGGTCTCCTTCTTGAACTGCTGGGAGAGGTAGCTGGCGTTAAGTCCGGCGACCCCGGCGAGCGTACCCAGCGTAAGCTCTTCATATAAATGGTTAAAAATATAATTCTGGCACAGTGCGGACGTGCGGGAGAGCTTCGACCTGCGGTTGTCCTTCACATGATCGGCAAAATCGCAAAGTGCGGCAAGCTGGGCGCGTTCCACAGCCGGAATATCCGTCAGCTCTTCGATGTGCTGAATATGAAAGTCGCTCAGTGTGAAGGCGATTTCCCAGAGCAGCCCTCCTTCAATCGCGGCGCGGGTCGCAAGTGTAATTGAGGAGATGGCGAGATTTTTTTTGCTGCGGAGCTGGCTTTTCTTGGAGAGACGTCCAAATTGCTCTTCGGAAAAGGTGGCGTGGGTCCGCAGCAGCTCGGCTTTACTCCCATTGCGGATGTGCCGGAACAGCTCGCGCTCCAGCATCGGGTCATGGTGCAGCCAGATGTTTTCGCGCCGGTAGGACAGGTTAAGATCACTACCTTCTTCGGGAAGCTGCATGGGAGGGGCGGACTGTGATTGCAGCAGCAGCTCGCTGAGGGACAAGGCTTGGCCTGTAACTAGCGTATGCAGCAGCATAGCGGCATGATACAACCGCATCCGGTCCAGTACGGGCAGCCCTTGATAATAGCGAAGCCAGCCTTCCTGCCGTCCCGGCGGAATGTTATGGTCGTGCAGCAGGCTTGCCGCATTCTCGCTGGTGAAGGGAGCGAACAGTGAAGGCCCGACGATGATGGCCCCGGCCTGCTTCAGCTCTCCGGCAAGCGGGAGCACGATGAAATTTTCCAGGTAAGCCGTGGTGTGGATGAGTGGAAGGGCTGCTCCCGTTTCATTGTTGCTGATAGGAATGGTTTGAATATGCTCCGTTATTTCGGCAAGCAGTCCTTTGCCGCCTTCAACCGGAGGCCGGTCCTCGAACGGCTGCGGCAGCAATCCCTTGACTGCGTCCTCTGCATCCAGCCAAACCGCCGGAACCCGGCAGGACTCGGACATTACTCTGCAGATATAAGGTATCCTTTCATCTTCTGCTATGTTATCAAGCATAGGTTCTGCAGCTCCGATCCAATGAAAATACCAAACATACAATGATAATGCCATAAAACGCTGGGGAAGTATATTAGAATGGAGAAAAGTAAGCACTTTCAAGGAGGCCCATAATGAAGACTGACATTCACAACCTGATCTCGCAAATGACGCTTGAAGAGAAAGCCGGACTCTGCTCCGGACTGGATTTCTGGCATACCAAAGGTATTGAACGGTTGGGTATTCCCTCATTGATGGTCACGGACGGTCCACATGGCCTGCGCAAGCAGGCAGAGAGTGCAGACCATCTTGGACTCCATAACAGTGTGCCGGCTACCTGTTTTCCATCTGCGGCAGGCCTGGCTTCAACCTGGAACCGGGAGCTGATCGGACGGGTAGGTGAAGCGCTGGGCCGGGAATGCCAGGCGGAGGATGTATCCATCCTGCTCGGGCCAGGTGCAAACATCAAGCGCTCACCGCTGAACGGGCGCAATTTTGAATATTTTTCGGAAGATCCGTATTTGTCCTCCGAAATGGCTGCGAATCATATCAAGGGTGTGCAGAGCCAGGGTGTGGGGACGTCGCTGAAGCATTTTGCCGCCAATAACCAGGAGCACCGCCGCATGTCTACGGATGCTGTCATTGATGAGCGCACGCTGCGGGAAATTTATCTGGCAAGCTTTGAAGGGGCGGTGAAGCAGAGTCAGCCGTGGAGTGTCATGTGCTCTTACAACCGCGTTAATGGCGAATACGCTTCGGAAAGCGAAACGCTGCTGACCCGGATTCTCCGTGATGAATGGGGCTTCGAAGGTTTCGTGGTATCTGACTGGGGTGCGGTCAATGAGCGGGTGAAGGCGCTGCAGGCCGGACTGGAGCTGGAAATGCCGTCCAGCGGCGGCATCGGCGACGCCAAAATCGTAGCCGCCGTGAACAGCGGCGAGCTGTCCATGGAAACGCTGGATTTGGCTGTGGAGCGGGTGTTGTCCTATGTTTTCAAAAGTGTGGAGAACCGCCGGGAGCAGGCGGCAGTTGATCCCGGGCAGCATCACCGTCTGGCACGAGAAGTGGCCCGTGAGAGCATGGTGCTGCTTAAGAACGAAGACCATATACTGCCGCTTGCCAAAAAAGGCACGCTGGCTGTCATCGGTGAGTTCGCCAAGAAGCCGCGTTATCAGGGCGGGGGCAGCTCGCACGTAAATCCAACCAGGCTGGATGATGCTTTTGCCGAACTGCAGTCGGTGGCGGGAGATGCTGCAAGCTTCCTGTACGCGCAGGGCTATGAGCTTGACAGCGATGGGATCAATGAGGTGCTGCTGCAGGAAGCGCGGGAAACAGCGGCCAAAGCAGATGCTGCCGTACTGTTCCTTGGCTTGCCGGACCGCTATGAGTCGGAGGGCTATGACCGCAGCCATTTGTCGCTGCCGGACAGCCATGTCGCGCTGATCGGCGCGGTTGCTGAGGTTCAGGAGAATGTTATCGTCGTGCTGAGCAACGGCTCTCCCGTGATCATGCCTTGGATTGGCAAGACAAAAGCGATTCTTGAGGGCTATCTGGGCGGTCAGGCCTTCGGCGGAGCAGTTGCCGATCTGCTCTTCGGCGAGGTGAGTCCAAGCGGCAAGCTGGCCGAGACATTCCCGGTGAAGCTGAGCGATAATCCGTCATTCCTGAACTTCCCGGGCGAAGGCGACAAGGTGGAGTACAAGGAAGGTTTGTTCGTCGGCTACCGCTATTATGATAAAAAAGAAATCGAGCCGCTGTTCCCGTTCGGCTTCGGTCTGAGCTACACCGAATTCGAGTACAGCGGGCTGAAGCTGGATAAAACCAGCATCAACGATACGGAAACCGTGCAGGTTAGTGTAACCGTGAAGAATACCGGCACCCGGACCGGCCAGGAAATCGTGCAGCTCTATGTCAGCGATGTGCAGAGCAGTGTCATTCGTCCGCTGCAGGAGCTGAAAGGCTTCCAGAAGCTGGAGCTGCAGCCGGGGGAAGCGCGGGAGGTTTCTTTTACACTGGATAAACGCGCCTTTGCCTACTACAACGTGGAGCTTGGCGATTGGCATGTGGAGAGCGGCGGCTTCCATATTTCTGTCGGTTCCTCTTCACGCGATATCCGGCTGAGCGCTTCGCTTGAAGTGAGCTCCAGCACCGAAATTGCAGTGCGCTTCCACCGCAACACAACAGTCGGCGACCTGCTGGACAATCCGCTTACGGCAGAGACGGCGAAGAAATTCAGCAGTATTTTTGGGCTGGAAAGTGCGATGGAGGATAACCCGGACATGTTCATCGCGATGATGAAATACATGCCGCTGCGCGCGATGATCGGCTTTGGACAGGGCAAATATACTGAAGCCGATTTGGCTCAGGATTTGCGGGAGCTGAACGCGCTGGTGGCGAAGTAGATTTTCTTGGAAATAGGCAGTATTTTCGGATTAGTTAATGCAAAAGCAGCAATTCCCATTTGCGGATTGCTGCTTTTGTATTTTTTTCGCCGATATATAAGGTTAAAAAAGTCCAATCCCGGATTGCCGGATTGTCCAATTCACCTGATCTCAATCTCAAGTTATAATGAAAGCGCAACCATTCGGTGTCTATTTCCATTTCAATTGATTGAGCAATAAAATTATAAAAAATACAGCAATGGAGGTTTCACAATATGTCTACACTAAAGCTTAAATGGTTCTCCAGCACGGAGCAGGCGCCCTGGACTGAACGTGACGTGCCGGAGGCGCAAGCTCCCGGAACAGAGAACACTGCGGTGGCGAACCTGACGTTTACAGGCGACACCTATCAAACGCTGGAAGGCTTCGGCGGGTGCTTCAATGAGCTCGGCTTTGCCGCACTGGGTCATCTCCCGGATGATGAACGGGCCAAAGTGATGCATAATTTGTTCCATCCCGAGGGAGAGCAGCGCTTCAGCATTTGCCGCCTGCCAATCGGGGCCAGCGATTATGCGCTGGACTGGTACAGCCTGAACGAAACGGATGGCGACTACGCCATGGAGCATTTCTCTATTGAACGCGACCGGAAGCTGCTGATTCCTTATATCAAGGAAGCTCTGGCGCTGAACCCGGAGCTTAAATTATTCGCTTCTCCCTGGAGTCCGCCGACTTGGATGAAGTTTCCAAAGGCTTATAATTACGGCACGCTCCGCTGGGAGCCGGAGATACTTGCCGCTTACGCGCTGTACTTCGTGAAGTTTATAGAGGCGTACCGGGCAGAGGGGATTACCATTCACCAGGTGCATGTACAGAATGAAGTGGTTGCCGATCAGAAATTCCCGTCCTGTGTCTGGACCGGTGAGCAGCTGAAGATTTTTATCCGCGATTATCTTGGGCCGGCCTTTGAAGAGCATGGACTGGAGACGGAAATCTGGCTGGGTACGATCAACGCCCCGGAGCCGTGGGATGAATGGCTGAAAAAGAAATCGAGTGATCACGATGCTTTTGCCGGGGTGGTGCTGGGTGATCCCGAGGCCTACAAGTACGTCAAGGGCGTTGGCTACCAATGGGCCGGCAAGCATGCGATCCAGCGGACGGTGCAGAGCTACCCCGAGCTGCGGTACATGCAGACGGAAAATGAATGCGGCGACGGCGAGAACACCTGGTTTTACGCGAAGTATATTTTTGGCCTGTATCAGCATTATTTCACGAACGGTGTAAACGCCTATATTTACTGGAATATGGCACTTGAGCCGAAAGGGCGCAGCACCTGGGGCTGGGAGCAGAACTCCATGCTGACCATCGACCCCGCTTCGAGACAAGCCATCAACAATCCGGAGTACTACGTGATGAAGCATTTCTCCAGCTTCGCCGTTCCGGGTTCGGTAAGGGCAGGGCTTAAGGGGCCGTGGAGCGGCCATGCCATCGCGTTCCGCACGCCGGAGAACGAAATGGTACTCGTCATTGCCAACCCTTACAAAGAAGCGCGGATGCTGCATTTAGACAGCGGATCAGATCAGTATTCTCTTCAGCTTGAAGCGGAATCCTTCCACACCCTTGTGCTTGGTGAATAGGTATTATTCTCTTGGAACTAACGTCCGGCTTGCGGGACGTTAGTTTTTTGCTGCAAATATGCTGCACGCTGCAGGCTATCCTTCTATACTTAGAGAACGGAAGCGGTTTCTTTTAGAGGAAGGCGAGGCCGGTTCTGTTACTATTAATCTGCTCTGCCTTGGGTAAACTACGGCAAGAGAAACAAGGAGGCTGGGGCGCGTTATGCTTGCCAAATGGATGATGAAGCTGTCCGGTCCTTTCCGGCGCAGTATCCGCAATAAGCTCATTTTGACGATGATTCTTCTAGCCACCCTTCCCATTGTGGCAATAACGGGGCTTGCTGCCGAGAATAGCCGCCGCTCGATGGAGACCGAAGTCATTAACACGAATCTTTCCAATATGAAATGGACAGGCATTTATTTGGGCGACCAGTTCGCCCAGCTTAACAATCTGATCTACACAGTGATGATCAGTCCGCACTTAAGCGATTATCTGGCTAGCGCCGAAGAGCCGAATCTGTCCAGCCAGTTCACTGCACAGCGGAATATTATAGATACCTTGACAAATCTGTTCTACTCGGCCGGGAATCATGTGGTCGGGGTGGAGATGTATTTGAAGGAATACAACAAACTGTTCACTGTCAATGCCTCAAGGAATGATATCCAATCACCGGCAGTTGTTCCGGCTCCCTATAAGCAGCTGTTCGACCAGGACAAGGATTTCATGATCACCACGGACAGCAGTGACGGGACCAAGTTCCAGCTCATCCGCAGCATTAACCGTTTTGAGAATCAGGAGAAGCTGGGCGGCATTTCGCTGGCGATCCGCTGGGGGATGCTTGATCAGACTCTGAACCTCCTGGGAAGGGGGAACGACCATACGGTATTTATTGCCGGGGCTGATGGCAAGGTACTGTACCAGCCCTGGGGCAGCGCGCCGGCTTCCAGAACCTTGTCCCGTATCGCTGACACCGGCGAGAGTCAGGGATATTTTCGCAGCGACCATGAATATGTGTTCTACAATACCATTGATCCCGTGGGCCTCAAGCTGGTCACCGTCATCCCGGACAGCTTCATTAATCAGAGTGCAATGGCGACCATGAACTTCGGCTTGATTGTAGGCGCTGTCTCCATAGGTGTGGCGGTCCTGCTTGCTGTCGTTCTCGCCTGGCGGCTGGCTACGCCAATCGTCAGTCTTGCCCGCTCCATTCAGGGCTTCGGCATGATGAAGGATCGGGGTGTGCGCCATAGCAACCGTGTGGATGAGATCGGCCTCTTGGAGACGAAGCTGGATCAAATGTCGCACCGCATCCGCGAGCATATCCGCACGGAATATATGATCAGCCTGGAGAAGAAGAGCAGCGAGCTGAAGGCGCTGCAGGCGCAGATTAACCCGCATTTTCTGCAAAATACACTGCAGATGATTGGCAGCATGCTATTCAAGAACAGTCCGGCAGAGAGCTACGACGTGCTGCGCTCGTTAAGCGATATGTTCCGCTATATTATCCGCGAGCCGGAGGATCTTGCGCCGCTGCGGGCGGAGCTGAACCATTTGAACAACTACATGCAGATCCAGCAGCAGCGCTTCGCTGCCCGGCTGGACTACAGGCCCCAGGTGGATGAAGGAACGCTGAACAGCTTAATTCCGAAGCTTAGCCTGCAGCCTATTGTGGAGAATGCTTTTTTTCATGGCCTGGAGCGCCAGGAGGGCCCTTGGGAATTGGAGGTCAAAGTGAGCCGCGCCGGTGAGGACACGGTCATTATTATCCGTGACAACGGCGTGGGCATTGAGCCAGACAAGCTTGCCGAGCTGCAGCGCAGGCTTACCAGCCGCAGCGGAAATCTGTGGACGTATGGCGAGCGGATCGGGCTGAGCAATGTCGCTTCGCGGATTCATCTGCATTTTGGCGGCAGGTACGGCATCTCCGTTGAGAGCAAGGAAGGCCAGGGAACTACGGTAACCGTGACCATACCACTTTAAATAACAAACAAAAAAATTGAGTTTGTGATTTTTTTGAATTCGGGCAGAAGTGGCGGAGTGGAAGTTTGGAACTGTAGGAGCGGTAGCGTCCGCCTTTATGGTTGGATTTCTACCGCGAATAGCGGTTCAAAATCAGGAAATCCAACCATAACAGCGGCCGAAAGTCCAAACATTCCACGCAGTCACGACCGAGCCCGAATTTGAGAATTCCCCAACTCAATTTAGACCCCCGAAAGGATGAACGCCATGATAAAAGTGCTGCTGGTGGATGACGAGAGCTGGAACCGGGATATTGTGCGGACGTTCGGCTCCTGGGAGGAGCATGGGATGGAGATTGCCGGCGAAGCCGAGGACGGACGGGAGGCGCTGCGCCTGACAGACGAGCTGTCCCCGCAGATCGTCATTACCGACATGCGCATGCCCGGCGCGGATGGCGTCATGCTGATGAATAATCTTCATGAGATCTACCCTGAGATCAAGGTCATCGTGGTCAGCGGCTATGATGATTTCAAATATGCCCAGAATGCCATCCGTTACGGTGCTGTGGATTATTTGCTGAAGCCGATTGACCCAAAGGAGCTGAACGCTGTGCTGGATAAATGCCGGAGGGAGCTGCAGGAGGCTGAGCGGGGGCAGAGTGCATATGCGCTGGATATTGATGTGTCGCTGTGCCTCTCTTCCTACAAGCAGCTAATGCGGGTGCATTTCAACGAATTGAACGCCGAGGGGGTAAATTCTGTTCTGGAAGGGATACGCAGAGAACTGGAGCTTAGGGGAGCTAAAGGACCTGGAGCACTCCGGCAGGCGGCAAGCGAGATGCTGCTGCTGTTGAAGGAGCTGATGCGGGGGAACCGGCTGGAGGATGAGCTGCTGAAGGCGGAAATATCTCATGAAGCACTTACTTCAGCGGCGAATGTCGAGGCGTATCTGAAGGCGCTCTATGGAGGCAGTCTTGAGCTGCTGATCGGGCAGCGCAAGTTCAAGAATAAGCTGAACCTTGATGAGGTGAGGCAGTATATCGACGGACATTTTGCCGAGGCGGTGACGCTGGAGGGACTGGCCCGGGCTTTTTTTGTCAGCAAGGAATATTTGAGCAAGGTGTTCAAGCTGGAATACGGCTGCAACGTTACGGACTACATTCTCGGGCTGCGCATGGATAAGGCGAAGGAGTGGCTGGCTAATGAAAATATTCCAATCAAGACGGTTGCCGAGCTTGCCGGGTACGAGGATGTGGGCTATTTCTACAGAGTGTTCAAAAAGCATTACGGCGTCGCCCCGGGTGAAATGCGCAAGCAAAACTCCAGTTTAAAAATGTCCAACTCCGAAGGGTAATTCCGTCCAATTAAACGCTTTCATTATCAGGGTACAATGAAAGCGTAAACAAAACATAGACATTGGGAGGTCTTACAGCATGAAAAAGATGAACAAAGGTCTACTCTGCACATTCCTTGCCGCTACTCTGCTTGCAGGCTGCAGCAGCAACAGCGGTGGCGGTAATGAAGCCGCTTCAACCGGAGAAAATACAGGCAGCGGCAGCGCTGCCGCCAAAAGTGTAACGCTCAAAATGTTCATCGCTCAGCCCCGTTTCAAGGAGCAATACGATAACTATATCGCCGAATTTGTAAAGAAGGAAAAAACGGACAAGAACATCGACGTCTCCGTGCAGCTCGAAATGCCTACGGCGGACAACGCCTCGCAAATTTTGAAGACACGGCTGGCTTCCAATGATGCGCCTGATATTTTCGCCATTCATGCCGTTAACGAAATCCCATCCTACTATAAAGCCGGATATTTGGAGGATCTGAGCAGCCAGCCGTTTGTCGGCAAGCTCCTTGATAGCGTGAAGCCTTCAGTGACCACTACAGACGGTAAGGTTGTGGCGCTGCCGCTGGAAACTCTCTCCTGGGGATATCTGTACAACAAGAAAATTTTCAGCGAGCAGGGACTGACCCCGCCAACAACTCTGACAGAGATGAAGACGGTCATCGAGAAGCTGAAAGCCAAAAAGATCACCCCATTCGTACTCTCCTATAAAGAATCCTGGATTCCGCAGCTGGTGCTGCCGCTCGCCGTGGGCGGGATGATGAAGACAAAAGACCCTGAGTTCGTGAACAAAATGAACAAGGATGAAGGTTCCTTTACGGAAATGAAATCAGCGATCTTCGACGTGTTCGATCTGATCAATGCGAACGGCACGGAAAAAGCGACCGAGGTCGGCGGCGATGACGGCGCGGCAGCCTTTGCAGCAGGCAAAGGAGCTATGTGGCTGATGGGCCCTTGGTATGCTGAAACGATCCTGAAATCGAATCCTGATCTGGACTTCGGCGTAGCTCCGCTGCCAATCAACGATGATGCCAATGCGACCCTGATCAATCTCAGCGCTTCGACATCGCTTGCCGTATCGCCTACCAGTAAGAACAAAGAAGTAGCGCTTGATTTCCTGAACTATGTGCTCGACGATCAGGCATCCAATGCCTTTTTCCAATCGCTCAAATTCAACCCGGTATCCACGGTCCACACCTATGAAAGCTATCCTTGGATCACTGAGGCTACCACCTATGTAAAAGCGGGCAAATCCGTGCAGGACCCGGCTATTCCGCAATCGGTCAAGGATGAAGTGGGCAAGGGGCTGCAGGCGTATTATGCCGGACAAATGTCGCAGGATGATGTTCTGAAGGCACTCGACAAAGCTTGGAAGTCCTATAACAAAGTAAACAAATAAGCTGCGGCAGACTGCCAGGGATGGAAGAACAGAGGGTAACCCCAGCTTCATCCATCCCTGTTTGCTGCTGCCCACATCATAGAGGAGAGGAGCGGTTACTGTGCCGATTAAGAGATACAAAAATGTTCTTTCACTGCTTGCTTTCGTCGCGCCCGCATTTATTATCTACTTATTGTTTCTGATGATTCCCACGATTGGCGGTATGTATTACAGCTTTACGGACTGGAATGGACTGAATCCCAACTATTCCTTCATTGGCCTCGGCAACTTCATTGAAGCGCTGCGTGATGACCCTGATTTCGTGAATTCGCTGTTGTTTACGCTGAAATATGTGCTGTTCATGATCGTTCTACAAAATGTATTCGCGCTTGTGCTTGCTGTGTTCATTGAGACGAAGACCCGGACCAAAGGCTTCTTCCGTACTATTTTCTTCATGCCCAATATGATCAGTACCATTATCAGCGCCTTCATGTGGACCTTCGTGTTCTCTCAAGTGCTGCCGCAAATTGCCGAAAAAACAGCCCTGTCTTTCCTGGATCAGCTGTGGATCGGAGATCCTAAGGTATCCTTCTATTCGATCATAATCGTATCGCTGTGGAATGGTGTCGGCTATATGATGATTATATATCTGGCCGCCCTGCAGGGTGTGCCGCAAAGTCTTAAGGAAGCCGCTGTCATTGACGGCGCAAGCCCGTTCCAGACCTTCCGCAAGGTGACATTGCCGATGATTACGCATGCGGTGACCATTTGCTTCTTCCTTACGCTTAACGGAGCGTTCAAGGTGTTCGAGGCGGTGTACGGCTTGACCGGCGGCGGTCCGGGACGTAGTACGCAGGTAATCACGATGAATATTTATGAAGAGGCGTTCTCCAACAACTTCCGTTACGGCTACGCCAGCGCCAAATCGGTCATTCTGTTCGTGATTATCCTTCTCTTCACCTTCATCCAGATTGGTGTCATGAAACGAAAAGAGGTGGAAGCATGAGACTAAGAAAAGGGGCCTCGTTATTTATTACCCTGTTTCTCTCTATTGGCGCGGTAATTTCCTTCTTCCCGATCTATCTGGCGATCATTAATTCGGTGAAAACCCAAGGGGAAATGTTCGCATCCTTTATGGCGCTGCCGACCAAGCTGCATTTCGAGAACTACAGCCAGGCTTTTGATAAAATCAACCTGCTTCACAGCACGGTGAACTCGGTAATTGTATCCGTGATCGGCATCGGCGGTATTATCTTCTGCGCGGCCCTGGCCGGCTACAAGCTGTCCCGGACCTCCGGCAAGCTGAGTGCTGCGATCTTCTCGCTCTTCATCGCTTCGATGCTGGTGCCGTTCCATTCGATCATGATTCCGCTGACCCGGATGGCCAAAGCGCTGCATGTCAGCGGCAGCACCTACGGCTTGGCCCTGATTTATATCGGCCTTGGTGTGAATATGGCGATTTTCCTGTATCATGGATTTGTGAAATCCATTCCCCGCGAGCTGGAGGAGGCTGCGCGAATTGACGGCTGCGGCGAGTTCCAGACTTTCTTCCGGATTATTTTCCCGCTGCTTGTGCCGATTACGGTCACGATTGCGATTCTCGATTTCCTGTGGATCTGGAATGACTTCCTGCTGCCGCTGCTGATGCTTACGGACTCCAACAACTATACCCTGATCCTGTCAACGAACACGCTCTTCGGGGAATACAACAAGGAATGGTCGCTGATTCTGGCGGCACTGGTGCTGACCGCGCTTCCCGTGATCATCATCTACGGCTTCTTCCAGAAATTTATTATGCAGGGGATTGCTGAGGGCGCAATTAAAGGTTGAGATGTATAAGGTAAACCTAAAGATTGTGAATAGGGTTGAGTCGTACTGCGGGGACTGTTTGGACTTTCGGCCGCTGTTATGTTTGGATTTCCTGATAGTAACCGCGATTTGCGGTAGAAATCCAAACATAAAGGCGGACGCTTCCGCTCCTACAGTTCCAAACGTCCCCTCCGTACTACTACCCTATTTTTTTTTAAGTTCACCTTAGGTGGGTGAGTGAGCAGGGGCTTCAATCAGAATAACGGCAGAAATGCCGTTGTTGAAGCAAGATCGGGTGATCTGACCAGAAATAACGGCAAAAATGCCGTTGTTGGAGCTAGATTGGGTGATCTGACCAGAAATAACGGCAAAAATGCCGTTGTTGGAGCTAGATTGGGTGATCTGACTAGAAATAACGGCGGAAACTCCGTTGTTAACCCAAGATTGGGTGATCTGACCAGAAATAACGGCAGAAATGCCGTTGTTGAAGCAAGATCGGGTGATCTGACCAGAAATAACGGCAGAAATGCCGTTGTTGAAGCGAGGAACGGTAAGTGAGGAAATTCCACCTCAGGTACCTGGCAATAGGGTGAATGTTTCCAAAACCAGTTATTTCTGAAACTTTAAGCGCAGGGGTTCAAAAAAATCTGCAAGTGATTGGCCCTGGGTGAGTGAGTAGAACAATGACAAGAGAAACCACAAGGGAGGAAAAAGCATTCATGACTACACTTCGCTACGGCGTAGCTTATTACGACGAATATATGCCTTACGAGAGGCTGGACGAGGATATCGCCATGATGAAGGCGGCGGGCATCAATACGGTCCGCATTGCCGAATCGACCTGGAGTACGCATGAGCCGCAGAACGGCGTATTCGACTTCACCTCTGTAGACCGGGTGCTGGATGCGATGCATGCTGCGGGGATTGCGGTAATCGTCGGAACACCGACCTATGCCGTTCCCACCTGGCTGGTCAAGGAGCACCCGGATGTCCTGGCCGTAACGCCAAAAGGGCCGGGGAAATACGGCGCTCGCCAGATCATGGATATTACGAACCCCACCTACCTGTTCCATGCGGAGCGGATTATCCGCAAGCTGATCAGCCGGGTCTGCAAGCATCCGGCGGTGATCGGCTATCAGACGGACAACGAGACCAAGCATTACGATACGGCCGGAGAGAATGTGCAGCTTCTGTTCGTCAAATATATGCGGGAGACCTTCGGAACGCTGGAGGAGATTAACCGCCGCTTCGGGCTGGATTACTGGAGCAACCGGATCAACAGTTGGGAAGACTTCCCTTCGGTAGTGGGCACCATTAACGGCAGTCTGGGGGCGGAGTTCGCCCGCTTCCAGCGCAAGCTGGTGACGGATTTTCTTGCCTGGCAGGTCGCACTGGTGAACGAGTACAAGCAGCCGGGACAGTTCGTCACGCAGAACTTTGATTTTGAGTGGCGCGGGCATTCGTTTGGGGTGCAGCCGTCTGTGGATCACTTTGCCGCAGCCCAAGCTTTTGATATCGCCGGCGTGGACATTTACCATCCCTCACAGCATGAGCTGACCGGTACGGAAATCGCCTTCGGCGGCGATATGACCCGCTCGCTGAAGCGGAGCAATTATCTGGTGCTGGAGACGCAGGCGCAGGCTTTTCCCAACTGGACGCCTTATCCGGGCCAATTGCGGCTGCAGGCCTTCAGCCATCTTGCTTCCGGTGCGAACATGGTCGCCTACTGGCATTGGCACTCCATCCACAATTCGATAGAGACGTATTGGAAAGGGCTGCTGAGCCATGATTTCCAGCCGAATCCGGTGTATAACGAAGCGATCACCATTGGCCGGGATTTTGCACGCTTAAGCGGGCAGCTCTATGGTCTGCGCAAGCCGAACAAGGTGGCGGTGATGGTCAGCAATGAAGCCCTGACAGCATTGGAGTGGTTCAAGCTGCCGGACGGCCGGAGCTATAATGATGTCGTGCGCTGGTTGTATGATGGATTGTACCGGATGAACGTTGAATGCGACTTTATTCAGCCGGGTTATCCGGGTCTGTCGGAGTACAGTCTGATCATCGTTCCGGCGCTGTATGCGGTTACCGATGAAGCCCTGGAGTGGCTGAACGAATACGTGAGACGAGGCGGACATGTGGTGTACTCGTTCAAAAGCGGATTCGCGGACGAAGTCATCAAGGTACGCACGACCGTTCAGCCGGGCATCATCAGCGAGGCCTGCGGCATCGGCTACAGCATGTTCGTGACGCCGCATGAGGTGCGGCTGAAGAGTGAGAGCGCGGCGATCAGCGCGGAAGACAATAATGTGGAGTCGTGGATGGAACTGCTCACGCCGACAACGGCGGAGGTGCTGCTCCGTTACGATCACCCGCATTGGGGCGAGTACGCCGCAGTTACACGGAACCGGTACGGCCAGGGAACTGCGACCTATATCGGCTGCATGACGAGTAGCGAAATGGCGGAGAGCATTCTGAAGGCGGCTGTGCAGGAGGCCGGATTATGGGGAGCAGACCAGGAGCTGGCTTTTCCGCTGATCGTCAAGACAGGCGTGAATCAGAAGAACCAGACGGTGCGTTACTACTTCAACTACTCTGACGCGCCGCAATCCCTTGTGTATCCGCATGGCCCTGCGGTAGAGCTGTTGACGGGACGGGCAGTCGCGCCAAAGGACGAGCTTGAACTATCGCCTTGGGGCTTTGTGATTCTGGAAGAGCATGGCAGCACAGGGTGCTGATGAATAAGCTTCAGATGTGCCCGAACCACAAAAGGGTTGCCTTTCAATACAGAATTTGCTAACATACGATGTAACATAATAATTGTTATTAGTTTTCTAGGGTTCCGCAGCACTAACAGGCTGGCAGGTCCGAGGGGAAACGCACGGAGTCAATATTCCGTGTCTACACGGAGGGATAAAAGCCCGGGAGGTATCGTCGTTAGACGATGGCCTTCCGGGCTTATTTGTTTACACAAGAGGAGGAGATTTCCAGATGAAGAACAATAGTACATGGGTGACAATCGCAGGGGCCGCCTGCCTGGAGGTTGTGTGGGTAACCGGATTGAAGCATGCGTCCGCTCCCTGGGAGTGGATCATCACGGGGCTGGCGCTTGTAATCAGCTTCTACACCATAGTCGTTGCCAGCTCCAAGCTGCCTGTAGGTACAGTATATTCGGTATTTGTTGGACTAGGCACTGCTGGTACTGTCCTTGTGGATATGCTGTGGTTCGGTGAACCGTTCAAGCTGATTAAGCTGGCGCTAATATTCGTGCTCTTGGCCGGGGTCATCGGCCTCAAGCTAATTACCGGAGATTCCCGGATGAAGGAGGTGTCATAACATGGCTTGGCTAATGCTGATTGCCGCAGGCTGCTTCGAGATGCTCGGGGTGGCTATGCTCGGCAAGCTCCATAAGGAGCGCGGCTGGAAGACCTTCTGCCTGTTCCTGCTGGGCTTCGGGGGCAGTCTGCTGCTGCTGTCACAGGCTATGAAAAGTCTGCCGATGGGGACAGCTTATGCGGTATGGACAGGAATCGGCGCTTCCGGAGGAGCGGTGCTCGGCATGGTGCTGTATGGAGAAGGGCGCGGCATACGGCGGATTATCTGCATCGTCATGATTCTCGGATCGGCTGTAGGCCTCAAGATATTAGGGTGAGCTTCGATGAGAGTTGATCAATAGTTGATAAATGTGCTATATCCTTTATGGGATATGGAGGTGCTTGCGAAGTGAGCAATCGGATATTAATCGTTGACGACGAACAAGATATTATCAGCTTATTGAAGGACCATTTTGAATAGGATGGCTATGAAGTGCTTTCCGCCGGGAGCGGCGAGGAAGCCATTCAACAAGCAGAGCAGCAGCCGGACGTTATTCTGCTTGATATTAATATGCCGGGGATGGATGGCTTTCAGGTTTGTGACCGGATACGCAATTTTGTGTCCTGCCCGATTATTTTCTTAACGGCGCGGATTGAGGATGCAGATAAGGTGCTTGGCTTCGGGCTTGGCGCAGACGATTATGTGATCAAACCATTTTCTCTCGATGAGCTTAGCGCAAGGGTTGCCGCCCACATTCGGCGCGACCAAAGAGGGCTGACCAGAATAAAAGCCAAATTCGAAGATGACTTAGCCATTAATTATGCTGCAAAGGAAATCAGCTATAAGAATGTTCCTATTTTACTGGCAAAAAAAGAAATCGAGATTGTGGAATTACTATCACTAAACCGTGGACAAATCTTCGATAAAGAACGAATTTACGAAAAGCTATGGGGGTACGACAGTCCGGGGGATGCGTCCGTGGTAGCCGAGCATATCCGTAAAATCAGAGCAAAAATGGCGGCGGCGGGTGCTAAATCGCATATTGAGACCGTCTGGGGGGTCGGATACAAGTGGGTAAAGTGAAAAAATGGCTGAACGACCTCTCTATCCGCAAAAGTTTTGCGCTGTATATGCTGTTTTTTATGCTGCTGGCCACTGTGCTTGGCGGGCTTGCTTTGAAAACCGTTGATATCGCCACAGAGAAAATTCAATCCTCCTACTTTACAGGACAAAGCGAACGCTACTACTTAACGACGGAGGAGGGTAAACGGCTTGGGGATGGTGCCGAAATCATTGAGAAGCCTGTAGAACCCAATTACTCCGCACAAGATAAGCATAAGCTATTTGCCTTAGATGTGCTTCAAGAAGTGGTTAGTCCTCTCGCCTATCTGCTATGCATCGGAGCAGCTGCCATGCTGTTCTATCGCAATAAATTGCGCGCTCCGTTGTCAGTACTCCATACAGCCTCAGAAAAAATCACCGCCAACGATCTGGACTTTTCAGTGGAATATAACAGTAAGGATGAAATGGGGAGGCTCTGTGCCTCCTTTGAGAAAATGCGGGGTGTGCTCGAAAAGAACAATCGGGAGCTGTGGCGGTCAGTGGAGGAGAGAAAAAGGCTTAACGCCGCTTTTACCCACGATTTGCGAACCCCGTTGACGGTATTGCGCGGATATGCCGAGTTTCTGTCAAGCCACCTGGAAGAAGATCAATTGCCAAAGGAAAAAGTAATATCCACTATTCACACGATGGGCAATCAGATCGGACGTCTGGAGTCATACGTACAAAATGTAAATGGCATACAAAAATTAGAGGAAATCGAACCCCATCCGCAAAAAATTGCTCTCTCCGGGGTGCTGCAAGCTTTTAGGGAAACTGCGGATATCGTGCGGGGGGATAAGCTGGTGTGCTTTACACCTTTGAAGCAGGCGGCAGAAATGATTGCAGTAGACCTGGATTTAGTATTGCAGGTCTTTGAGAACCTGATGTCCAATGCGGCCCGCTACGCTGACAAGCGGATTGATATTGCCGTTATTGCGGATGACAAGGCGCTTACAATTACGGTTGCCGATGATGGGCGCGGATTTAGTAGGGAAGCCATCCACAAGGCCGCCGATCCCTTTTACCGTGCTGACGATAGAAAGGATGCACAACATTTTGGGCTGGGTCTGTATATTTGTAAAATCATTTGTGAAAAACATCAAGGCCAGCTGCTCTTATCAAACGGCCCCGCTGGAGGGGCAAGCATTGGCGCAACCTTTCATGCCAGCACTTGATAAAAAGTTGAACAATAATGAGTACCATATCCTTAAGGGGAAGATGGTGCTTTTTTATTTTCCCCTCCAGGATAAGGGAGGATGTAAAGTGACAATTCAGGTCTCACATTTAACACAGCAATTCGGCAAGGATACGGTCGCGCTAAGGGATGTATCTTTATCAATCGGCAAAGGAATTTTCGGCCTGCTAGGCCGCAACGGTTCGGGCAAAACAACCTTAATGCGCATATTAACGACACTGCTTGAACCGACAAAGGGCAGCGTTCATGTTCTGGGTATGGAGAGCAATCGCTTAAACGCTATGGAAATTAAAAGGAATATTGGTTATCTGCCGCAGGAATTTGGCTTCTATAAGGAATTTACCGTATGGGAAATCATGCAGTACATCTGCATTATGCGCGGAATTACGAAAGATCAGCAGAAGCGGCCCATCACAGAGGTGCTTGAAAAAGTAAATATGCTGGAGGATAAAAAGAAAAAATACCGGCAGCTGTCTGGCGGGATGAAACGCAGGGTGGGCCTCGCGCAGGCCATGCTTGGGAATCCCCCTATCCTGATTGTAGACGAGCCTACGGCTGGCGTTGATCCAGAGGAAAGAATCCGAATCCGCAAGCTGTTAAGCGAGTACAGCAGGAGCAGCACCGTTTTATTCAACACACATCATTGAGGATATTGAGTATACCTGCAATAAGCTCGCTATTTTGGAGCAAGGCAGCTTGCTGTTTGGCGGCACATTAGCTGAATTATTGGCGATGACACCCGGAAATGAAGCCACACTCGAAGCTGCCTATGTATTTATGACGGCAAAAGGGAGCGTAGCGGGGTGAAGGGACTCAGATTGACGGCCTTTGAGGTCAAACACCAACTGCGAAGCATTACATTCATTGCCCTGCTGTGTCTATTTACAATCTTTGTTGCTGATCAAATGAAGGAGGTTTTTCATTACCCTGTACATAATGCTAAGGACATTGAAGTGCTGCAAAAAAGCGGTGCACATGAATATTTGTTCGTTCCGGCTTCGGAGGCTGAATTAAAGTCTGCAACCATACAATACCTTCAGGACAATATAGACACCGGCAGCATTCCTGCGGAGAGAGTGAACGATGCCAGACATGTGATCGGGTTATTGCAGAACAAAACCTTTGATGAGGTGTATACAGCCATGCATGAGGACGAATGGATTAGCGGTTGGCTTCGTGCCGGCAAAAATCAGTTCAGCCAGAAAATAGGCAGCATTGCGGAGGTCAACCAGAACCTGCAAAGGGCTGTAGGAACAACGGGATACGGGCCGCAGCTATACGAAAAATATGTTACCTATATGCAAATATGTGCGGCAATGCTGATGTTTCCTCTCTTCTTGCTTTTGTTCACCAGGGATTCAAGGCATAATATGTCCGAAATGATATATTCACAGCCCATATCCTCTGCAAAATATATCGTATCCCGGTATTTAGGGACGCTGCTTCCTCTGCTGCTCTACTTTTATGGGTTCGGAATGGTTCTGAACCTGATTAGCACAGCCCGGTTTGCCTATGCCGGATGGGATATGGGGTACACGTTCTTTTTCAAGGATTTCGTTGTTTATCTATTGCCGACGGTGGTCTTTCTGAGCGCATTTATTATGCTCCTTATGCTGCTGTTTAAGAAAGCCATCGCTGTGTTCCCGGTCTATATTGCCTACGTTCTTTATAATGCAACACCGGGGGTGTTTGAGGGCGGGAGCAGCTTCGGTGTGTTGTTCAGAGCGATTATCCGGCTTGATGGGCAGGCGGTAAGCTCACAGGAGGTTATGCTGAATCGGGGGATCTATCTCTTGTTGTCAGCGGTGATGATTGTTGCAGCCTGCAAGCTGTATGAGCGCATGAGCAACAGCTTAAGCAAGGCGGTAGTCCTATGAGATATAATCTGAAGCTCCTGTTTTCTCCAATCAACTGGCTTGGCTGCCTGCTGTTTGTTGCTATGCTTCCCGTTCTCATGTACGCGCCGACCTATTTCGATTTTACCAATATCAGCACCCTGTATATGCCCTTTGTGGGGGTCGTTCTGTTCACGGATATCGTGATGATAGATAAGAGCAGCAGCTTTGCGGAAATTGCTTATCTGTCGAACCGGAAGCCTGTTCACACATTTTTGCAGAGATATTGCATTATGGCTGTTCTGCTGCTGGTATTCGTATTGCTTGCGAGCGGAATGTTCAGGCTGTCTCAGCTAGTCCATAATGATTTTGCTCCAGAGCCGATTTCTTTACTGGAATATGTACTGTTCGCCTGCGGCAGCAGCCTGATGCTCGGAACGCTGTCCATGAGTATTGCTAATGTATTGAGTAATCCCTATGCCGGTTATGGCGCTGCCTTGCTCTATTGGCTGTATTGGAATATAAATTTTGAAAAGCAAGCCCTGCTTAACCTGTTCCCTTTTATCGCCAATCCGGCATCCTACGAAAAAATCCTGGCAGCAGAATACCTGCAGGTTGCTGTGCTCTTGATTCTTAACAGTCTGCTTGCCAAGAAAAGCCCGTTTTTCTTAACGAACAAGGTCCAAAGACTTGGGAATAAGCGATCACAATTAAATTAAAAAAATGGACACTTGTACGATGTTTCGGAGGGAGCAACATGGTAAGTATATATGGTAGGTATATTAAGTTACCCAATCCAGTAGAAGGAGACTTTCGCCAATGAATACCAATATATTCGATGCTACCCGCTTGCCGGATGGAACCTCTGTGCCGAGACTCGGGCAGGGCACCTGGAATATGGGTGACAGCGCTGCCAGCCGGACCGAAGAAATTGCCGCGCTAAGATTGGGTGTGGAATTAGGATTGCAACTGATTGATACCGCCGAAATGTATGGAGAAGGGCGCTCCGAGGAGCTGGTTGGTGAAGCCATCCGGGGAATCCGCGACGACGTGTTTCTGGTCTCCAAGGTATATCCGCATAATGCGGGAAAAGAACGGCTCGCCCGCAGCTGTGAAGCAAGCCTGAAGCGGCTGGGCACGGATCACCTGGATCTCTACCTGCTGCACTGGCGGGGGAACGTTCCCCTTGAAGAGACAGTAGAAGGCATGGAGCAACTGGTAGCCTCCGGTAAAATCGCCCGCTGGGGCGTATCCAACCTGGATACGGAGGATATGCGGGAGCTGATGCGCATCCCTGGCGGTGACCGCTGCGCCACGAATCAGGTTCTCTATCACCTGGGCTCAAGAGGCATTGAGCATGAGCTGCTCCCGTGGCAGCGCAGCCACAACATTCCCGTTATGGCCTATTCTCCGCTGGCACAGGCAGGCACGCTCCGGAAAGGGCTTGCCGAGAATGAAACGGTACTGGAGATTGCCCGGAACCACGGAGTCACTCCGCTGCAGGTCATGCTGGCCTGGAGTATCCGTGAAGGCAATATGATTGCCATTCCCAAAGCCTCCACCCGACGGCATGTCGCCGAGAACGCGGCCGCCGCGAAGATCCGGCTTAGCAACGAGGAATGCTGGAAGCTTGATGACGCTTTTCCGCAGCCGGCCTGGAAGGTGCCGCTGGATATGGCTTGAGGTTGGTTTGGTTAGAAGGGGCTGTCCCGTCGTGGGGGCGGCCCTTTATTTTGGTCCGGCGTGCCACGGCTGGGAAGTGAGTAAACAACGGCATTTCTGCCGTTGTTGGGCGTGCCACGGCCAGGAAGTGAGTAAACAACGGCATTTCTGCCGTTGTTGGGCGTGCCACGGCTGGGAAGTGAATAAACAACGGCATTTCTGCCGTTGTTGGGCGTGCCACAGCCAGAAAGGGAGTAAACAACGGCATTTCTGCCGTTATTGGCCATGTTTACAATGTTATTTTGTGTTTGGTATTAAAACTAAATATAGGATAACAAAATAAAATAAGTGTTCAAGCTCCTGCTTGCAATTTATAATATAGTAAGTGTTACATAACATATTTGAAGCTTGCAGGAGCAGCGGAAGCACTCCAAATCATGCTAACAAGAATAACAGGAGGTTTTATTGTTTTATGACCAAGATTCAATTTCCGCAGGATTTCACCTGGGGGGCCGCCACAGCCGCCTATCAAATCGAAGGTGCTTACCAGGAGGACGGACGCGGGCTTTCGATCTGGGATACCTTTTCCCGCATTCCGGGCAAGGTTGTAAACGCCGACAATGGCGATACCGCTTGCGACAGCTATCACCGCTATCCTGAAGACATTGCGCTGATGAAAGAGCTTGGCATCAAGGCATACCGGTTCTCCATCGCCTGGCCGCGTATTTTTCCGCAGGGAACGGGCGAGGTGAATCCGCAGGGTCTGGCGTATTATGAGGATTTTATCAACATGCTGCTGGAGAACGGCATTGAGCCTGTCTGCACGCTCTACCATTGGGATTTGCCGCAGGCACTGGAGGATCAGGGAGGCTGGAGCAACCGCAGCACCATAGATGCTTTTGAAGGATATTGCGAGACAGTGTTCAGAGCCTTTCATGGAAAAATCAAACAGTGGTACACGATAAACGAGCCTTGGTGCGCGTCATTTCTCTCCTACTACTACGGCGAGCACGCCCCGGGCAAAACAGATCTGCAGACTGCTCTCGACGTAGCTCATCACCTGATGGTGGCCCACGGCAGAGCGGTAAGAAAATTCAGAGAGCTGGGGTTTGAGGGCATAATCGGCTATGCGCCAAATGTTACCTGGATGGAACCGTACAGCACCCGCCAGGAGGATATCGAAGCCTGCAGACGGCAGACCGGCTGGTTCCTGGAATGGTTCATGGACCCGGTATTCAAAGGCAAGTACCCGTCCTTCCTGGTGGAATGGTTCGAGGCTGCCGGAGCGAAGCTGCATATAGAGGAAGGCGACATGGAGCTGATCAGCGAGCCGATTGATATTCTGGGCATCAACTATTATAACGGGACTGTGGCCCGCCATGACAGTGAGGGCGGATTGATGCAGCTCAGCACAGTGGATGTGGGGTACGAGCACACGGACATTGGCTGGCCGATCTACCCGCAGGGCTTTTACACCGTTCTCAGCCGCATTCATGAATTGTATGGAGATATCCCGATTTATATTACGGAGAATGGCGCTTGCTATAATGACGGGCCGGTGGATGGTGTGGTAGCGGACCAGAAGCGGATTGATTTTATCCATAAGCATCTGATCCAACTGGAGCGCTGCATCGCTTCGGGCATTCCGGTCAAAGGTTATTATTCCTGGTCGCTGATGGATAATTTCGAATGGGCTTTTGGCTACACCATGCGTTTCGGCCTGATTCATGTGGATTATACTACGCTGGCAAGAACGAAGAAGGATAGCTTCTATTGGTACCAGGATACGATTAAGAACAACGGCGTTTACATTTAAAAAGAAGCAGGGACTTCACCTCGGTTTGAGGCTGAGGTCCCTTTGTGTATAACGGGCCAGTCCAGGCTACCTTTTGCCCAGGTGAACCCAGACCGCGTCCGGGGAGGTTGGACTGGGACTGCCGCCCATTGGTTCCACGGTCAGGGCAATGTTGTCCGCTTCCCCGAGGTGGCCGCCCTTTACGTACAGATGGCCCTTCGCGTCCTCAATCTGCACCAGCCCCAGCGTATTCCTGCTGCCGCCCTTCACTGCCCAGGCCTGAATCGAGCGATTGTCGCCCAGCGCAACATTCTCGATTAGCACAAACAGCTCCTGGGAGCTGCCGTTGTACCACACATTGCCGGAGAACTGATCCGTTTGGCTCCGGTCCAGCGGATAGGCCACTGTCTCCGGCCTGTTGAGCACTGTCATCGCCTGAGGCTCATAGCTGCTTATATAGCGGTTCTGTTCGGAGCTTCCGTGCTGCTCCGTTCCGTACAGGCCGAGCAGCAGCAGCACGGCCGCGCCGCAGAGGACAGCGGCTGCTGCGCCGCGCCGGTAAGCGGGGCGCAGCTCCGCAAGTCTGCGCCGCCATCCCGTCCGGCGGACGCGGCGTCTTAATTTCCGCCGCACAGCGTCCGGCGGAAAGAGGGAGGGAGCCGGCGCATCCTGAACGGCTGCTGCTCCGCTATAGTCTGCGCCGGTGTCCCCGCTTCCTTCGGCTGCTTCGAAATGTACCGCTGGCTCCTCCGCTGCGGCAGGAAATGGTGCCGACAGCAGCGGCACCCAGATATCATATATTTCACGGCATGCGGAGCACTCTGCCAGATGCTGGCGCATGTCCTCCCGTTTGCTGCCGTGAATGGCATTTCCGATCCAATCAATCCATTCCTCTTCGCTGAAATGGCGGGAGGGTACACGGGAGCTGCTGCCGCCGAAGTGAAATTCAGGATTTTCGTTTCTGTAACGGTTCATTGCGTGTGTCTCCTTCCGGCTGCTCCATCCAGCCCTGCTTGATGAACTGCTTGCGCATATTGGCGACGCCGTATTTGATCCATGATTTGACTGTGCCGAGCGGGACGCTCCAGGAGTCCGCCAGCTCCTGATGCGTATGGGCGGCATAATAGGAGCCGAGAATGGCTTTCTTCTGGTTATCGGGAAGCCGCTGCATCGCACTTCCCAGCGCCTCGCTTTGCAGTCGGCGCACAACCGGGTCCTCCTGCGGCGGACCGCTCTCGTCCCGGCGCAGGGCATCGGGATCGGCCAGAGGTTCTATTCTCGCCTTGCGACGCAGCCTGTCGATGCAGCGGCTGCGGGTCATTACCGCCAGCCAGGCCTTGATCGTGCCGCGTGAAGGATCATAGGCTCTGCCCTTGCGCAGCACCTCCAAAAAGATATCCTGGCAAATATCCTCCGCCTCCATTAAGTCCTGTGTCTGCCGATAGGCGATCTGCATGACGAAAGGCGCATAGCAGCCATAAAATTCATCAAACGCGGCTGTAGAGCCCTCGCACATTTGCACCAGCGCTTCGGCCATCGCCTCGTTATGAGGGTCCATCGCTGTTCTTCCTCCCTTACAACTTCCTCGGTCCGCTTCCTATGTTCACTGTCTTCTTTGTACCACTAAAATTATTCTTTTTAAACCCCCGGAAAAATTTATTTCTCAAGGTAAATCCAACGTCTGATTTCGTTCGTATCCTTTACGGATCAATACCGAAGGAGGAATGATTTATGCTGAAAAGATGCGGTAAACCGCTGGCGGCACTGCTGATCCTGCTGCTGTCCGGCCTGGTCTGGAGTTCGAATGCAGGTCTGCCGAAGGCAGCGGCGGCGGGAGCGGTGGAGCTGTACACCCCTTATGTTGAATTGTCCGCGGCGCCGGGAGAGTCTGTGTCTTATCCGGTGGATGTGATCAATCATGGATCGTCAACGGCTAAGGTGGGACTTTCCTTTGATGCAGGCGGGAACTTCTGGAAGTATGAGTTGACGGCCGGAGGACGCCAGGTGCAGCAGCTCGCCGTTAAAGGCGGGGATACGCAAAGTGTCACACTGCAGCTTCAGGTTCCTTTGGAAATCAATAAGGGAAGCTATACTTTTGCTGTAACAGCACCCGGGCAGGATTCCTTGCAGCTCAAGGTTAACGTATCCGAGCAGGGGACCTTTAAGACAGAGCTGGCTGTAGATCAGGCCAATATGGAGGGCCATTCAGATACTACCTTTACGTATAGCGCGGTTCTGCGAAATCATACAGCCCAAAAGCAGTCCTACGCGCTTGCCGCACAGGCCGCCGACGGCTGGGATGTACGGATCAAGGCGGACGGCAACAGCGTCACCTCTGTGGAGCTTAATGCGGGAGCGGAGAAAAATATCAGCATCGAAGCCAAACCGCCGGAACAGGTAAAAGCGGGAACCTATAAAATTCCGGTTACGGCCACAAGCGGCTCAACCAGCACAAAAGCTGAACTTGAAGCAGTAGTCACCGGAACCTACGGAATTCAGCTCAGCACCTCCGACAATCTGCTGAGTACGGATATCAAGGCGGGCGGGGAACGGCGGATTAATCTGGTGGTTACGAATACAGGCAGCGCGCCGCTTGAGGATGTATCACTGACCTCACAGGGCACGCCGACAGGCTGGGAGGTGTCCTTCGATCCCTCTTCCATCCGCAAGATTGAACCTGGGGCGACGGCAACAACCCAGGCAGTCATCAAATCCAGCGGAAATTCACTGCCGGGGGACTATGTGGTAAGCCTCAGTGCAGGGTCTGCGGCCAAATCAGCAACAGCCGATCTGCGGGTTACGGTGAAAAGCTCCGTCTTCTGGGGCTGGATCGGCGTGCTGATCATTGCCGCCGTCATTGGCGGCATCTACTACCTGTTCCGCAAATTCGGAAGACGGTGAAGCTTATTATGGATACGAACATCGAACCGGTAATTGAACTCAGCGGTCTGACAAAGCAGTACGGTACATTCACGGCTGTGGACAGCTTAAGTCTGGCGATCCGCAAGGGAGAGGTTTTCGGGCTGCTCGGGCCGAACGGGGCAGGCAAAACCACCACCATCCTGATGATGCTGGGGCTGACAGAGCCGACTTCGGGCAGCGCGCGTATTTGCGGCTACGATCCGGCGCGGTCGGCGCTGCAGGTCAAACGCCGGGTGGGCTATATGCCGGATGATATCGGATTCTATGAGGACCGCACGGGACTGGACAATCTGGTCTATACGGCCCGGCTCAACGGGATTGCTGCAGATGAGGCGGCGCGGAATGCAAAGAGGCTGCTGGAAAAGGTAGGGCTGGCCGGAAGCGCCCGTGCCAAGGTGGGCACCTATTCCCGGGGAATGCGCCAGCGGCTGGGCCTTGCCGATGTGCTGATTAAGAACCCCGAGGTCATCATTCTGGATGAGCCAACCTTGGGCATTGACCCGGAAGGAGTCCGGGAGCTGCTGGTTCTAATATCCGATCTGAGCCGTAACGAGGGGATTACCGTCCTGCTATCCTCCCATCAGCTGCAGCAGGTGCAGCAAATCTGCGACCGGGTGGGGCTGTTCGTTCAAGGCAGACTGATTGCCTGCGGAGATATCGCCACCCTGTCCAGGGAGCTGAATCAGGAGCTGCGGTTCGAGGTGGAGCTGGCTGTGCAGCCCTGGAGCGATGAGCTGGCGGGCCGTCTTCAAGACATTGAAGGCGTGCTGCGGCTGAAAACGGAGAATTGGAACAAGGAGAACGCGCCGGCAGGCAGCGTGCTTGCCACCTTGACCTGCGACCGGAACCTCACCTCTGCCATTGCCTTTGAGGCGGTACAGAGCGGTGCGGAGCTGCATTATATTTCCCGCAAAGAATTCGGGCTGGATGAAATCTACCACCGCTACTTCGAGAAGAAGGAGGAAGGAGCATGACCGTAAAAGCGCAAAACGCCGCCGCTCCGCTGCGGACGGGCTGGACCAGACTGCGCGCATTTCTTCAGGGCGGCGGCGAAGCGCCATCCGCTGCCCGGAGCAAGCAGGGCAGCAGCAGCGGCTCCGCATTTTGGGTTATGGTGCAAAAGGAGCTTGGGGATCATATCCGCAGCTGGCGGTTCTCGATCCTGATCGGCATTATCGTGCTGGCCTGTATCGGCTCCATTTACTCCTCCATCAGCTCCATCAAGAGCGGAGGACAGCAGGAGCAGGGCACCACGGCCTTTTTATTCCTGAAAATGTTCACCTTGTCCAGCAGCACACTGTCCATTCCGACCTTCACTACATTTTTATCCTGGCTGGGTCCGCTGATCGGTATTTCGCTGGGCTTCGATGCGGTGAATTCAGAGCGGAACAAAGGCACTCTTGGACGGCTGCTGTCACAGCCCATTTACCGGGATGACTTTCTCAAAGCCAAATTCACCGCTTCGCTTCTGCTGATTGCCGTCGTGGTCTTTTCTTTGGGGCTGCTCGTTACGGGGCTTGGCCTCCTGACCATCGGCTATCCGCCGACTCCCGAGGAATTCTGGCGTATTTTGTTCTTCCTGATCATCGCCATTGTCTATATCGGCTTCTGGCTCAACCTTTCGATTCTGTTCTCCATCCGGTTCCGCCAGGCGGCCACCTCCGCTTTGTCGGGAATCGCCGTCTGGCTGTTCCTGACTCTGTTCTACAGCATGATCATTAATCTGATCGACAGCGCCACTGCAGTCTCCGAGATGGCTACAGTCAGCGAGCAGCTCCACCATGCCCATTTCATTCTGGCCCTTAACCGGCTGTCGCCGACCGAGCTGTTCTCGGAGACGATTACCACTCTGCTGTCGCCGGGTGTCCGCGCCCTCGGTCCGCTGACGATGGATCAGCTAGTGGGGGCGATCTCAAGTCCGCTCTCGCTCGGGCAGAGTGTGCTGCTCGTCTGGCCGGAGCTTACCGGCCTGCTTGCCGCGACGGTTCTCTGCTTCGGCCTGTCCTATTATCTGTTCATGCGCCAGGAGATCCGTTCGCGGAACTGATGGCTTGCCCGGAGCTTCAAATACAATAAAAAACGGGTGGACCGGGAATTATATTCCTGATCCGCCCGTTTTTAGATTTTCATATTGGGTCTAGTCGTAACTGCCCTCTCGCCCTGAACCACAAAGACTCCGTCCTAAGCTACAGCTTTAAGACTGATGCTGTACTAGCTATTCTCCAGTATCGTCTGCAGGGTGGTGCGGTCCAGCCCTTCCACCAGCTTGATCAGCAGCTCCTTGGCAGCGGCATAATCATCGCTGTGGATGATGGAGGTGGCTGTATGGATGTAGCGCGAGCAGATGCCGATCACTGCGGACGGCACGCCGATTCCGCTGACATGCACTGCAGCGGCATCCGTCCCGCCCTGGGAGACAAAATACTGATATTTGATCTTGTGGGTCTCCGCCGTATCCTGCACATACTCGATCAGTCCCCGGTGAGTGATCATCGTCGGGTCGAAGATGCGGAGCAGAGCACCCTGGCCGAGATGGCCAAAGGCCTGGCGGTCACCGGTCATGTCGGCGGCGGCGCTGGCATCAAGGCCGAAGAAAATATCCGGCTGCAGCAGATTTGCCGATGTCTTCGCGCCGCGTGTTCCTACTTCTTCCTGCACGGTAGCACCGGCGAAGACGGTGTTCGGCAATTTTTTGCCGTGCAGCGCCTTGACCAGCTCAATCGCGAGTCCAACGCCGTAGCGGTTGTCCCAGGCTTTGGCCATAATCTTCTTCGGATTGGCCAGCAGGGTGAACGGGCAGATCGGCACAATCTGCTGCCCCGGAGCTACTCCGAAGCTCTGCGCCTCTTCACGGCTGTCCGCACCGATGTCAATGTACATTTTGCGGATGTCGCTTGGCTGCTTCCGCTCATCGTCGCTCATCAGATGGATGGGGGTGCTGCCGACAACGCCGGTGAGCGTTCCCTTTGGCGTGATGATCTGCAGCCGTTGCGAGGCAACCGCCGCTCCAAGCCAGCCGCCCAGCGGCTGAAAGCGGATCATGCCGGTGTCGGTAATGCCGGTAACCATGAACCCTACTTCATCAAAATGTCCGGCTACCATGATCTTGGGGCCATTCTCCTTACCACGCAGCACGCCGAACAGGCTGCCAAGGCGGTCTTGTACGAATTCATCGGTGTATGGGGCCAAGGCATCCTTGAAGTAAGCACGTAATTCGCGCTCGAAGCCAGGGGCTGCGGGAAATTCAGTCAATGTTTTGAACAGGTCAAGTGTTTCTGGATTCATTTACATATCTCTCCTTTACTAACAACTAGTATGAACATTGTAGCCCTACTTGTCCATGATTCCGGGGCAAAATGAACACTGGGCACTACCTCTGCGAATACTATGCAATAGTGGCCCTGCAGGCAGGGGCCCTGGAAAGGAAGCGAAGGCGAATGAGGGGAGCAGGAAGCATGCCCAAGACGGGAATACACGGCTTCTCCAGAAGTGTGCATGTCCGCAGAATGCAGAGATACCGCCGCCGGTACAGCCGGGAGCAGGAAGCTGTGCTTATTATCGTTCTGTTCATGCTGCTGATCTTTGTACTGCTGTATTTTTCCTGAGCTGGGGGAGACATAACGCGGCGGCATACGGCAAACAATAAGGATAACTTTTAACAAAGTAACTCCGAAAGGGAAACAATCTGTGCTGAAGCATAGGCTTGAGGCCCTTTCCCATCCTGCTCAGGAGGTGTTCTTGTTTGCCGTCAAAAACTAAAAAGTCGGGTGTCAAGCTGCGGCTTGACACCTTGACCCCGAAGGATTATGAAGATTTGTCCAAGCCTTACGTCCCTTCCCGTCCTGTATTCAAGAACTGTGTCCGGGCTTTTCTGTCGGGCGGTCTGATCTGTGTGATCGGACAAGGCATTCAGGAGGCCTTTATGGCGATATTTAATATGACCTCCAAACAAGCTGCAAGCCCGACGGTTGCGGTGATGATCCTGATTTCCGTGATCCTGACCAGCTTTGGCGTATACGACAAAATCGCCCAATGGTGCGGTGCAGGCACAGCGGTTCCCGTTACGGGCTTTGCCAACAGCATGTGCTCCGCAGCGCTCGAACACCGCGCGGAAGGGCTGGTGCTCGGGGTCGGTGGGAATATGTTCAAGCTGGCCGGCTCAGTTATTGTATTCGGGGTGGTTGCCGCTTTTGTTATTGGCGTTGTGTGTGCCATCATGGGCTGGGGAGGTGCGCATTAAATTATGAAGCAGCTTGGCAGCCAGACCTGGGAGTATACCACCCGTCCTGTTATTCTCGGATCATCTGCGGTTGTAGGACCGGAGGAGGGGGAAGGTCCCCTGACATCTGATTTTGATTTTATTTACGATACATTGAAAATGGATGAGAAGACGTGGGAGAAGGCTGAGCGCGCTCTTTTCGAAAAGGCCGCGAAGCTGGCGATGATCAATGCGGCGGTGGAGGAGGAGAATCTGGAGTTTTTCGTCGGCGGTGATTTGATGAACCAGATTATCAGCAGCTCCTTCGCCGCCAGACAATTGGGTGTGCCTTATCTCGGGGTATTCGGGGCCTGCTCCACTTCGATGGAAAGCCTCGCCATCGCTTCGATGATCGTGGATTCCGGCGGCAGCAAATATGTGCTTGCCGGAACGTCCAGCCATAACTGTACGGTAGAGAAGCAGTTTCGTTATCCAACCGAATATGGCTCCCAGAAGCCTCCAACCGCCCAATATACCGTGACTGGCTCGGGATGCGCCGTCGTTGGCCGTAATGACGGCTCCTCAAAGGGACCGCATGTTATCATGGCGACAATGGGCCGAATTATGGACTTGGGGCTCAAGGACCCTTTTAACATGGGTGCTGCAATGGCTCCGGCGGCTGCGGATACCATAACCGCACATTTCCGCGATACGGGCTTATCCCCCGGATATTACGATTTAATAGTAACCGGAGACCTTGCTTCTGTGGGCCTGCCGATTGCCAAGGAATTGTTAGCCAAGGAAGGCATTCCGATGGAGCAGACGACATTCCATGACTGCGGCCTGCTGATCTATGATCTTAATAAACAGAAATACGTAATTGCCGGAGGGAGCGGCTGCGGCTGTTCTGCGACGGTAACTTACGGGCATATCCTCAAACGTATGAAGAAGGGCGAGCTGAATCGGGTGCTGGTTGTCGCCACCGGAGCTTTGCTGTCACCTTTGTCTTACCAGCAGGGTGAGACCATTCCATGCGTGGCTCACGCTGTGGCCCTGGAGATGGGAGGTGATGGGGCATGATTTATTTATGGGCCTTTCTGGTCGGGGGCGCCATATGTGTCATCGGCCAGCTGATGTTTGATGTGCTGGCGCTGACACCCGCCCATACCATGAGTACGCTTGTAGTGCTGGGGGCAATTGCCGACGCTTTCGGGCTGTATGATCCGCTGGTGAAATTTGCCGGCGCCGGCGCCAGCATCCCGATTACGAGCTTCGGGAATTCCCTGGTCCACGGAGCGCTGACTGAACTGCAGCGTGACGGCTGGGTTGGAGTAGTTACTGGTATTTTTGACGTGACCAGTGCGGGGATTTCGTCCGCGATTGTGTTCTCGTTCCTGGCAGCGCTCGTGGTGCGTCCCAAGGGCTAGAAGCAGCGGTTCAATAATATATTGTTACTCGGGAAGGCCGCCAGCAGGCGGCTTTTACGCTTTTTCCAGAGGACAGCACGCCCGTTTCTACTGCATAAATAGGCTCATGGGAGAAATAAACAGAATTATTGTTAAAAACCTGTCGAATAATGACGATATAGAAGTGAGAAAATAGGTTTCATATACTATGACAGGGGAAGTGCGATAGTGCAAAATCAAAGACTGACAGAGATTATTTGGATGAGAAACAAGATTATTATCAGCGTCTTCTGGGTTGTGACCGCGATTGGCGTGGTACTGGCATTTCAAGAACCGGATTTGTGGACGACTAGTGCGGTTTCGGTCCCTCTTAGTGTTGTCTTAACTGTGCTTAACCTGAAGAAAAAGGGAATCCGCGTCATTCCGTGGGTGTTCACCGGCATTCTTACATTATTATCGGTCTATTTGAACTTGGAGAGTATTAGTCTTCCGGTAGCGCTCCTGCTCTGCTCGATGCTGCTTTTTTACCCGAGCTATGAGTATTTTGCGATTGCGGCTGGTGCGAATGCTATCAATATATTCATTCAGCTTCAAATGGGGCATTCGGGGACCGGTGCTGCTTCAACCTTATTGGACTATGTAGATATCCTGGTCGTATTTGTTATGATCAGCGCCGTATTGCTGGGTGTATCCTTCCTGAACCGTAAATTGTTTCTGCAGAGTGAGCAGCAGCGCGATAAGGTAGAGGCTTCCGGCGAGCAGGTTGAGTATCTTTTGGGCCGTGTAAAAACAGCAGTGGACGGCCTGTATGCTTTTACGGGCAATTTCAAAGAAGAAGTAGAGATGGTAGAGGCTATCACAAGCGAAGTAGTCATCGGCTTCCAAGAGGTATCCAAAGGCATTGAATACCAGGCAAGCAGCATTTCGGACATTACGGAGTCTATCTCGGTATCGGATCAGCACATCCGGGACGTGGCGGGCTATTCGCAGGAGATGAAGCAGTTGTCTGCGGAAACGGCAGGGGCTAGTGAAGAGGGAAGCGGAAATATCTCCATGCTGACGGTGCAATTTGCCGAGCTGCAGGAAGTGATGGACAGCACCTCGCAGCAGATGCAGGAGTTCTCTAAGCGTAGTCTCGATATGCATGAGATGCTGGAGGGAATCACACAAATCTCGCGGCAGACCAATCTGCTGGCATTGAATGCCTCTATTGAAGCGGCCCGCGCTGGAGAGCATGGCAGAGGGTTTGCCGTCGTAGCGGGAGAGGTCCGCAAGCTTGCCGAGAGCTCCGGGCAGACGGCTGACTCGATCAGCGAAGTGCTGGCCAGCTTACAGCAAGAGACAGAAAAGATTATTGCACAGTTTGAACACAGCCGTGACATTCTACAGATCGGCACCGAATCCGTACAAAACACTGAGAAAACGTTCAAGTCCATCCAGTCCAATGCCCACAAGGTGCTGGCGCAGGCCGGGGATGTGGAGCAAAGCTCATCGGGCATGAAGCATTTCTCCGAGAAGATCGTTACCGAAATTACAGAATTCTCGAGTGTCACCGAGCAATCCAGCGCCGCAACGGAAGAAATTCTGGCCGGTGTAGAGGAGCAGCGCAATATGACCCATCATATGGTGGAGAGCTTCAAGCAGCTTGAAAGCTTGATTGTGAGTCTGAACGAGCTTGTATCTAAGGAAACAAAATAAGCGCACCTATATAAGTTGAACTTAAAAAAACATAAAAGGGCCGAAGTGACGGAGGGGAAGTTTGGAACTGGAGGAGCGAACGCGTCCGCCTTTGTCTGCGGATTTCAACCGCGAACAGCGGTACAAATCAAGAAATCTGCAGACAACAGCGGCCGGAAGTCCAAACATTCCCCGCAGTTACGACCAGACCCCAATATGAATATCTTAAGTTCAACTTAAATAGGGAAAACCCCAGATACGCCGGATGCTGCTTGTATTAAGGCTGTGCTAATGTGCGGATGGTCTTAATCACCAGTTCCGGCTCATCATGAATAATATAATGGCCGCTTTTCTCCGCGACAATCAGCTCGCTGTTACTTGAAATCTTAAGCATCTCCCTTTGTCCGGCCTGCCAAATAGCCTCTATCTTCCTGCCGCTTTCAGAGGAGATACCGGAAGCAGGATAGTCTGGAGCCATTCCGCGGGCAATAATTTTTACCGGAAGGTCGCCTAAATTTTGACCGCGGATGGCATCCTCCGTTGATGAGGCCAGCTTACCTTCTTCTTCTTTAGCTGTAAAAAAGCTTGGTTTCGCAATGACATTGATAAATTCCTCACGGTCCTCCTTGGCCACAAGTCCTTCCAGAAGCTGATTGCGGAACAGCCTTAATGCGCCTGAGCTCTTCAGCAGGCTCAGCAGAGCTGCTGGCGGATTACCGCTGAATTTTTCCTGCTTCAGAATTTCCTTCGTGTCCCGTTCATCATTTTCCGGTCTCGCGTCAACCAGAACAAGTCCGCTCACCTCATCGGGGTAAGTTTGTGCGAACAACCGGACGTACATTCCGCCCAGGGAATGGCCTACTAACAGATAAGGGCCTTTAATTCCTTCATGCTCAAGTGCATCATGCAGCTCTTTCACGATATTGCTTCCCGTTCTTTCCCGGGTGGCTGCCTCGCTCCAGGCATAACCTGCCCGGTCATAGCTGACTACCGTGGCGAATTTGGCCAGCTCCTGCGGGATATCACGCCAGGACAGGCTTGTTTCCCCGCTGCCCGCTTCAAGAATAATGGTGGGTGAACCATAACCGGCCTGATTGATATGGAGCCTGTAACCGCCCACATCCACCAGCTTACCGGGAGGCGGATAATCACGGGCGGCCTGCTTGGAGGCAACCCATTCATAGAAGAAGCCTGAAGTGAGAATGAGGGCAATTGCGAACAGCAGGGTGAACAATGTCCTTTTAATCCTTCTTTTTAAGGGGGAAGCTTGTTTTCTTGGTACTTCTGGGTTAGGTGCATTCATTGTTGTCTAATCTCCTTCTTTTTTAGTACATTGTATTATAAAAATCATTATAGCACGATGTATTAAAAAATAAAATCAGGTATAATAGAAACATGCCAAAAATCGTAGATCATGATAAACAGAGACATATCGTCGCCGAAGCCGCACTGCGGATCATTCAGGAATCCGGTCTTGAACAGGCCACTGTCCGTAATATCGCCAAGGAGACCGGGCTGTCTGTCGGCTCCATGCGCCATTATTTCAGCTCACAGGTGGAGCTGTTTGCCTTCTGTATGAATCTGTACGTGGAGCGTATAGAGCAGCGGGTTCAGGAAATGGCCTTTGAGGGGCCTTTGCTGCAGGATTTGAAGAACGCTTTATTGCAGTTTTTGCCGGTTAATGAGGACAGAATCAAAGAAATGGAGGTCTGGTTTTCCTTTAACGCCAAAGCGTTAATCCATCCGGAGCTGCAGCAGCTATCAAGTGAAATGCAAAAGAAGCTGTACAAGGCCTCACGGGATGTTGTTCAGACGCTGATCGACAGCGGCCTGACCAGACCGGGAATGAAGGCGGAGCTGGAAGCGGAGAAGCTGTATGCCCTGGTAGACGGGCTTGCTTACCATCAGCTTATGCAGCCGGGCCGGCTCTCTCCGGAGCAGCTTGAAGAGATCGTTGAGCAGCATTTAGGCACATTGTGCCACAAGTCCGAATGAATCGGGGGAAAAGCCATTTATGGCTTTTTTTGCTTTTTAACAGTTTCAGAGGAAGTAGACTTCCATAATAATGTACTTTGGGGTCCCTGATCATGTAAAATATAATTATTCTGCTTATTCTGACATAGGAGGTTCACCCTATATGCCCGTACGTCAAGAATCCATGCAAATTATGAGCGCTGTCCGCAATAATCTTGAATCCTGCATTCTAGGTAAAACATTTGAAATAGAGCTGCTCCTTACCGCTCTCCTTGCCGGCGGCCATGTCCTGATCGAGGATGTGCCGGGGACGGGCAAAACCCAACTGATACGGGCGCTGTCAAGATCCATGTCCGGGGAATACCGCCGGATTCAGTGTAATCCCGATATTCTTCCAAGCGATATTACCGGTGTATCCGTCTATCATCCGCGCGATGAAATGTTTCATTTCCGCCCGGGTCCGGTCATGACGAATATTCTGCTTGCCGATGAGATTAACCGGGCCACAACCAAAACGCAGTCTGCGCTGCTGGAGGTCATGGAGGAACGGAATGTAACGGTGGATGGTGAGACATATCCGCTTCCGCATCCGTTTATGCTCTGCGCGACGCAGAATCCGATTGATTTCGAGGGCACCTATACGCTGCCCGAAGCCCAGCTTGACCGCTTCATGCTGCGGATCAGCCTTGGCTACCCGGATAGCGAAACCGAGAAGAATCTGCTGCTGAGCCATCAGGAGGGCCAGCCGGTGGACAGGCTGTCTCCGGTAACGGGCATGGACCAGATTGCTTCCATTCAGGAGGAAATCCGCTCCGTCTATATCAGCGATCCCGTCCTGAACTATTTGCTGGATGTCGTTCGCCAGACCCGGGAGCATCCGCTGGTGCTGCTCGGGGCAAGTCCGCGTGCGTCCTTGTCGTTCATGATGGCCTGTAAAGCGTATGCGTTCCTGCAGGAGCGTGATTATGTGCTGCCCGATGATGTAAAGATTCTGACACCCTATGCCCTGGGGCACCGCATTCTGCTGCGGCCGGAGTCGCGTCTGGACAACGTCAGTGTGGATTCGCTGCTGCAGAAGCTTCTGCAGAGTATTCACGTGCCAGTCACGATGAGGCAATAGCATGAAAAGCTATCTCTCTGAGGCAGCGGCTCTCATTCAGCCGAGGAAGTTCGCCGGTATACTCGCAATTTGGGGCATCACACTGCTGTATGTGCTTTTTCAGGGCGGCAAAACCTCCTTCATGCTGTTTATTATGGTCACTGTATTGCTGCTTTATTTAATTATTGGGGGCCTGGGCGGGGTACGCCGGGCCAAAGGCACGCGCAGCCTTTACTCCGAGCAGGACAAGCCTGATTTAATATATGCGGGCGGATATCTGCGGGTGAAGCTGAACATCACGATTCCGGGCTTTCTGCCTTTGCCGTACGTGGTGGTCAGGGAAATTCTGAAACGCCATAACGGCGAATCGTGGGTATTTGAGGAGAGTCTGGTTCCCAGCCTGAAGGGGAAGGGGGAGCTGCTGTTCCAGACTCCGGCCCTGGAGCGTGGACGTTATACCTTCGAGGGGACGGATATTCTTGCCGAGGATATCTTCGGCCTTGTGGAGCATAAGGGAACCTTTCTGGCCGAGGGACAGTTCCGCGTGCTGCCGCGCGCGGTGCTTGTGCCGCGCTGGCAGCTCTATGAGCGGAGAGCGCGGCTGGCCGGACCCCAGGCGTCTCTGGTCCCGTCGCGGCGGGAGACGACCCAGATCAACGGGGTCCGCGATTACGTCTACGGCGACCGGATGTCCCGCATCCATTGGAACGCAACGGCCAAGACTGGCGACTGGAAGTCGAAGGAGTTCGAGCATGAGTCCGTTCCCAAAACGATGCTGGTCCTGGACGGGAGCGCTACGGCCTATGTGAGCTCAAGCCAATTCGAACTGGCGGTTTCGATTGCCTCCTCGCTGCTGGGCTTCGGCATCCGTGAGCGGATCGGCATCGGCCTGTGCTGTCTGGACAAGAACACCAAGGTGTTCAGCCCTGCCGAGAGCGGAGCGGAACGCCAGAAGATGAACCAATATTTGATCGACATCAACGCCGAAGGCCGGGGACCGCTTATATCGAGACTGGAGAAGGCGCACCGTATGTTCCCGAAAGGCTCGTATTTTGTATTGATCAGCCCGCAGACCGGCCAGCCCGTGCTGGAGGTGCTGCGCTGGGCGGAGAGCCGGGGAATGACTCCCTCCCAGATTCATGTACAGGGTTCAGCAGCGAAGAACCGCACTCAGGAGTGGCTGGATGTGCTGAAATCACGCGGCGTTACAGGCTGCAGCGTGAATTCGCTCCATGAGCTCCCTGCGGTGCTCGGAGGTGACAATCGGAAATGACACGCTGGTGGAATGGCATTAAATCATCCTGGCATCGCTCTTTCGGCCTGCTGTGGCTAATGGTGATAGCCCTGCAGTGGGTCTCGTACACAGAGCCCTTCTGGCTTGAGGAGACCACTGCAGCAGTTCTGCTTACTCTGGCTGTGGCGGCGGTCATTGAAATCCTTTTACCCGTAAAAATGATCTACCGTCTGCTCCTCGAAGCTGCGGCAGCGGTCTATCTGACCTACCGCATGGTGCTTCATTATGGGGGCTACGTCCCTAATCCTTGGCTGCAGACGCTGGGCGACCGGCTGCAGGATATCCTCTCAAATATGACACCATATATCTGGTTTGCCCTTGGGGCACTCGTTCTGCTGCTGTTGTCATCCTGGTGGGTATCCTCGAAACCGCGGATTCTAATGTTTATTGGAATGAATATTGCCGCGTTTGCGGCGCTGGACTCTTTTACTACTTCTATTCTATGGCAGGAAGTAGCCTGGACGGTATTTGCCGGCATGGGCTGGCTGGTGACCCAGCATCTGCGCAGCTTCCAGCTGCATTATCCCCGGGGCTGGACCTATCTGCTGAAGTATCCGTTCAAGGTGACAATTAATGTCACTATTATTTTTTCCCTTGTGATTATTACCGGCGTGAATATGCCCGAAGTGCGTCCGACGCTGACTGATCCATACACCGCATGGCAGGAATGGAAGGGGGGCGGCGGCGGCACCGGCACCGGCACCTCAGGCTCAACCGACAACGGGACTAGCACAACTTCCTCAGGGAGATCAACCTCCGGTTACAGTACGGATGACAATAATCTGGGCGGGGGCTTCAACTTTGATTATTCCCCTATTATGACCGTTAATTCGGATTTGCGTACTTATATGCGCGGGGAGACCCGCAGTGTATATTCAGGCTCAGGCTGGATTGATGATGATACCATCAAACGGGCGCCGTTTGTGGGGGCCGGGGTGGGTCAGCCGCTGGAGCGGGAGGCAGCCTCCAAAGTGGAGACCAGAGAGCTGAAGATCAGCGTGAAGCTGCTGGGGAACAATTCGTATCCGGTCCTATTCGGCGGATATTCTATTTCAACCGTGAACTCAATCAATGGTGAAGCTGCAGGCAGCGGCCTCTTCTGGAGAAGTGAAGGCAGTGAGCTGTTATGGGAACCGTCCGAAGGCAAGAGCACAGGTTATCCCCGGGAATATGTGCTGACCTCGCAGGTCCCGGTTGTTCCTGTGCAGGAGCTGAACAAGATGACCTATGAACAGTTGTACGGCCGGGAAGAGATCGACCAGCAGTATCTCCAGCTGCCGGGGAAATTCCCGGAGCGGATTAGAGCGCTGGCGCAGGAGGTAACGGCCCAGGGAAAGACGCCTTATGAGAAAATATCGCTCTTGCAGCAGTATTTGCAGCAGACCTTCCCATATACGAATCAGCCGGATCTCTCGCGCCGCAAAAGCAAGGATTTTGTGGATAGCTTCCTGTTCGAGGTTATGGAAGGATATTGTGATTATTACTCCACTGCATTGGTTACGATGGCCCGTTCACTGGATATCCCGGCCCGCTGGGTCAAGGGTTATGCGCCAGGCGAGCAAGCGGAGCTGCCGGACAATATTGCCATGCAGCAGGGATCAGCTCTGGTTAACAATAACTATACGATTACGAATGCGGATGCCCATTCGTGGGCTGAGGTTTATTTCGGAGAGTACGGCTGGATTCCGGTCGAGGCTACACCGGGCTTCAATACTCCTCTTCTAACGCAGAGCCAGGAGACAACGCCGGAGGAAGCTGCTGTTCCGGAGGAAGAACCCAAGCCGGAACAAGCTGATGTGAATAATGGAACGCAGGAAGAGGGATTTCATATGGGAGTATGGATAGTGGCGGCAGCTTCGGCTGTGCTGCTGTCATGGCTCGGCTTCCTGCTCTGGCACTACCGCATGAGCCTTCGTTTCATTCTTGCGCGGCTGCGCTACGGCCAGCCTTTGTCTCCGGTGCAAAAAGTTGAGGCGGAAACGGCGAGATGGGTAAGGTATGCCCGCAGGAAGGGCATGCTGAAGGAAGAGCATGAAACGCTGCGCGAATCCGTGGACCGCTGGAGGCAGGAACGGCCAGCCTCTGCCGGCAATCTCTCGGCGCTGCTCGGAATGTTCGAACGGGCAAAATACAGCCCGGAGGTTGTTGAAGACAAAGACTGGCGCAGCGTGTATACTGAAGCTTTGCGGCTTCGCAAAAGCATAAAGTCCGGCAAATAAAGCTATGCTGCGGAAAATACAGGCAGCCGGTTCATTTGCGAAGCGCAAAGAGTATGATATAGTTTGTCGTATGAAATCGAGGTGAACGTATTGTTTGAAAGGTTAATGCCCAAACTCCGGGTGAACACGGTATTTGATATTGCGCTCGAGGAGCTCTACGCCCGTGGATACCGGGGCATCATCACGGATCTGGATAATACGCTGGTCGGCGCCAAAGCGCCTCTGGCTACCCCGGAGCTGATATTGTGGTTCAACAAGGTGAAGGAGCTTGGCTTCAAGCTGATCATCGTGTCGAACAACAACATGGATCGGGTGTCACGCTTTGCCGTACCGCTTAATATTGAATATGTGCATCAGGCCCGCAAGCCTAGGAGCACTCCGTTTCTAAAGGCGATGAAGCAGATGGAGCTTACTCCCGAGCAGACGATTGTGGTCGGCGATCAGATGCTTACCGATATATTCGGCGGCAACAGGCTGGGACTATATACGGTGCTTGTGCTGCCCATCTCCGTTAAGGATGAAGGCATCGGTACAAGAATCAACCGCCGGGTAGAGCGGATTGCTCTGACACGGCTTCGCAAGCAAGGATTGTGGCATGAGGAGGATAAATCTAAATGAATCAAATGAAAGAAGATCAGCGCCCTGTGAAATGCAGCGGCTGCGGCATCAAGCTGCAGACCACGGACAAGGAGCTTCCGGGCTATATCCCGGAGGTTGCCTTTGAACGGGAACCGGTCATTTGCCAGCGCTGTTTCCGCATCAAGAATTACAATGAAGCCTCTTCGGTATCCGTGGATCAGGATGAGTTTCTTCGTCTGCTGAGCGGGGTAGGGGAGAAAAATGCGCTTGTGATTCATATTGTCGATCTTTTTGACTTTGAAGGCAGCCTGATCTCCGGTCTGCAGCGGTTCGTCGGCAATAACCCGGTTATTCTCGCAGTGAATAAAGTCGATTTGCTGCCGAAGGTGACGAACTGGAACAAGCTGCGCAACTGGATGCAGCAGCGCTGTAAGGAGCACGGCCTGCGGACGGCGGAAATTGTGCTCTGCAGCGCAAAACGCAATCAGGGCTTTGACCGCCTGCTGGAAGCGGTAAGCGAGCTGCGCGGACAGCGTGATGTCTATGTCGTAGGCGCTACCAACGTAGGCAAGTCAACCCTGATCAACCGCCTGATCTCCGACTACAGCGATCTGGAGGAGGAGCTTACGACTTCGCGTTATCCGGGGACTACCCTGGATATGGTGAAGATTCCGCTGGATGACGGCCACTATATTATTGATACACCGGGGATTGTGTATCCTTGGCGTTACAGCGAGCTGGTGGAGCGCAAGGATCTGGGGGCGGTAATGCCGGAAAATCCGCTGAAACCGGCAGCATACCAGCTGAACGAAGGGCAGTCGCTGTTCTTCGGCGGACTGGGACGGTTTGATTTTGTGCAGGGGGCGCGGCAGTCCTTCACCTGCTACATCAGCGGGACGCTGAAGATCCACCGCACGAAGCTGGAACGGGCGGATTCTCTGTATCAGGAGCACCGGGGCGAGCTGCTGTCTCCTCCGGGAACCGCTGATATGGATAAGCTGCCGCAGTGGCAGCGGCATGAATTCCGCATTGCACGGAACAGCCAGACCGATCTGTTCATCTCGGGTCTGGGCTGGATCAAGGTGAACGGAAACGAAGGAGCGGTAGTGGCGGTCCATGCTCCGCGCGGCGTCAAGGTGCTGACCCGTCCGTCGCTGATCTGATTCTTAAGGAGGGCGGCGAAGCTGTGACAAGCGCAAATGGCAATGACATGAAGAAGGATATTCTGCTCGGGGTAATGGGCGATCCCATCGCCCAATCCAAATCTCCCCTTATGCACGGAGCGGCGCTGAAAGCGCTGGGCATCGCGGGAGCCTATGTCCCGTTGCATATTGCGCCGGACCAGCTCAGTGAAGCGGTGGGTGCGATACGCACACTGGGGTTCCGCGGAGTGAACGTTACAATCCCGCATAAGGTTGCGGTGATGGAGTATCTGGACAAGCTGGATGAAAGCGCGGTTGCCGTCGGCGCAGTCAATACGATTGTCAACGACAACGGTATTCTTACAGGATTCAATACGGATGGTATCGGATATGTCCGTTCCCTCAAAGCAGAAGCCGCGCCTGACTTGTCCGGCGCCCGCATTCTCGTCATCGGCGCCGGAGGGGCGGCAAGAGGTATTGTTACTGCATTGCTGCAGGAGAAGCCTTCCGCAGTGCTTATCGCCAACCGGACTGCGGACAAGGCGAAGGAACTGGCAGAGGCATGCCATGGCAAGGGCAAGGCCAGTGGTATTAGCATGAACGAGATTGGTGAACATATCGGAGGGATGGATATTGTAATCAATACAACCTCCGTAGGCATGTATCCCCATATAGATGAAACGCCGATTGATCCCGGATTGCTGCCTGCCGGAATAATCGTGAGCGATTTGATATATAATCCATTGCGCACCCGGCTGCTGTCGGAGAGCCTTAAGTGCGGCTGCCGGATTCATGGCGGGCTGGGTATGTTCGTCTACCAGGGCGCTTATGCGCTTGAGTACTGGACCGGACGGACAGCACCGGTGGACATTATGCGGCAGACCATCCTGGATTGCCTGGGCGGCAGCGCTGAATAAATACAAAGAAATTATATTATGTTAATTAAGGAGTTTGTTCATTTATGTTAACTGGAAAACAAAAACGCTATCTCCGCTCTTTGGCGCATCATCTGGATGCCGTGTTTCAAGTCGGCAAGGGCGGTGTCAACGATCATCTGATCCGCCATATCGAAGAAGCTATCGAGAAGCGTGAGCTGATGAAGATCAGCGTACTGAACAATAACGCAGATGATCCGAAGGAAATCGGGGCTGCACTTGCGGAGCAATCAGGGTCCGAGCTGGTGCAGGTCATCGGCAAGACGATCATTTTGTACAAGGAATCACGTGACAACAAAACCATCGAGCTGCCCCGCTAAGGCGGCGCCCGCAAGCTTGCGGGAGACGGTAGCTTACCCTGATAATAAGAGGAGGTAGACCTCTTGAGAGTCGGAATTATGGGAGGGACCTTTGATCCTCTTCATATCGGCCATATGATGGCAGCGGAGACCGCCAGGGAGTCCTATGCGCTGGAAGAGGTGTGGTTCATGCCATCGCATATTCCACCCCATAAGCATGAAGCCGGTGCAACGGGTGCGGAGCGGCTGGCGATGGTGCAGGATGCGATCAGGGATCACGAGGCTTTTGGCATTCTGGATCTGGAAATCGCCAGGGGCGGTGTATCCTACACGTTCGAGACGATCGCTATTCTGCAGGAGAAATTTCCACAGCATGAGTTCTTCTTCATCATCGGTGCGGATATGGTGCAGTATTTGCCGAAATGGCATGGGATTGAGGAGCTGGTGCGGCGTCTGACCTTCATCGGTGTGGGACGTCCGGGCACTCCGCTGGACCTTGCGGCCCTTCCGGGCTTTATTGCAGAGAAGGTTCTGCTGGCGGATATGCCGCTGGTGGATATCTCTTCAACGATGCTCAGAGCACGGGCCGCCGAAGGTAAATCCATCCGTTATATGGTTCCTGAGGCTGTATATGATTATGTTCAAAGGAGTGGATTGTATGGCATTCACCCGCGAAGCGCTGATTGAAGCGGTCTCCGCACAAATGCCCGAGAAACGCTGGAAGCATACGCTGGGCGTGATGGAGACGTCAGTGAAGCTGGCGGAGCGTTACGGCGGAGATCCGGTCCGTGCGGAAACGGCGGCAATCCTGCATGATGTGGCCAAGTATTGGCCGGTGGAGCGAATGAAGGAGATCATCGAGCAGAATGGGTTGTCGGCTGAACTCTTGAAGTATGACAAGCAGCTATGGCATGCCGAGGTAGGTGCTTTTGTTGCCGAGAAGGAATATGGAATAACCGATCCTGAGGTGCTGGGGGCGATCAAGTTCCATACCTCAGGACGTGAGAACATGAGTCTGCTGGAGAAAATAGTCTGCCTGGCCGATTATATTGAGCCGGGACGGGATTTTCCCGGAGTGGATGACATACGCAAGCTGGCTAAGTTTAGTCTTGAGGAAGGTCTGGTCGCCGGATTTGACTCCACGATCAGCCTGCTGCTGCAGAAGCGCAGGATTGTGTTTCCGTTAACGGTGCTGGCACGCAATGACCTAGTAAGAATATTGGAGGATAAAATATGAGTGTAGAATCAGGTAAACTCCTGCAATTGGCCCTCAAAGCCGTAGAAGATAAAAAAGCAATGAACGTGGTTGCGCTTGACCTGCGCAGCGTTTCGCCCATCAGTGACTACTTCGTCATCTGTCACGGGAATTCCGATACCCAGGTGCAAGCGATTGTCACCGAGGTTCGTAAGGTTGTTCATGAAGCCGGCGGCGTAGTCCGCGGCATTGAAGGGATGGACGCCGCCCGCTGGGTGCTGATGGATCTTGGAGACGTTATCGTGCATGTCTTCCACCGCGACGAACGCGATTATTACAATATTGAGCGCCTGTGGTCCGACGCCAAGGTTGTGGAGACGGTATGAGTCTGATTGCCGGAACTACGGTCACGCTGGAGGTCTTACGGGAGGTATCTCCTTATGGCTATTTCCTGGGCGCAGGGGACCAGGATGTCATGCTGCATTATACAGAACTTGTTGGCAGCAAGCCTAAGATCGGCGCCAAGGTTGAAGTGTTCATCTTCTTTGATACAGAGGACCGCCTTGCGGCCACGATGAAGAAGCCTCTCCTTACTTTGGGGGAAATGGCTTTGCTGGAAGTGGCGGATATTCATCCGCGTCTCGGCTGTTTCCTGGAAATGGGGCTTGGACGCCAACTGCTGCTGCCGATCCGCGAGCTGCCGGAGCTTATAGAACTGCGCCCGCAGGTTGGGGACAAGGTATTTGTCATTATGGAGCATGACAAGCAGGGACGCCTTCGCGCCAAGCTGGCCGGAGAGCAGGAGCTTGCTCCGCTCGCGCTGCCTGCGCCCTCCTCCTGGATGGGCCAGATAGTTAAGGCCAGAGTGTACAAGCCGCTGCAAATGGGGACCTTTGTGCTTGTGGACGGCGGTGTGCTGGGCTTTGGGATCATTGGAATGGTCCATTCCTCCGAACGCACCCGTCTGCTGCGTCTGGGTGAGGAATTCGAGGCCCGGGTGTCGCATATCCGCGAAGACGGCCGGGTGAATCTGTCCATGTCCCAGCGCAAGGAAATCGGCCGGGATGTCGATTCAGCTACGCTGCTGGACTTTTTGAAGGAACGTCCGGGCGGAGCGATGCCTTATTCGGATGCCACGCCTCCGGAGATCATCAAGCAGCGCTTCGGCATCAGCAAGTCGGCGTTCAAGCGTGCGCTGGGCAAGCTGATGAAGGAAGGTCTCGTTACCCAGAAGGAGAACTGGACGTACCTTGCCCGCAAGGAAGAGGATGGAGCGGCTCCAGAGCAGGGCAAGGAATAACGAAAAGTCTGCAAATTAAATGCATGTATAGAAAGCGGTGTACGTTAGTGTCTTCCTATGGGAAATTTGCTTATGTGTACGATGAGCTTATGGCGGATATGCCGTATCCGGATTGGCTGGCCTTTGCGGAGACGGCATGGAGCAAATACGGCAAGCCGCTCACCGTTGCCGAGCTGGGCTGCGGAACCGGGAGCATTACGATCCCGCTTGCCGCAGCAGGGTACCACATGACCGGGATTGATTTATCTTCGGATATGCTGTCCGTGGCTCAGATGAAGATGGAGCAGCATCCGCAGGGGCGCCGGTTCCTGCGCGAGGGCAGTGTGCGCTGGGTCCGCCAGAACATGACGGAATGGGAGCTGCCGGAGCCGGTGGATGCGGTGATTTCCTTTTGCGATTGTCTGAATTATGTGCTGGAGGAGCAGGAGGTCCGTTCTGTATTTGCCCGCAGCTTTGCCGGACTTAAGACTGGAGGCACCTTCCTGTTCGACGTGCATCATCCGAACACACTTATTCGCTATGAAGAGGAGCAGCCGTTTGTCCAGGATGATCCTTCGGTATCGTACATCTGGACCTGTGAACTGGATGTTCCGCGCCGTGAAATCGAGCATCATCTGTCCATTTTCGCCCGTGAGGACGGGGGAAGCGGATTATACCGCCGCTTTGAGGAGACGCATATTCAGCGGGCTTATGATCCCGGCTGGATGACCGAAGAGCTGCTGAGGGCGGGCTTCAGCGATGTGAAGGTGTATGCCGATTTTGAATGGGTGGAGGCCGATGACAGTGCTGAGCGGCTGTTTTATGTAGCTGTGAAATAAACCAATAGCTTATGAAGGTCCTTACCCGAGGCAGGGGAGGGCCTTTTTGCTGTTCCATAAATAGGGAACCGGCCAGTACATGCTGTACAGGGCCGGCATCTTCCAACCTTTTTTAGCGGTGCTCGAACAAATCAATCGCTCCCAGCACGATGTGGGCGAGACCAAATCCAAGCAGACCTGTAGCGGCCATCTTATATCTGCTGCCAAGAAAAGCTGCGCTGGAAGCAGTGACTACAGTTCCAAGAACGGCGGGAATCAAACCTTCACGCATTCGAAACACTCCCTCTTAGCTGGTATGAAAGACACCGTTAGTGTGGGTTAATGTGCAGCGGATTATTAGGAGAGCGCTTGTCCATTTATTGCAAGCTCCGTTCAGCTGCTAAAGAGCATCTATGCAAAACGCAAGGCGAATACCCTAGAAAAGGTAGAGGTGGCGATTAATTGTAAAATCAACGCACTCCATTATGCTAACGAGCAGGTTAACGTGGAAACATATTTCTAATACCTAAATTCCATGTTATGGTAATGTAGTGTTGGATTTTTATCGTTAAGAATGGATGAATGTAAATAGTACATATGGAGGTAATTAAGTTTGAAAATTCACTACTATCTCAGTTGGTTTAATGATTTTTTTCCAGAGAAGCTGGTCAAATGGTTGCATGAGGATATAACAGACCGAAAATCGCTTGTTATGATTAGCGCTGACCCGTCTGGTTATACAGATGAGCAAATTAACTTTGATGATATTTCTGAATGGACATGGTTAAATCAGGCTAACATTATTTTTGATGAATATCATTTCATTGATTATCGCATGCAGAAGGAAGATGCCCAGCGATTAATTCAAAACGCTTCTGTCATTTTTTTATGCGGTGGAGATCCTGCTTTGCAGAACGATTTTTTGGCGGAATATGAATTATCGGATGTTATTAAGAACAGCAATGCCGTTATAATGGGTGCCAGCGCCGGTGCGATAAACATGGCTGCAAAATGGTTAAGCTTGATAAACACTGGCTATGAAGTTGAAACAAGTACTATTTATGATGGTATTGGCTTTGATCATTTTGCCTATGAATCTCATTCTAAACGCGACTACGCCATGTTTGTTCAAGGCTACCTGTTCCCCTTGTCTGAAGAGATTGATGTTTATGCGGCAGAACAGGAGAGCGCTATACGTGTAAAAGACGGCAAAATAGAAATAATGGGTCCTGTATATTTAATTTCCCACTCAAAGATTCAGAAATTGGTTGAGACGCTCTAATTAGGCTTACAGCGAATCATCTCAGGTTTCCTCTCTATGATTGGAACTTAATATCCGCAGGACTTATTGTTGGGCAGAAATGATAAATTTTTTAGACCGCCTTCAATGGCGGTCTTTCTATGCTCGGCGGATGTTAGCTGCTCATTTTATTGAACTAACAGAGAACGATAGTTCAATAAAGACACGATGGCAGCCGGCCAGACGATCGGCAGCCTTTTCTACACGAACGGGCAGATTAGTTTAACTATAACTAAACTTTCTATTTCCATATTTCTTACAACGTGTAAATATGAATTATGAAAGATTATTATCAATGAACTATTCAAGAGAGGGACGGTTAAATGTTAGATAATAGATCCATAAAAGAGTGTCCTTTTCGTCAAATTGAGTTTGTTGAATATGTCAAAGCCATAATTTAAATATAAGGGGTAAGTGTATGCAGATTAGAGCTTTTCAAGAGTCCGATAAAGATTTCATTGTAAGTCTTGCTTTACGATTTATGGACTTTGAGCTGATGAGCTGGCGTGATCCAGGCAAAATGGAAGAATCACAGCTAAGTCTAGCCCAAGAATCAGTAGACAGTCTTTCTCCTGGTACAGAGATTTTTGTGGCGGAAGATGAAACAGGAGAGCTACTAGGTTTCTTGGAAGTACAGCCGCATAAAGATAAATTGAATGATATAGAACAAGGCTATATTGCGGCGATTGCGGTTTCTCTACAAGGAGAAGGAAAAGGGGTCGGCAAGGGACTCATGACCAAAGCAGAAGAGTGGTCAAGGCAAAAAGGCTATCGACAGCTTATACTGAATGTCTTTAACAATAACCTTCGTGCCGTAAATTTCTATAAGCATCTAAATTATGAGATTGAAGCTGTGAAGATGGTAAAAGAGCTTTAGAGACCCTTACTTATAAGCTAAAGGGGAACGTTAGTTGAACGTACCAAGGAATCAGGTCCCCGCCGCAGTCGCCAACTTTTTTGTTACGATAGTTTAATAAGGGCTCCACATATTATGTTGACTAATATGTGGAGTTCTTTATGTTATTTGATTTTCTTGAAAATAGATACTTTATTTTCTTTGGACTATAATGCACAAAAACATAAAAAGATTTAGTTATTTTAAAAAATCTAATTGACTATCTGTTGATACTGTAGTTAAAATAAAACCGAGAAAAGCCGAAATTTGATTTTATGTTTATATTTATTTAAAACATAAGTTCTCTGCATTTTTTTAGGACGCGTTGAAAGCGTTTTATATTATGCAGTGAAGAATGGAGGATTGGGAGAAGCCAGCTAAACTCATATATCATTGAGTACTCATCCAGTCAGTAATATTTAAACTTTTGTATTGGAGGAATTTACACTTTGAAAAAGAACATTGGCAAATTCACTGCTTCGCTTCTTGCGTTGGCCCTGGTTGTGCCTTCGACGACTATTTCCGCAGCTGCGCCTGCAAGCGATTTCAAAGAGCTTGGGCAGGCTGCGCAGAAGCAGGTAACTGACTATACGGGCCACTGGGCACAGAAAGAATTTCAGGCATGGACGGATAAAGGTCTGATCTCCGGTTATGGCAATGGCGTCTATAAGCCTGACCAGGACATCACCCGCCTGGAGTGGGTATCACTTGTAAATCGGGTTTTTCATTTGCAGGCTGAAGCTGAAGTCCATTTCACTGATGTTTCAGCATCCATTGCAAGCGATATCAAAAAAGCGGTGGCTGCCGGCTATGTGTCAGGCTACAGCGATGGCACGTTTCGCCCGGATCAGACTGTAAGCCGCCAGGAAGCGGCTGTGATGCTGTTCAGGCTGTTCAAATTAACCGCTCCGGCAGGCGGCACTTCACCAAAGGATGCTGCGGATTTACCGTCATGGAGTCAGGAAGCGGTGCTGTCCTTGTTCGGCGAGGGTTACTTGGGCGGCTATGCAGACGGCAGCTTCAGGGGAGGGAAGTCCGTTACGAGAGCTGAAGCCCTGCGCATGATCGGCAGTCTTTCCGGAGAAATTGCCAATCAAAGCGGTACTCTTACTGGCGTTACAGCCCGCAATATGATCATCAGCACTTCCGGTGTCGTATTGAAGGATTCCAAAATCTCCGGGAACCTGTATTTGACTGAAGGCATTGGAGAAGGCGACGTGAAGCTGGACAATGTGTCCGTGTCCGGCAAGGTATTTGTGAACGGCGGAGGCGAGAAGAACAGCGTAACGCTGAACAACGCCGCCATCCCGGAACTGGTTGTGAATAAGCAGAACGGGAAGCTTCGGGTCCTGACCCAAGGAACGAGTACGGTGAATAACGTTCGGGTTCATTCCGGCGTTAAGCTGGAGGAAGAGGCTTCAGCTACTGGCGGAGGCTTTGGCCCGGTTGTAGTTGAGGGCACATTGCCGGCGAAATCAGCTATTCAATTTAGCGGCAGCTTTCCATCGGTAGATGTGAGGGCGCTGGGCGAGCCTTCGCTGTATTTGAACAAAGGCAGCATCGCTGAAATGACAATGAATCAGAAAGCGGAGCTGCATGTGGAAGCTGGCACGGAAATTAAAAATCTCATTGCCAATGGGAACTTTGTTATTAATGTTCAGGGTGCCGGAAAAGTGTCCTATAACGATAAATACAGCGCCAATATCAAACTTGTGACTCCGGGCGCTACGGCAGCCCCGACAGCTACAGCTAATGCAGGCTCCGGCGGCACTTCGGCGACACCAACAGCAACGCCTGCAGTAACACCTGCAGCGACACCAACCGCAACACCGGTAGCAACGCCAGTACCAACGCCAGTGTCAACCGCACCGGCTTTTACCAACGTATCTGTACACGATCCTTCGATAGTCAAGGATGGCAGCAACTATTATGTGTTCGGTTCACATATTGATGCGGCCAAATCCAGTGACCTGATGAACTGGACACGGTTCACTAACGGATACACTACTCCGAACAATGTTCTGTACGGGGATCTTTCCAAGAATCTTGCAGAATCCTTTGCCTGGGCAGGAGAGAATGATTCTGACAGCACGAATGGCTTTTCCGTGTGGGCACCGGATGTTTTTTGGAATAAGGATTATAAGAATGCAGACGGTACAAAGGGCGCTTATATGCTGTTCTATTGCACCTCTTCCACCTATATCCGTTCGGCAATCGGTTTCGCCGTTTCCCAGAAGATCGAGGGGCCTTACACCTATGGCAATACGGTCATCTACTCCGGATTTACGCTGACGGAAGCTTATGATGCCAAGAGCAAGATTAACAAACAGTGGGAAAATACGAACATTCCTGCGCTGATCAAAGACGGAACGCTTGAAGGGATGAATCCGAACTGGTTCGATGCGGCGGGTTCATATAAGAACAAAGTATACACGAATGCAATTGATCCGAATTTGTTCTATGACAAGGAAGGCAAGCTGTGGATGACTTACGGCTCGTGGTCGGGCGGTATTTTTATTCTGGAGATTGATCCTGCTACAGGAAAACCTAAATATCCGGGAAAAGACGGAACAACAGCCGACGGCAGGCTGATCGACCGTTATTTCGGAACTCACATTTCCGGCGGCAATACGAAATCAGGTGAGGGTCCATATGTAACCTACGATAAAAATACCGATTATTACTATCTGTACGTAACTTACGGCGGTCTTGCTTCTGACGGCGGCTACAGCATGCGGCTGTTCCGTTCCAAGTATCCGGATGGTCCTTATAAAGATACAGCAGGACAAGCTGCGGCACAGCCGAACCAAACCAATAACGCGGCATACGGCAACAAGCTGCTTGGCAACTTCATGTTCACGAATGTGAACGGCGATCCGAATTTCCAAACCTATGGTTATGTGTCATCAGGACATAACTCCGTATATTACGATGCGGAAAAAGGCAAGCTCTTCAACTTCTTTCACACCCGTTTCCCGCTGCGCGGCGAATCGCATGAGCTGCGGGTGCATCAAATGTTCATGAACGAGGACGGATGGCCGGTAGTAGCGCCGCACCGTTACTCTGGTGAAACGATCGGCAAGGTTCAGCAGAAGGAGCTGGCCGGAGCTTATCAATTCATTAACCACGGCAAGGATGTTACAGCAAAAATCAAGCCTACAGTGGATATTGAGCTGAAGGAAGACGGAACCATCAGCGGATCAGTAACCGGAACCTGGGAGCTGAAGGGTGATTATTATGCTCACCTGCTTCTTGATGAGACCGTGAACGGCAGCAAGGTGCAGAATCTGTACAAGGGTGTATTCGTGAAGATGTGGGATTCGACCCGTCAGGCGAATGTCATGACCTTCACTGCAATGTCGGAGCAAGGAGTTGCAGTATGGGGCAGCCAGCTCGAAAGACTGAGCGATGAGCAATTGGTAGCCAATGTCGCGAAGGGCTTAACTTTAGGAGATACAAGCAAGGTGTACAGAAGCCTTACCCTGCCGGTAGAAGGCGTTCACGGGGCAACAATTTCATGGTCATCCTCTAACAATGCTGTAGTCGGAAATGATGGGAAGGTTACCCGGCCGGAGCATGGAAGCGGGAATGTTACTGTCGAATTGACAGCTACGGTCAAGCTGGGCACAGCAACGGCAACCAAGACCTTTACGGTTGTTGTTGTAGAACAGAGCGGCAGCTTGCTGGAGGACGGCTTAGTAGCCGCATATGACTTCGAGGACAATCTCGATGAAGCCGGAGAGCGTGTTGCAAAAGGCGAGGTTACGGGGAATCGGGCTAATAATACGGGCGGAACCATTAATTATGAGGTTGGAAAAGATGGCAAAGCGGCCAGATTCGACGGCAGCTCCGGTGTCCGCCTTCCGGACGGACTGATTCATGGCAGCGAGTATACCGTGAGCATGTGGCTTCGTCCTGACACATTGACACCGTTTACGACTGCGTTCTTTGGCGCAAAATCGGATTCGAACTGGATTAGCCTGTTGCCGTACGGGAATGGCGGAGCTACAACGCGCTTGTGGTTCGGCAGCGAGGCTTGGCTCGACGCGGATCTGGGCGTGCAGATCGGGACAGGCGAGTGGTCGCATGTGGCCTTCACGTATGATGCCGGAACCGTCAAAATGTATCTTAACGGTGTGCTCAAATCTACCGGAACCGGATTTACGGATGTATTTAGCGGGGAAGACGGGGTATTTGCCCTTGGTGTCAACTACTGGGATGTTCCGTATAAAGGGATGATCGACAAGCTGCGTGTATATGAAAAAGCATTATCCGCAGAAGCCGTAGGCTGGCTGGTGAATGGCGAGCCGGATACCAATGTCAAAGTGAACTCTATAACATTCGCTGCGGCGGAAAAAGAAATAGCGGTGAGAAATACTTTTACACCTGTGGCAACCATCCTCCCGGCCAACGCTGCCAATAAGACGCTCGTTTGGAGTTCAAGTGATTCCGCGGTAGCGGCAGTTGATCCGGTGACAGGTGTTGTAACAGCGCTGAAGCTTGGCGAAGCTGTGATTACAGCAACCTCGACGGACGGCAATAACGTGTCGGGCAGTTATGCTGTAAAAGTAACAGACGGAAAAGTGGCGCAATATAGCTTTGAAGGCAATTTGAATGATTCCTTGCAATTGTCCGGTGCAGGTACTGTCGCCGGAGCAAAGGTGGATAGTCCGACGGTCGGAAGCATCACTTACGGCAACGGCATTGCCGGTCAGGCGGCGATCTTTGATGGAAAATCCGGCATCGTGCTGCCCAAGGGATTGATTAACAGCAATTCTTATTCTGTATCACTGTGGCTGAAGCCCGAGCAGCTTACGGATTATACGACAGCCTTCTTCGGAGCGGCATCCGGCAATCGCTGGATCAGCTTTGTTCCGCAGAGGGGTGCTGATAAAACGCTGCTGTGGTCCGGCGAGAAGTGGTATGATGCGCTTACCGGCATGCAGCTTCCGGCCAATGAATGGACTCATGTGGCGTTCACAGTCAATGATGGCACAGTGAAGGTCTACATCAACGGGGTAGAGAAGTTCTCGGGCAACAATTTCCCGAATGTGTTCACGGATGATAACGGCGTATTTGCACTGGGCATCAATTATTGGGATGTGCCATTCAAGGGCATGATCGACGAAGTGAAGATATATAACAACAGTCTCACCGTAGACGAAGTATTGGCTGATTATAACGTGAACTAACAGAAATGTATCAAAACGCAAAAAAGCGGAGTCGTTAAGACTCCGCTTTTTTGATGTTAGTTGGTCCGGTATGGGCGCAGCTCCTGCTTGTGAGAGTTACTCGCCAGTGGAGGAGGTGATGCTTTTCTCGCTGTCTCCAACCTCATGTACATCGTATAGCACCCGCGCCAACAGATCCTGGCTGTAGTTGCCGAAATGCTTGCCGTAAATGGTCAGTCCGCGTTTGTTGACCGGCTTGTCGGTAACGGCGATGCGGAAGGTCAGCTCGCTTTTATAATCCAGCTTGATATCATCCAGCGTAATATCCGAGATGCGGCAGCCGTCGATGAAGCTTCCTTCATTGTTGATTCGAATAAGCTTCAGCATCCCGTATTGATTGAGATGGGGCGGCCACCAGTCAGGATTGAAGGTACCGCGGGTATCTCCGAAATCACCGGGGCTAGTCCAGAAGCCAATTTCGATACCGTTTACATAGAAATACAGATCTGAAGGGTAGTTGTCGCTGAAGCCAGGGGCCTCTGAACCAATCTCCATAGAGAACTGAATTTCGCGGAAGGTTTGGTTGGCCTTCAGATAGTTCGGAATCCGGTATTCCAGAAATCCTTCGGCCATCCAGATAATCTCCGAATCAATCCGCTGAGGATCGGCGAAGTACCGCGGTTCGTCGAAGTCGCCGATAATGCTGTCCTTCGTGGCCAGTCCGCAGGTAGGCACAGCCTGGTAATTGCTATAATGCCCTACCTGAATCTCAACCTCATACAGATTGTTAACATCCTTGCTGCGAAGATCCACCATAAGCTTATCCTTGTTCAGATAGCAGACCTTCTGGATGCCGTGTTTGCCTACGGAAGTATTGATCTCAATCAATCCGCTTTCTTCCAGCTTCTTAATGTGCATGGTGATGGCGCCATTGCTGAGATTCAGCCTTTTGGCAATTTCATTCAGGTTGAGCTCCTGATTGCCGGCGAGCAGCTCCAAAATCTGAATTCGGATCTCCGAGCTGAGTGCCTTGAAGATATCAATGCCACTCATTAGATCTTTAATATAAATCATAGTTTCAGTACCTTCCTCCGCAAACGTCATTAGAAAAAAAACTATTTTATAAAATTATAAACTAATTGATCTAAAAAGGGAAGCCTCCTTCCTTTATTTGTTATATATAATTAAAATTAAGATATATTCTAGAGTAATCTTAATTTTGTTTTTACATTTATTTGAATGAAAAAGAGGAGAAACACCTGAAAACAAGCGAATTATTTCAGAAAAAGCGCCTTTCTTCATTTTACTTTGAATATATATGAATTAGTTTATATTTTTGTGTTTACATTCAGGTTTATATATGCTATTTTATATCTGTAAGCGAATACATTCAAACATTTTTTAATTATTTAACTAATATGCGAAATGGAGGGTAATCGCTTATATGATTCACTAAATTATTTCATTAGGAGGAAAAAGTGTGAATAAAAAGTGGGGTTTATCATTATTATCGCTTGTTCTTTTATCAACATTATTGGCAGGCTGCGGGAACGATGACAAAAAGACGATTACGTTCTGGACGCCGCTTACCGGTGATGACGGTGCTTACATGGATCAACTCGTGAAGGACTACAATGCGACAAACCCAGAGATTAAAGTAAAGCATGTAGTCACCGCGGATATGTATACAAAGATTTCTACGGTTCTGAACTCCGGTAAAGGCGTGCCGGATTTGTCGATTATCCATGCTGACCGGATTCCCGGATATGTTAAGCAAGGTCAACTCGAGCCAATGACAGCGGTAACAGCGGCACAGCCTGAAATCAAGCAGGAGAACTACCTGCCGCAAGCCTGGTCAACTGGAACCATTGACGGAACCCAATATTCCGTACCTCTCGATATTCACAGTAACGTAATGTACTACAACAAAGATTTGCTCAAGAAGTACAATGCGGAATCTTTCCTCGATGATAATGTGGTTACCATTGATGAAATGCTGTCCTTGCAAGGCAAGATGCAGGAAGGCGATTATGTTGTAAATGATGCCTTGCTCGGCTGGGTAATTCTTGCGCAGATCCAAGATCTCGGCGGTGATATTCAGGAGAACGGTAAACCTGCCGTTAACACTCCGGTAATGAAGCAAGCCTTTGAAAATGTGAAGAAAATCAACGACGCCGGCCTGATGACACCATTTGGCGAAGACGGATACTTGATGTTCCAATCCGGCAAGGTGCTGTTCTCCACAGACGGTACATGGAGTTCAACGGCGCATGCCAAGGTAGAGGGCCTCAACTTCGGTGTAACCAACGTGTATTCGCCAACAGCGGATAAGTTCACCAACAGATCCTCTTCCCACATGTTCGCCATGCTGAAGAATAAAGACAGATCCGAGGAAAAGGTAGCAGGCATCGGCAAATTCCTGGAATACATCCGCGAGAATTCGATTGAGTGGGCCAAAGCGGGACAAATCGTAGCAAGTAAGAAGGTTAACGAAAGTCCGGAATTCAAGAACTACATGCAATCCTTCTTCACATCTAATGAAAAAGAAATTAACTCTCTCTACATCTATACTTATGAATACTATCCATACATTGCAGAAGCAGTAGATACGTATTGCGGGGATATTGTCCGCGGCAACGTTGACATTGATGAAACCTTGAAAACGATGCAAAAATTCGTAGAAGATAAAATCGCCGAAGGAACGGGCGGAGCCGCCAAGTAAAACTGAAACGGAAATGATTGTATGGAGCAATGTGCCGGATTACGGCACATTGCTTTATGCCAAAGGAGAAAAGAATGCCTATGAAAAAGAAATTAAATTTGGCGCCTGTTTTCTTTGTAGGACCACATATCATATTATTTGCTGTATTTATTTTGCTGCCGACGTTCTATGGGATTTATGCGTCTTTTACAAAGTGGAATTTAATGAATGAACCGGTCTGGGTCGGGCTCGACAACTATAAGACCATCCTCTTCGACAGTGGTTCTACCTTTCATACACAATTTAACAACGGCCTGAAGAACACCTTTATATTTGTTCTGCTGAGTGTTCCGCTGTTAATTATACTTCCGCTGCTGATAGCCGTTGCGCTTGAGCATAAGAAGGTAAAAGGAAAAAGCCTGATCCAGTCCATTCTCTACATCCCGGGCCTGATCTCGATATCTGCGGGTGCATTGATTTGGCTGCTGCTCTTCAACAAGCAGCTTGGGATGGCCGGCAACGTGTTCGGTTCCGATGTTTCCTGGCCGGCCCACCAGCCTTATGCCTGGATACTCATTATTATCATTACGATCTGGGGCGGCGTCGGAGGCAACATGATTATTTACCGTGCCTCGATCAGCGGGGTGGCCCAGGATTTGTATGAATCAGCAGAAATAGATGGCGCAGGACCGGTCCGCAGATTTGCGAGCATCACATTGCCTTCCATTCGTTTCCCGCTTATTTATACCTTTGTCATGACTACTGCGGGCGCCTTCAATGTATTCGGCCAGCCGCTGATGATGACAGATGGGGGACCGCGTCAGAGCACGCATGTACTGATGATGTATATTCGCCAATTGGCTTTCGGAAACGGAGAATCCATTGCGGGAATGGCGTCGGCCATGGCGGTATTGCTGGGATTGGTAATCTTGGTCATCTCTGCTCTGCAATATTATGTAATGAACCGTAATGCGGCTTAAGTATTGATGAGGCATGGCCCAGCAATTGAAATTGAAAAGGCAGGTGTACCCGTATGGCAAACCAGGTGGCAGAGCAATACAGTAAAAGTCCGCTTGTAAACGGACAAAGCAGCGGGAAGAGCAAGGGGTCTGGCATAAGTGTTTCAAAATATATAGCGTATCTGTTCTTGATCGTGCTGTGTGTAATTTGGATTATCCCGGTTATCTTCGGAATCACGACTTCTTTCCGTTCCCAGACCGAGGTGGTTTCTTCGGGGTTCAGGCTGTTTCCGAAGGAATGGATTTTTGATAACTATGTCGCTATTTTGGAGAACACCTCTACGGCTCCTATCCTGCGGTGGTTGATGAACTCCTTGTTTATTGCAACGATGCATACGTTTTTGGTGGTTGTGGTCATCTCAATAACCGGCTACGGCTATTCGCGGATGAAATTTAGAGGAAGAGACACGCTCTTTTTCACCCTGCTGGGGATTTCATTTTTTCCTGGGGTAGTGAATCTGATTCCTTCTTACAAAATTATTGATGCATTAGGCTGGGTCAACACCTCCTGGGCAATGATTATTCCGGGTCTGGCCGGCATGGGCAATATCTTTCTGGTTAGACAGTTTATGAGCGGAATTCCGAAGGAGCTCGATGAATCGGCACATGTGGACGGTGCGAGTCATTACAGAATTTACATGTCGATCATTATGCCATTGATTAAGCCGGTATTGATCGTATGCGCCTTGTTCTCGTTCACGGGATCATGGAATGACTTCCTGTGGCCGGTTATTGTATTCACTGATGTTGACAAAATGCCGGTTACGGCAGGACTTCTTTTGCTGCAGGATATCTATGGAAACTACCGTATGATCGGGCAATTGATGGGATCAGCGATCCTGGCGATTATTCCTACCTTGCTGTTGTTCCTGTTCGCGCAGAAATACTTTGTTCAATCCATTAATCTGAATTCAGGGATAAAAGGCTAAATATAAAGCTTCTCAAGGAGAGAGAAACTATGACTGCAAAGCTTACCATCCATTCTGATCAACCTAAAAGCAAAATCAATAAAAATATCTACGGACATTTCGCCGAGCATCTCGGCAGATGTATCTACGAAGGCATTTGGGTCGGCAAGGATTCGCCTATTCCGAATACGGACGGCATCCGCAATGATGTCATCTCTGCTCTGCGCAAGCTCGATATTCCTGTGCTGCGCTGGCCTGGCGGCTGCTTCGCCGACGAATATCACTGGAAGGACGGCATCGGCCTTCCCGAGTCCCACAAACGCATGATCAACACCCACTGGGGCGGAGTGGTGGAGAACAACCACTTTGGCACTCATGAATTTTTCCGGCTCTGCGAGCTGCTGGATTGTGAGCCGTACATCTGCGGCAATGTTGGCAGCGGCACAGTTCAGGAAATGTCAGAATGGGTGGAGTATATGACCTTTGACGGTGAATCTCCAATGGCGAACTGGCGTGCCGAGAACGGGCGCGGGCAGCCGTGGAGGCTTACATATTTTGGCGTGGGGAACGAGAACTGGGGCTGCGGAGGCAATATGCGTCCGGAATATTATGCAGACCTGTATCGCCGTTACCAGACCTATGCGCGCAATTATGGAGATAACAAGCTCTATAAAATTGCCGGAGGCGCCAATGTGGACGACTACACCTGGACGGAAGTGCTGATGCGCGAAGCCGGACAGTTCATGGACGGTCTCAGCTTGCATTCCTACACCATCCCGGGAAGCTGGGAAGAGAAGCGTTACGCTCTTGGCTTCGATCACGGTGAATGGTTCGAGACCATGAAGAAATCCCTCCATATGGATGAGCTCATTACCCGTCATTCCGCGATTATGGACAAATACGATCCGGAGCAGCGGGTGGGATTGATTATAGATGAATGGGGAACCTGGTTCCTGTCTGAGCCGGGCACGAATCCCGGATTCCTGTACCAGCAGAACACCCTTAGGGATGCGCTCGTAGCAGGAATACACCTGAATATTTTCCAGAATCACAGCAGCCGTGTACGGATGACAAATATTGCTCAAATGGTGAACGTGCTGCAGGCGCTGATCCTGACCGAAGGCGACAAAATGCTGCTAACGCCTACTTACCATGTCTTCGAGATGTACAAGGTGCATCAGGAGAATGAGCTGCTGGAGGTAGCTTTTGAGAGTCCGCTGTACAGCATGGGAGAGGATTCCATTCCACAGATAAGCGTATCAGCCTCCCGCGATGAAGCCGGCAAGCTGTACATTTCCCTCTGCAACCTGAGCCATGCGGACAGCGCCAGCCTCACTATTGAGCTTGCCGGTATTTCGGCTGGAACCGTAACCGGGCAAATTCTGACCCATACGGATTTGAATGCCCATAACACCTTCGAGTCGCCGGAGACCGTTGCTCCAACCGCGTACAATGGAGCAGCTCTGAAGGACGGAGTACTGGCCTGCCAGCTTCCACCGGCATCCGTTGTTGTCCTGACTATAGAATAATAGAACTAGATTAAAGTGAACTTAATTATCTAATAAATTGGGGAAAGTGACGGAGGGGAAGTTTGGAACTGTAGGAGCGATAGCGTCCGCCTGAGAGCTTTCCGTAGGAAAGCTGGCATCGTAAGCGTTGGCTATATTTGGATTTCTACCGCACCCGGCGGTTTCAATCAGGAGATCCAAATATAACAGCGGCCGGAAGTCCAAACATTCCCCGCAGTTACGGCTAAAGCCGATTTGTTAAATCTAAAGTTTAGCTTATATAGATTAAAGGAGAAACCATTATGAGCAGGAATAGAGAATACAGCAATCCGCTTGTGGAGCAGCGTGCCGACCCTTGGGTATACAAGCATACGGATGGCTATTATTACTTTACGGCATCGGTGCCGGAGTATGACCGGATCGAGGTGCGCAGAGCCGCGTCCATAGAAGGGCTTAAAGAGGCTGAACCCGTTGTAGCTTGGCGCAAATACGAAACCGGGCCGCTGAGCGCCAATATCTGGGCTCCCGAGATCCATTACATCTCCAGCAAATGGTATATCTATTTCGCAGCCGCACGCACGACGGAGACCAAGGAAGGACTGTTCGATCACCGCATGTATGCGCTGGAGAACGAGTCGCCGAATCCGCTGGAAGGCAATTGGGTAGAGAAGGGGCAGGTCAAGACGGCCTGGGAAACTTTTGCCCTGGATGCTACCACGTTTCAGCATAAGGGAGTGCTCTATTATGTATGGGCCCAGAAGGACCCGGATATTCCGGGGAACTCCAACCTGTACATTTCGGAGATGGAGAACCCATGGACGCTGACTGGACGGCAGACGATGATCGCTACGCCTAAGTATGATTGGGAGATCATCGGCTTCAGCGTGAATGAAGGTGCGGCTGTACTCCACCGCAGCGGCAAAATCTTCATCAGCTACTCAGCCAGCGCTACCGATCACAACTACTGCATGGGGCTGTTGACTGCGGACGAAGACAGCGATCTGCTGGATGCTGACTCCTGGAGCAAGCACCCTGAGCCTGTATTCAAGACCAGCGAGGAGAACGGACAATACGGTCCGGGGCATAACAGCTTCACGGTCAACGAAAATGGTGAGGATGTGATGATCTACCACTGCCGCAACTACAAGGAGATCACAGGCGATCCGCTCTACGATCCGAACCGCCACACCCGCGCCCAGATCCTGCACTGGAATGAGGACGGCACACCGAATTTCGGAGTGCCGGTGAAGGACAGCGGGAAGTAAGGACAGGGCAATCGCTTACGAAATGAACCGCGAGATTGGATGAAGTGGAAAAAGGAAACCTAATTTGCGAATTTCACCGATTTTATGGTGATTAGATGGAAAAAGTAGACTTAATTCTCTCCATTTCCATTCATTCAGTGATTTTTCAAGGAAATAAGTGGAGTTTTTCCCGCTAACCATTCGAGGGGAGGCCACTCAGCGGAATGAAGTGGAGAAATTCCACCTCAGTTAATTTTTCCTGAAATATTGAAGGCAAGGGTTAAAAAACCGTAAGCGATTGTCCTGGAAATAAGGCGCTAGGATTTGACTTGTATTCAATTGGCAAATGAATAGCCATTATAATTGTTAAGAAGAGTGTTCCATCCATCCTGGGAAGGATGGGGAACACTCTTTTTTTAGGTTCAACATGCTAACGTACTCCTTTCTCCCACACTGATTGAAGAAGTGAGCAGCCGCTTTAACTGTATTCCCTGCAGCTATCAGGCGCTGAAATGACTGTTTTGAAGATATAGTTGTAATGTGTGCAGTTATAATCCGCAAATTAGCTGAGTTTAGCTATATCCGGCATAGGTAAGTGTACAGAGTGCAATTAAAAGCAAAATTGTCGCCAAAAGCGAGTTTTTAACTGTATGAAGTGCAGGTAACAGCTCATGACAAGCGGAAGAAGCAGAGCGGAGCAGTCTGGAAGCAAGAGAGAGCTAGTGCGCTTCAACCCTTTCGGAACAAGACCATGCGCTAAAAAACTGCACCCGCCCAAGGGACGAATGCAGTCTTTTACAAAACCTATTAAGGAGTGTACTGCTGAACGATGGATGTTACCTGGCCGTCTTGAATTGTGATGTGGTAGGGCGATTGGCTCAGGTCGAAAATGTCGGTCTTGGCGAATTCCTGGATGAACTTTTGGAGGGTGATGCTTTCGTTCCAGTTAATGTCCAGATCGCCGATGTTTCCGGTATGATCGTAAATTTGCATTGTCACCTTAGCATTGTCGGCAATTGGATAAGAGGTGAGGGTGTCGCTGTCGTTCACAATATAGTAGCCGTCAGGTGCTCCGCCAATCTCTGCCGCTCCTTCAGGATCACGTTCGGCAAAAATCCGGTCGGCGGCGGCTCCTTCGTACCATTCGATTTCGTCGGCTGTAAGGATGGTGTGACCGTCCTTGGACTGAAGTGCGTGTATATAAACCGTCAGGTTCTGGGTTTTATCGCCGCTTTTTGCATCTACAAGTGTACCCGTAGTGCTTGCCGAAGTCACCAGGGAGAGGAACAGCAGGACCAGCACAGGAAACAGATAAAACATTTTTTTCTTTAACATAATAATTTCCCCCTTAAGATTGAATATGACCCGGTAAAAGCCTATATTCCTAATTACCCTTTTGAGCGCTTCTCAAATCGGGTTTGTACCTTTATTAACGATGATTTGGCGGATAAGGTTGCAAAAATTTTTGGATTCGAAAGTGGAAAAGTTAGGCATGAAAAAGAACCGCTCCGGGGCATATTAAACTATCCAGATTACGGCTTAGGGGTGAATGGGAAACATGGCGGCGATATGGCGGATTTATAAAAAGGATTGGGTCAACCTGTTCAAAGCTCCGGTAGCCATGCTGCTGGTTGCCGCGCTTGCGGTACTGCCCTCCGTCTACGATTGGGTGAATGTTGCGGCGGTGTGGGACCCGTACAGCAATACGTCAGGAATTAAAATCGCTGTCGCCAGCCTGGATCAGGGAGCCGCTGTGGACGGAAAAAGCTTCAACATCGGAAATGAGGTGCTGGCGAGCTTGCGCGGCAACAAATCGCTGGGCTGGACGTTCACAGATGCCGAATCAGCGGTGCAAGGGGTGCGGCGCGGAGATTATTATGCCAGCATCATCATTCCCGCAGAGTTCTCACAGCGGATGGCGGGGGTCCTCGCAGGCAGGCTGGTGAAGCCGGAAATGGATTATACCGTAAACGAAAAAATCAATGCAATTGCGCCGAAAATCACCGCCAAAGGCGCTTCCGCCATTACAGCACAGATCAGCGAGCGGTTCACAGAAACCCTAAGCAGTACGGTGCTTACGGCCCTTAGGGCCATCGACCGTAAATTCCAGACCGAGCTGCCGGTTATCCGCAAGGTGGAGCAGGGTCTATTTAAGCTTGAGGCCAGTCTGCCGGAGATTGAAAAGGCAGGGAAGCTGGTGCTGATGCTGCAGCAGGACTGGCCGCAGATTGCTGGCTCAGCCGGACGGATTGCCGCGCTAACGGACAAGCTGCCGGAAGTGGAGCAGGCTGGGAGGGCAGCGGAGGTGCTGGATGAGCATTGGGGGCAGATCAGCAATGCTGCGGGCAGGCTGAAGGAGCTGCAGGGCAGACTGCCGGAGCTTACCCGCGCGGAGCTGCTGCTGTCCGGACTGGATGCGGATTTCCGCAAGGTGGAACAGGTGCTGGACCGGGCCTCGGACAGACTGGATGAGGCCGGAGCGGTTGTAGCTTCGGCTGCGGAGGGGCTGCCAGCGCTGCAGAGCACGCTGCAGCAGCTTACGTCCGTGGCGGGGAATGCCGCCACGGATGTGCAGCAGGCGCCGCAGCAGCAGGCGCCGCAGCGGCTGGCGGCGCTGGATACGGTGCTGGATGAAGCGGGGACCGCCATCCATAACGGGCAGACCGGGCTTGCCAAGCTGCGTGACAATCTGCCCGCGGCTGCGGGCGAGGTCCATGCGGCGGCAGCCGGAATGAGCGGCAGGCTGGCGGCGTTAAGCGATTTCGCGACGAAGGTGCTGCCGCGCATTCAGAGCGCGCTGCCCGCCGCCGGCGAAGAGATTCACGCGGCGGCCGAATTCGCCCGGAAGGATCTGCCGGGGGCGGAGGAGAAGCTCCGCCGCGCGTCGCAGTTGATCACCTCCGGGCTTCCCCTCGCGGACAAGGGGGTGAACCGGGCGGCGGAACTGGTCAGGGACGATCTTCCCGCCCTGGAGAATGCCGTCCGCCGCGCCGCTAGTACGGTCCGCGAGATCAAGAAGGAGGTCAACCTGGAGGAAATCGCCCAGTTGCTGGGAGGAGATATTAAGGGGATCAGCGATTTTCTCGCAAGCCCTGTAGTGATGAAGGAAAAGGCGCTGTATCCGATCCCCAATTACGGCTCAGCCATGACGCCGTTTTACGCGGTGCTTTCCTTGTGGGTTGGCGGCACACTGCTCATTTCCCTGCTGCGGACCGGAGTCGATACCGGAGGAGTAGCATACCGCCGCTACCAGCTTTATTTTGGCCGCCTGCTGACTTTTCTTACCATAGGCATACTTCAGGCTCTGGTAGCGGTGCTGGGCAATATCTACCTGCTGAAATGCTATGTCGCCGACAAGCTGTGGTTTGTGCTGTTTGCCATCCTGATCAGCATCATATTTGTGACGATTGTGTTCACCCTGGTCTCTGTCTTTGGCAGCTTAGGTAAAGGCATAGCTATCGTATTCATGGTGCTTCAGTTCTCCAGCTCCGGCGGGACCTTTCCGGTCAGCACCACCGGGCGCTTCTTCCAAATCCTGAACCCGTTTATGCCGTTCACCTATGCGATCAGCCTTATGAGGGAAGCGGTTGGCGGCATACTGCCGGCAGTTGCCATCCGTGACGCGGTTGCTTTGGTTCTCTTCGGTATTGCCGCCCTGGTGCTGGCGCTTACCCTGCAGAAGCCGCTTGAGCGGTTCATCCGGCGCGCGGCAGAGCAGGCGGAGGAGTCGAAGCTGATCACCTGATCTCCGCATTTGGCCCCGGAACGGCTGCTTTCTCTCCTGTCAACCACTTTTGAACGCGCCAACGGATATTGACCTGCGTTATATTAGCGCCTAAGATATAGGAATATCTGGGTGATAGTTCAAATATATGGTTTCCTAGGGCGGTGTTTGTGTGGAAGCAACATCTACAATTCAAGATGAGCTGGATAAGTACTTGAAAAGAGAAGGTATCACAATTAATCAGTTTGCCGGGATATCCGGGGTCAATTCGGGTACACTCAGCAGTATTATAAATGGAAATCGTCCCATTGCGATGAAGCAGCTTGACCGGATTACAGCGGGTATGGGCCTTGCCGAAGGGGATTTTTATGAACTGTACATAGATGAATGTGTAATTCACTCCACCCCCGATTGGCGGCGGCTGGGACCGTTCCTGCAGCGCTGTGCGGAGCTGGACAAGCTGGAATGCATCCGCCGGGTGGTTCAGAATATTATGGATAATATTTCGTATGCCCAGGTACTGTTCGACACGGCAGAGGAATTCTTCGCCCAAGGCAAGCGGCAAGCAGCGGCTCTGTTGTACGAGGGCGTGGCGGAGAGTGAGAAATACCAGCATTCGGAGCGGCTGGCAGTGTGCCAGTATCGCTTGTTTACGATTGCGCTGGGAAAGGATCAGGATGCCAACCTGCGGACGGCCATGTACTTTGAGTATTTTGTAGAGCGGCTGGATGAGGTGGACCAATTAAATGCGCTTAAGGATCTGGCGAATATCTATGCTTCGCTTGGGCGCTGGACTAAAGTCGATGCAATAGCGGAAGAGCTGGGGCGCAAGGCAGCCATTCAATATCAGAACAAATATCATAAAATCAGCCGGCGTGCGGCACACAAAGAACCGGCGAGACCCCTGTGTTTTTACATCCTGTATTCACATTTGCTCCGCTCAGCCGTCTGTGATGAACGCGGCGATTACAAGCAGGCACTGCATTATGTCTCGCTTTATGCAGAGGCTGGCTGGGTGAAGGAGGACACAGAGGAAGCCCGGCAGATTAAGGACCAGTTCAAGGAATGGGCTGAAGCGAATACATATCTGTATCGCCTGATGTCCGGGGAAACGGAGGTGCTTGCGGATTATGTAGGGTTCATTGCCTCCAGGGAGAATGAGATTGTTCCGGGGCTAATCAAAATTATGCAGGCAGCCAACCGGTTTCATTTTTCGGTGGATGAAATTATCGAGCGTTTCCAGCCGTTTCTGGGCTTTAAGGAGCAGCGGACCCGGATGGGAAAGCTGAATATCCAGGTGAGCACAGATAAATATAAGACCCTGCTGTTCGAACTGGCGGTGTATCATTTAAATACGCAGAGATACAAGGATGGTATCGCTTTCTTATTCCAAAGTCTGGAGTGCTCTGTTAAAATAAACAGTGATAGAAGCATTATTCAATGCGTAGGATTATTTGAGCAATACAGACATCTCAGCTCCGTCGAGGATCAAGAGCAATATAAACTTCTTATTGGCGAGGTGCGGACGATTAATGAAGAGAAAATTAGCGCTGCTGCTGGCAGCAGGTAGCCTTCTGCTGGCGTTGGAGGCTCCGGCTATTGTACTGGATTCAGCCTCTACCCAGTCGGTTATTGAGCCTCTCACACATGGAGTAGGGGCGGAGTAATCCTTTCTGTGCCGTATGTGATAATGAGTTATTTTGCCGCCTGCTTGCGGGAATAACGGGCAGCACAAATACACCCTCATCTTCACGGGAGAGGGTGTATTTGTGCTGAAAGTTGCACTTGGCAGCCGTATTATCTCGCCGGGGCAAAATCGGCCACCTGCCGGAGGATGCCCTCGATCCGCTCCAGCGTGTCCGGCTGTAGCACGTGCTCTACGGCCCGGGCGTTCTCTTCCACCTGCTCCGGCTTGCTGGCTCCGATCAGCGCCGAGCTTACGCCCGGCTGCCGCAGCACCCAGGCCAGCGCGAGCTGCGACAGCTTCAGGCCCAGCTCTGAGGCCACTTCGTCCAGCTCAGCCACAACGCTGAGCACGTCATCCCGCAGGTAGCTGCGGATGACGCCGTTCACCGAGTCGTCCGCACCGCGTGTGCCGGCTGGAGGCTGCTGGCCCGGCTTGTACTTGCCGGTCAGGATGCCTTGCGCAAGCGGCGAGAAGACGACTTGTCCAAGTCCTTCCCGCGTGGACACCTCAAGCACCTCCTCTTCGATATAACGCTCGAACATGTTGTAGATCGGCTGGTTTCCAGCCAGCGGACGCAGATTCAGCCGGCGGCTGATCCCGGCGGCATGGGAAATTTGCGCCGCAGACCACTCGCTGACAGCGGAGTAGAGGATTTTGCCCTGGGAGGTCAGGTCATCCAGCGCGCGCAGCGTCTCTTCTACCGGAGTCTCCGCATCGAAGCGGTGGCAGAAATAGACGTCGATATAATCGGTGCCGAGTCGCCGCAGGCTGGCTTCGCATTGCTCCATGATATGCTTGCGGGACAAACCGCGGTCATTTACGCCTTCCCCCATAGGGAAATAGACCTTGGTGCTGAGAACATAATCCGACCGCTGATAGGAGCGGAGCGCGGCGCCAATCGCTTTTTCACCTTCACCACGGTTATAGGCGTTTGCTGTGTCGAAGAAATTGATACCGCATTCAAAAGCTTTGGTCACACAGGCATCCGCCGCCTTCTGTTCCGCCGCCGTACCGTAGGTGAGCCAACTGCCGAGGCCGATCTCACTGACCTTCAGTCCGGTATTGCCCAGTCTTCTGTATTTCATATTTGTCATTTCCTCCCTGAAAAGTTTCTGTTATGATGAGAAACAGTCGTGTTAATAGTATCATATCGCCCTAACAATACGTAAGCGTATTCAGTAGATTCCTTCCAATCTGCCGGGTCTATTCAATTGTATATAAGTTGAACTTTAGATTTTCATATTTTGGGCCTGGTCGTAACTGCGGGGAATGTTTGGACTTCCGGCCGCTGTTGTCTGCAGATTTCTTGATTTATACCGCTCATCGCGGTTGAAATCCGCAGACAAAGGCGGACGCTTTCGCTCCTCCAGTTCCAAACTTCCCCTCCGCACTCCTGCCTTTTTTATGATTTTTTAAGTTCAACTTATATAATCAAAGGAGAGAAATTGTTAATGTCTATTCCAGCAACCAAGGGCGGCAAGGTTTTTCTGTTTCAAGGTGATTCTATCACGGACGGCAACCGCGGGCGCGATGAGGACCCCAATCATATTCTTGGGCACGGCTATGCTTATATCATCGGGGGCAAGCTGGGCAATGAGCTGGCTGAGCAACGGCCCGTATTCTATAACCGCGGCATCAGCGGAAACCGGATTTCCGATTTGTATGCCCGTTGGAACGAGGATGCCATCTATCTTCAGCCGGATGTACTCAGCATCCTGATCGGAGTCAATGATATCTGGAAAATGACGAATGGCGAGCCGGGCGGCGTAACCGACCGTTATGAACGGGCCTACCGGCATGTGCTGGAAGAGACCCGTGAGGTGCTGCCGCAGACGAAGCTGGTTCTGTGCGAGCCGTTTATTCTCAATACGGGAGCTCCGGCGGTAGCCTGGGAGGAATGGTCGAAGCATATTACCCATTATCAGCAGGTGGTTCGTGAGCTGGCCGAAGAGTTTGACGCGGTGCATGTGCCTCTGCAGTCCGTCTTCGATGCCGCAGCACTAAGAACGGATGCTGCGTATTGGCTGTGGGACGGCGTTCATCCGACGACGGCCGGCCATGACTTGCTCGCACGGCAATGGCTGAGCGTAGTCGGGAAAAGCGGCATCCTGAACGTGTGAACCGCAGGAGCGGACTTGTCCGATCATTGCCTGCAAAATAGCTCAATCTTCAGCACAAACAAGCCACTCTGGTCTCCCGGAGTGGCTTGTTTTGCGCCCGGATATGTATATTTGTGCGCAGGCTTCAGCTTGTGAGCTGATTGAGGATCAGGGCCCCCGCGCCGGTGGCTACCGCGTTATCGCTTAAGGCTCCCTTGGTGAAGCGGACACTGTACTGCTCCCGGTAATAGGTTTTCTCAAGAGCGACGCGTGTGGCTTCCTGATAGAAATAATCGGCTGCTGAGAATAAGGGACCGCCCAGAATAACCTCCTCCGGGTGGAGAATATTGATCAGATTGGCGAGGCCGATTCCGCAATAGACCGCTGCTTGCCCGATAATCCCGGTGACCATAGGGTCCCCGGCCTGCAAGGCTTCGACCAGATGGGAAAAATCAATGCTCTCCGGATTAGGCGCCAGCTCGCGGAGCAAAGTGGCTTTGCCGAGCTTCCACTCCTCACGGGCTTGCATTTCCAGTGTGCGGATGGAAACATAGGATTCCCATGCTCCATCATTCCCGCCTGGATGGCGTGAAGGAATGCCGGCATTCTCGATGATCATTTGCCCGGCTGCGCCTTCAGTATCAATCACGCTGTACAGAATCCGTCCTTCGTTCATAATGGCTGAGCGCAGGCCGATTCCGGCATGCAGGTAGAGCAGTTGATGCAGCCGCAGGTTGCCGCCTGCCCAATATTCACCGAGCAGTGCGGTGTTGGCTCCGTTATCCAGACAGACCGGAACATCCAGAAGCTGCTCAAGCTGTTCCTTGATATGCACCTGCGACCAGCCCGGTGCGGCAAAGCCTGCCGGATGTTGGATGATTCCTTCCTTGCGGTCCAGGGGGCCAACCGCCCCAATGCCGAGTCCGATGACCCGGCTGATGTCAATGGCGGCCTGCTCCAGCATACGCAGCGCCTGGGCATGAACGGCTTCCACCAAACGTTCAGGTGTGGTGTGCTCATCCATTGTCCATGTATACTCATCCAGCAGGGATAAATGAAGATCCATAAGCGCAAGCTTGGAATGCGTACGGGAGATTTCCAGCCCGAACACATAGCCGTAGACAGGATTGATTTCATACAGGGTTGGTCTCCGGCCTCCGGTCGATTCACCGAAGCCGACCTCCGACAGCAGACCCTGGGCAAGCAGCTCATCAAGGATGCGGGTCAAGGTGCTGACGGTAAGTCCGCTCTCCTCCAGCAGCGTTTGCTTGGATACCGTACCCTGTTTTCTGATAGACAAATACATATCTTTGGTTCTGGGGCTTGGGATAATTTCATGAATAGGCTGCACAGGGGTCTCTCCTTATAACATACATATAACGATGAGGCACAGCCGGCAATTCCGACTAAACCTGTTAATACAATGCCATAAAAGAGAGAGGCCCGCAACCTATATAAGATGAACTTTAAAAAAGGGTATTCAGATTTAGGCAAGTTATGGATTTAAGTTTCCTGGTGAAACAGAGGGCGAGTAAAATACGTCACGATGCATATGCTGAATTTTGTCCCAATTGCCGGGATTGGTCGTGTCTGGAGAGCGGTGCTCCAGAATGGCCTGATATAGGGCGGTTTTTTGTTCCAAGTGGGCAACGTGCAGTTTGGCTTCTTCGAGCTTAACGAGTGCCGCTTCTTTATGCTCCATCATGAGTGTGCTGCGTTGCGGAATGGTCGAATCCCCTTCGAGACAGAGATCGACGTACATTTTAATGACATCAATCGGCATCCCGGATTGCTTGAGGCATTTGACGCCATGTAGCCAGTTGATCGATTCTTCGTCGAACATCCGAATGTTGTTTTGATTGCGCTGTACGCTTGGCACCAGGCCTTTATCTGTGTAAAAGCGCACGGCGTGCTCGGTGAGTCCCGTTATCTGGGCGGCTTCTTTGACCGTATGCATGTAATCCTCCTTGGAAAATAAAGTGTTGAAAATGACTTGACTTCGTGTAACACGAAGGCGATAGGCTTATTATAATGCAAATCGGCCGTAAGCGAAATCCTCGCTGTGGTGCCCGATTCCCGGGATTCGCGGCCGTTTGCCGTTTTAGATTTGAACAATGGGAGGAATTACAATGCAAACTGTAACATTGAACAACGGTGTGAAAATGCCGATCATGGGCTTCGGTGTCTACCAAATTCCCGATGCTGAAGAATGTGAGAACGCGGTATATGAAGCGCTGATGGCCGGTTACCGCCTGATCGACACCGCCGCTGGTTACCTGAACGAGGAAGCGGTCGGACGCGCGATCAAGCGCAGCGGCATTCCACGAGAGGAACTGTTCATCACGACCAAGCTCTGGGTTCAGGATGCCGGCTACGAGAGTGCCAAGCTGGCCTTTGCCAAATCCTTGAAGAAGCTACAGCTCAACTATCTCGATCTATACCTTATTCACCAGCCGTTCGGCGATCACTACGGCGCTTGGCGTGCGATGGAAGACCTGTACCGCGAAGGCAAGATCAAGGCGATCGGTGTCAGCAACTTCCTGCCCGACCGTCTGATGGATCTCATCGTGCATAACGAAATCGTGCCCGCCGTCAACCAGGTCGAAACGCATCCGTTCTACCAGCAGATCGAGAGCGCCGCTTTTATGAAAGAGCAGGGAGTGCAGCACCAGTCGTGGGCGCCGTTCGCTGAAGGACTGGGCAACATGTTCGGCAACGAAGTGTTGACTTCGATCGCGGAAAAACACAACAAGTCCGTCGCCCAGGTCGTATTGCGCTGGCTTGTTCAGCGTGAAGTCGTTGCTATTCCAAAATCGGTGCGCAAAGAGCGGATCGTCGAAAACTTCGACATTTTCGACTTTGAGTTGAGCGCGGACGATATCGAGCAAATTTCCGCCCTAGATACGCGGGAAAGTCTTTTCTTATCGTACCACGATCCGAAATTCGCCAAGATGCTGGGCACCTTAAGAGTCGATCTGTAACCTTTGATCGAACAGTAAGTTCACCACGCGTTTATCCTCATATCTATTAAGAAAGGACAGGGCGGTGTGCCTGTCCTTTCTTTGTGTCTATTCGTAAGCAATACAATTTGTTAGTGCTTCGCCAGAAACTGCTAACGATGTGCTACTAAACTAAAGGGGGAGTGCGGAGGAGAAGTTTGGAACTGGAGGAGCGGTAGCGTCCGCCTGAGAGCTTTCCGTAGGAAAGCTGGCCGTATGATTAGGCTGTGTTCACAGATTTCAACCGCTAGGAGCGGTCTCCAATCAGGAAATCTGTGAACAACAGCGGCCGGAAGTCCAAACATTCCCCGTAGCTACGACCAGCCCCAAATGGAATCACTTAACCGCTCCCTAGAGCGGCAAGTCACGCCGCCGAAACATCTGAATGCCGGCAGCAAAGGCCGCAAGACCGATCAGCAGCAGCCAGAGGGAGATTTGCATAAATTCCGCCGTTCCCTGGACGATATTGGCCGGGCGGTAGAAGCTGAATAGGGTGAAATACTGCAGGACGTCCAGCTTTTCACTGATTTTGCCGAGAAGATCAATGGTGAAGAAGCCGAAGGTAACCGCCCCGGAGATACCGAGCGCTCTCTTCTCGTCATTGCACATGCAGGAGACCAGAAAACAAAGTCCGCCGATAGCGAAGAAGAGCAAAAAGGCGACGGTGTTAAGTTCGGTGAACCGGCTCATGTCAAATTCATATTTGGTGCCCAGAAACCAGTATTTTCCGGCGAATCCTGACAGCAGAGTTACCGCCATGATTATAAATAAGGCTGTCACAAGCACCATAGCCTGCGTGAACGCTACCTTTCGCCGCGTGGTCGGGGTAGCCAGCAGATAGGCCATAGAGCCGCGGTCCACCAGTCTCGCTATGAGCTGCGTGGACATTTGTACGCAGACGATGGACAGAATCAACACTAGAATGATGCCGTAATATTCCCCGGAAATAAAAGCCTCCGCACTCGCAAAGCCGCTGCTCAGCCCGAACGCCCTGCCGACTCCTTCCGGCATTGCCTTGACAAGCTCATCTATTGCTTTTGTGCTGCCTCCCAGACCGGGATAGAGCCAGATCATGAACAGCATGTAAAAGGCGGAGCCGCAAGCGTAATTCATAATACCCTTCATATTTACGCGCATCATTTCCTTATAGAGTGGGAAATTCATTGTACCTTCGCCTCACGATCGTAATAGTTCATGAAGATGTCTTCCAGATTCTGTGTAGAGATATCAATGCTGCGGACAGCATAGCGGCCCAGTTCATGCGTGAATGCATTATAATTGCCCTGCACTGCGATCTGCACCCGGTTCCCTTCATGGAAGGCTACCTCCAGACCGGAAGCGGCGAACTGAGCGGCAGCTTCAGGAGTCTCAAAAACAACCTCAAACAGCTTCCGCTGCATCGATTGCAGCTCATGGATATTTTTCACAGTGACGATGCGTCCATCCTTGATAATTGCAGCCCGGTCGCAGGTGCGCTCGATTTCCTGAAAGCTGTGCGAGGACATCAGGAAGGTCGTTCCGGCGGCTTTTTCCTCCAGCACCAGCTCAATAAAAACCCGCTGCATCAGCGGATCAAGGCCGGAGGTCGGCTCATCCAGAATAATTACCTCGGGGCTGTGCATGAAGGCTGCGACAATTCCGACCTTTTGCTTCATACCCTTCGACATTTTGCGGATTGGCGTGGAGGCATCGAATTGGAGGCGCTGGATCAGCCGCTCCCGCTTGCTGGAATCCTTCACTCCCTGCATCGAGGCCATGAAATCCAAAAAGCCCTTGCCGGTCATACCGTCAATAAAGTTGATCTCGCCAGGCAAATATCCGGTAAGCTTCTGCACCGTTCCCTGACCCTTCCAGACGTCCAGACCGCCAATCGTGACTGAACCGCGATCCGGCTGCATGAACCCCATAATATGACGGATGGTTGTTGATTTTCCCGCGCCGTTTGGACCCAGGAACCCGAACACCTCGCCTTTATTTACAGTGAATGATACATTGTCTATGCCTCTCCCGTTTCCAAACCGTTTGGTTAACCCCTCAACCTTAAGCATACCGCCACCCCCGACGAAAATAATGAAATATTATTGGTTGATTATTTCATATGTTATAATATTCCCGTGACCACACGAAGTCAATACAATTATGAAATAATATACTTTGAATATTTCAAAATAAAAAATTACATTATCAGGTTAGGGTGAAAGTTATGAACGGCTTCGAGAAAAGAACGGCACTCATCAAAGATAAAATTATGAAGACGACAATGGAGCTGCTGAAGACGTGGGAAGTCAAGCGGCTGCGGATTGCGGATATCGCCAAGGCGGCGAACGTGTCCCAGGTGACGATTTACAATTATTTTGGCAGCAAGGAGGCGCTGATCAGCGAGTCCTTTAAGGATTTTATTGAGGATTCCATTCGTGAGTTCGAGGAAGAGATGCGGCAGCAGAAATCGCTCAAGGAGCGGATTGCCTACTTTATTTTCAAGGATAAGGAAACCTACTCCAGTCTGTCACCGGCGCTAGTCAAAGAGATCATGATCGACAATCAGGCCATGTATCAGTATATTCAGCAGCAGTATGATGACCGGCTCGTGCCGCTGATGGTCCAAATGGTGGAGGAAGGCAAAAAGAGAGGGGAAATTGCGCCGAAGGTTTCCGTGGAAGCGGTGCTGCTGATGATCCAGATGTATATCAAAAGCTCGGGAGAAATACTGGACAGTGTAGCGAAGCATGAGGACAAGGATGGTTTTCTGGAGGAGCTGTTCCATATTTTTTTCTATGGGCTGTGCGGCCGGGAGCCTGCGGAATGAGGAGGAATGAAGCGTGGCCCCGGCTGGGGCGTACAAGCTCTATGGCTTGGGATAGCCTGACAGGAAGCCGGGTGCCTATTGGTCAATCGAAGAGTATGGAGTATTAGAGCAGCGTTTTGAAGGTATGACGGATCACATCTCCGCGGCTGATAATGCCTACAAGCACACGGTTTCGTTCCACCGGGACTTTTTTGATCTGCTTTTTGCCGAGTATGGTGGCGATTTTCTCGATATCCTCGTCCCAGGAGACGGTGATAACCTTCTTCTTGGCGATAGCCATCACATTCAAATTCAGCAGCCTGCGGGTCCGTTCCTCAAACTCGTCATTATCCCCGATGAACACATTGATCTGAAAAAAAGAATCGACGATAATATCCTCGTGTCTGCCGATATAACGCATGATATCACCATCGCTCAAATACGCGACAATTTCATTTCTATCATTGACTACCGGCATGCCGCTGATCCGGTACTGAATGCATTTTTCGATAAAGGTCTGCACCGTATCGTCTTCCTTTACTTTGCAGACCTGTCTGATCATAAACTCGTGAGCCTTCATAAGATGTCCCTCCGCAATTTTTCATTCCGGCAAATAACTTGTATAATGAAAGTATATACTTGTATTATACAAGTGGAAATGGTATTGTCAATGATCATACTATGCATTTTTGTGAAGAAAGGACAACACTGCTATGGAGAATTCAGTAGATGTCATAGAACTGGAGCTGGCCATTCTGGTCCGCCGTCTGATTTCAATGACCACCTATAAAAAAATCGCCAATCTGGACCGCTCCGCCTATCTGCTGATGCATCAAATCGCTTCCCACGGCTCGGCCGGGGTGAAGGCTTTGTCAGATGAATTCCATCTGGATATTTCAACGGTCAGCAGACAGGCGGCAGCACTGGAACAGAAAGGCTATGTAAGGCGCATTCCTGACCCCGTTGATGGACGTGCCTATAATCTGCAATTGACGGATGTGGGCGAGGAAGTGCTGCAGGAGAACAGACAGGCGCGGCAGGACCTCATAGACAAAATGCTCAGCAGGTGGAGCGACGGGGAACGTGTGATTTTTGGCGAGCTTTTGCGAAAATTCAATGCGGCCATTCTCGAAGAAACTCCAGAGTAAGATAAGCCCGCTCCAGAGATCATAAAAATCAAAGCATACTACAACTAAATGTTGATTAAATTTTATTTGCGGACACTTGGAACCCTGAGCGGGATGGATAACCCCTCGGGGTTTTTGCTGTTGTGAAAAAATATCCGGCTAAGGGAAAGTGGCTGTTCTATCGGGATTTATCCCCTGCAAACCGGGAGAGCTGTACGCCGGACACCGCAATTGTACCTATTCAAAAAGGGCGGCAACCCCCTATGATCATCTCGTATGGAAAGCGCTACCATTCAGAGAGGAGCTGGGATATTTGAAGTCTTTGGCTAAAAAGATCGGGGTCAGTCTGCTGCTGTTTATGATGGTGGCGGTGCAAGCCGGAGTGACGGGAACAACAAGGAATGTGGCGGAGGCCGCGGACAAATCGCTGGCACAGAAGCCGTATATGGGCTGGAGCAGCTACAGCATGCAGGTGTATGAGCCCTCCGGCAACTGGATATCGGCGGAGAACATCAAGAAGCAGTCCGATGCCATGCATGAAAAGCTGCAAGCGCACGGGTATGACTATATTAATATTGATGCGGGCTGGAACGGCAGTATGGATGAATACGGCCGGCCTCTGCCGAATACCGAGCGTTATCCGGACGGCTTGCAGGAGGTTATTGACTATGTGCATAACAACGGGCAGAAGATCGGAATTTATCTGATTCCGGGCCTGCCGATTGAAGCGTATAACAAGGACCTTAAAATCTATGGAACAAACGGGGAATGCTCTATACGCGATATTGCGGTGCAGCCGCTGAAAATCATGGATTACTGGAACTCCTACACCTACAAAATTGACTTCAGCAACCCCTGTGCCCAGAAGTACATCGACTCGATTGCCGATCTGCTTGGGGAATGGGGCATCGACTTCGTGAAGTTTGACAGCGTGACTCCGGGGTCGGGCATCAACAATCTCAGCCGTGATGCACGCGGAGACGTCGAAGCCTGGTCCAAGGCTCTGGACAGACATGATATCTGGTTCGAGCTTTCATGGGCGCTGGACCATAACTATGCAGATTTTTGGAAAAAGTATGCCAACGGCTGGCGGATTCAGTGGGATGTGGAGTCCTATGACAGCAATGTCGGACTGACCCAGTGGGCCAATATTGCCAGGCTGTTCCCGGACGCGGCGATCTGGTGGAGAGATGCCGGACCCGGAGGCTGGAATGATTTCGATTCCCTGAATGTCGGGAACGGCGCCATGGACGGATTGACGAAGGATGAGCGGCAGACGGCTATGACCTTCTGGGCGGTCTCGGCGGCACAGCTCTACATCGGAAATGATATGACGCGGCTGGATGATTATGGACTGGAGCTGCTGACCAATGATGAGGTAATCGCCGTGAACCAGGCGGGGCATCCCGCCCATCCGGTGTCGATGGATACCCAGCAGCAGGTCTGGTATGCCAATAACGGGGATGGCACCTACAATGTCGCCTTGTTCAACCTCGGCAACCGCAGCGCCGCCACTCAGGTCAAATGGAGCGACATCGGTCTTGAGGGGCCGGCCTCCGTCCGCGATCTCTGGAGCCACAGTGAGCTGGGCACCTTCGATACGGGCTTCAGCGGCGGAGTGCTGGAGCCTCATGCCTCCAGAATGCTCAAGGTGACGGCCAAGAGCGGAACCTCCATCGTCAACGATGACGATACAAATGTCCGCTACACCGGGTCCTGGCAGCGCAATGGCGGCAAAGAGCAGACTCCTGGATCACAGGACATTGCAGTGAAGATCACGGATACGCTGGCGGCTCCAGGCGAAGGGCAGCCAGGCGGGGGCTCTCCCGGTGATCCATCGGGCGGAACCCCGGTTACCGCTTCAGTCTATATCAACGACAGCGACAGCGGCATCGTATACAATGGCTCCTGGTCCTCACAATCCGGCAGATCAGCCGGGGATTACAGGGCGGATGTGCATTATACCGAGACGGACGGCGATTCCTTCGAGTACAGCTTCAAGGGAACGGGCATTGACCTGCTGACCGAAAAGGATTCCTCACAAGGAGATATACTTGTTTATCTGGACGATGCTGTGAGCCCGGAAACGGTGAGCACGTACACGGCTGGAGCCAAGGAAGCTCAGCAGGTGGTTTACAGTGCCGCAGGACTTGCTGATGGAGAGCATAAGCTGAAGGTCGTCAAAGCCTCAGGCCAGTACATGCTGCTGGATGCGCTGAAGATCAGGGTCAATCAACTGATTAACCCTGTTACAGGAACCTTTGACAAGGCCCCTGACAAGCAGGCCGATGTAGCCGTCACGCTGCCGGCGGGCAGTGATTCCCTTCTGGAAATCAAGAACGGCGGGACCGTCCTGGCGGAAGGAAGCGATTATTCCGCAAACGGAGGCATTGTGAAGATCAGGAAGGAATATCTCTTCAATCTGCCTTCAGGTGTAGCGGAGCTTGAGTTTATCTTCGACGGAGGTGCAAGCGAAGTACTGAAGTTAGCCATTACAGGCTCCGCTTCGGTCCGCTACTCCTTGATCAATAATGACGATCCGGGCATCGTGTACAACGGCTCCTGGTCACGCAGCACCGGCAGAGGAATGGGCGACTACAAGGATGATGTGCAGTACACCGAGAAGAATGGCGATTCCTTCGAATACACCTTCAGAGGCACAGGCATCCAGCTGTATACCGAAACGGATTCCTCACAAGGCGACATGGACATTTATGTGGACGGTGTGTTCCGGCAGACAGTCAGCGCCTATCATGACGGACGCCAGGCCCAGCAGAATCTGTTCAGCATTACAGGTCTGCCCGAAGGCTTCCATACCCTGAAGGCTGTCAAGAAATCGGGGGCCTTTATGCTGCTGGATATGCTTAAGGTGGAAATTCCTGATCTTGTGAGCCCGGTGGAAGCCACCTTCGACAAAGCGGCCCCGGCAGATCTCGAAGTGAAGCTGTTGCGCCAGCCGGAGCTGTTCAGCGGCATCAGCCAGGGCAGCTATAAACTGGTGGCGGGCAAGGATTACACACTTGTTGGAGACACTGTAACGCTTAAGGCTGAGTATTTCGCTGCCCGGCCAGCAGGCAGTCTTCAACTGACATTCGCCTTTGCTGGAGATTATCAGAACGATGTTCATTTTACAGAGGCGGACGGTGATTATTTCGAGTATACGTTCAGCGGCACAGGGATCACTATGACTGGACCGAAAGGGCCTGATATGGGCGACATCGAAATCTATCTGGATGGTGAGCTTATTCAGACGGCAAGTGCCTATAACGGCAACCGGCAGATTCTGCAGAAGCTCTTCAGCCTTGCAGATCTGAAAGACGGCAACCACGTGCTGAAGGCTGTTAAGAAATCAGGCGCGCTGATGTTCGCCGACCAGCTGAAATTCACCGTCAGCCCACGGGGCGGTTCGGTCGAACCGACAGCTCCGGGCGGGCAACCAACCCCAACACCGACGCCAACATCGACGCCAACACCGACACCTGCCGCTACGGCAACTCCGGCCCCAGCTAACCCGGGACCGGCGGCGACAGCGGCCCCATCTGCAGTTCCATCCGCGTCTCCAACTGCCAGTGCTTCACCGGTAGCAGGCCAAGATGCGGTGAAACAGCATGCGGCGTATATAAGCGGTTATCCGGACGGCTCCTTCAAGCCGGACCAGAAGATTACACGCGCCGAGATGGCGGCGCTGCTCTTCAAGGCCGCTGCCCGGGAGAAGCAGGGAGCAGCACCGGCATTCAGCGATGTCCGCTCCGGTTACTGGGCAGCGGAAGCCATATCCGGCGCAGCGGAAATGGGACTGATGACCGGCTACCCGGACGGTACATTTAAGCCGAACCAGCAGGTTACGCGTGCGGAGATGGCCAGTCTTGCTGCGCTGCTGAGCAAGAATAATGCTGCTTCGGGCAGCGGATTTGCAGATGTTGCCGCTGGTCACTGGGCAGTGTCTGCGATCCGGCAGGCACAAGGGGCAGGCATTCTGAATGGCTACGCAGATGGGACCTTCCGTCCGGGCAGTGCGCTGACCCGCGCCGAGGCGGTAACGGCCATGAACAGAGCACTCGGCAGAGGGCCGCTCTTCGGTGTGGAAGCCTCTCCGTGGAGCGATGTGCCGGCCACACACTGGGCTTTCAAGGATATCCTTGAAGCTTCCACCGCTCATGCTTACAAGGATAAGGCCGGAGGTGGCGAAGAGCTGAGCGATTAGGCAGGCGATTTCCCGCAGCGTTGATCTTATCAGAGACAGGCGCAGATGAACTCAGAGGAGCCGGCAACGGCTCCTTTTTTAGAAATATATCCGGAAAGCGGGACCGCATCATTTCCCAGGCAATGAATACAGTCGAATAATGTCATGAATCCTTTCTGTTGATGCGGATACAGAAGACCCTTTGAAGCACAACATGATGCCCGATAGAGCGTGAAGCAGATTCTGTGTCCGCCTGGACAGAAAAACTAGCTTTTTTTACGAAATAACGCGCTCCTGTCCATATGGAACTCTCCCGCTGTGCTCCAGGCCGGAGCCATCTTTCCGGAGAGTGCGGCAGACAAATACTTGACTGTGAGGCAAATTATTTTAAGCTTATTCTATGAGAGCGCTACCAACCGAGAGGGGAATCCAACCATGCTCAAATACTCCAAGGTTTTCCGCAGATTTCTAATCTCCTACGTGGTTATTCTGATTATTCCAAGCATTGGGGGCTATATGTCCTACCGCACATCCATCTCCGTTACAAAGTCCATTTCCATTGAGAACAGTGTGATCCAGCTGCAAAAAAGCAAGGAGATTCTGGAGCGGCGCATGGCTGAAGTCGAGGGGCTGACCAGACAACTGGCGGTGAATCCCGAACTGAACGTCCTGCTGAATGAAAGGGGTGAGGGGACCAATGTCTACGGGATCTGGAGTACGATGCGCAATGTTCTGACCTTCGGCCAGACGAATGACTTCCTGCAGGATTATTATATTTACCTGGCCAATTACGATCTGGTGTTGACCCCCGGCTCCTCCTACCGTCCTGAGCATTACTATGAGATATTCCATTACAGCGATCTGCCGTTTGCGGCTTGGAAAACACAGGTTCTGGAGAAAACCCACCGGAGCGAAATCAAACCGCTGAGCGCTTTTGTCAGCAAAGGGGCACAAACCTCGGTCATCACCTATATGCAATCGCTGCCGCTTGACAGCTTCAACGATTCTTCTCCTGCCATAGTGGTTGTGATGATCGACGAGAAAATAATCGCCAGCCTGTTGTCGGGTCTGACTGAGCGTTACGGGGGCTGGGTTCATATCAGCGATGCGGAGGGGAGAACCATTGTGCTGCAAGGCAAGGATGAGGCTTATATGAATAAGCTGAACGCGGATTCCTCCTTTGATAACAGCAAGGTCAGCCAGTTTTACCGGGATGATCTGGTGATTTCGACCCGTTCGGACTCGAACGGCTGGGTGTACCAGGCGGGAATCCCCCGCAGCATCCTGCTGGAGAATGCCAACAAAATCAAATATATGTCCTGGCTGATCACCGGGGGCGCGCTGTTACTCGGACTGCTTGCAGGCCTTGTGCTTGCCTACCGGAACAGTGCTCCGATCAACCGGATGCTCAGTGTGATGAAGGAGCAGTTCGGCAAGGAGGAGCGGGCAGAGCAGAGCGAGTTCGATTTCCTGAGCGGCAATATTGCCAACATGATTACCAAGAACAAGCTGCTCGAAAGCGAGCTTAACCGCCAGCTTCCCCTGGTCAGGGATGCTTTTATCAAACGTCTGATCGCCGGAGAATTTGAGTCAAGGGAGGAAATTGTCTCCGCAGCGGCCCAGGCGGACATCGGGCTGGACCAGGGAACCGGCTATGCCGGAATGATCCAGATCAACGGCTACTCCGGCATGGACAGCGTGGAGATCCTCAATGAGCTGAACGCCGCCCGGCTGCTGGTGAAGCAGGCGCTTGCAGAGCTTGCCGGACCGCTGCCCATAACCGATATGGGCTCGGACAAAATTGTCGCCCTGTTCTTCTCCGGCCCGGAGGAATCTGCAGCGGACCAGGAGGCGGAGATCACACGCATCATGGAAGCCCTGGCGCAATTTGTTCTAAAGGAATACCGGATTTCGGTCCAGTCCGGCTTCGGCGGCTATTTCACTTCGGTAACAGAGGTCAGCGGGTCATTTGAGCAGGCGAAGCAGGCGCTGGAATATGCCGTGTATATGAATAAAAAAGGCATCATGTGGAATCACGAGGCGCAAATCGAGAACACGACCTACTACTATCCGCTCGATACGGAGCAGCGGCTGATCAGTACTCTGCGCGCCGGGGAGCTGGCTGAGGCCAAGCGGATTATCGACGCGACTTTTGCGCAGAACCTCGGCGAGCGGGAGCTGTCCATCGAGATGAAGCATCAATTGATCGGGGAGATGAAGGGCACCTTCCTCAAGCTGCTGGATCAAAAAACGTTCATGGAATCCCCGCTGTTTGAAAGCGCCAAGCGGAGCATCATCGACATCAGCTCCTCAGAGCCGCTGGACAGCATCCAGGCCGAATTCCATGCCATCATGGAGGGGCTGTGCGGATACATATCCAACAAGAAGAAGGATGCGCATACCCGGATCATTAAGCAGATCTACCAGTATACCGAGGAAATGTATTCGGACTCCGAGCTTACTCTGTACCGGGTCGCCGAGCATGTGGAACGGCCGGAGAAATACATCTCCCAGCTGTTCAAGGAGGTGACCGGTGTGAATTATTCCGATCATCTGGTGAAGGTGCGGATGGATCAGGCGGCGGTTCTGCTGAAGGACAGCAGGTATACGGTGGATGAGATCGCGGCAAGAGTAGGCTACAACAGCTCACATTCCTTCCGCAGAGCCTTCAAGCGGTTAACCGGCATTTCTCCCAGCACTTACAGACAATCACATGCCGAATAGAAAAGTGCTCCACAGCGGCTGCATTGTCCACCCGGACGGTGCAGCCGTTTCTGCCGACAGCGGACACAAGAAATGTATCCGCTTGCAAAAACGCGGAATTAAGTTCGTACCAGGAAGCGTTGCCCCCTGCAAACCGGGCAATCTGTACGCAAAATACGGAAGTGTACCTGTTCAAAGCCGGACATTTTGCCCTATGATCGACTCGTGTAGAAAGCGCTATCACACATACTTGCAAACACTAAGCGTAGGCTTCTGAAGCGAGTTTTGCGCGAAGTAAATCAATGAAGTAATGCTGGCAAAACTTTTAGGGGGAGATTCATCTGGAAAAGAAGCTGGCTTTGAGCACCCAAACAGTGCCAAGAAGCAAAGGCCGGGGCTGGCTGCATACCGCCGGAAGAAACATGCTGAAGCACTGGCAGCTGCATCTGCTCGTCATTCCGCCTTTGCTGTTCTTTTTAATCTTTAAATATTATCCAATGGCGAATGCTGTACTCGCTTTTAAGGACTATAACGTAATCAAGGGAATATGGGGCAGCCCCTGGGTTGGCTTCAAGCACTTTGAGCTGTTTTTCGAGAATCCGCTGTTCTGGACATTAGTCAAGAATACCATCCTGCTGAGCGGCTATCTGCTGCTGGCCGGATTTCCGATTCCGATCCTGCTCGCGCTGATGATCAATGAAATCCGCGGCGGCAGGTTCAAGCGGTTCGTCCAGCTTGTATCGTTTGCACCGTATTTTATCTCAACCGTGGTCATGGTTTCGATCATTATGCTGTTCCTTGCACCGCGCCTCGGATTCGCCAACATCGCCCTGAATTTTTTTGGCCTGAATTCGGTGAATTTCCTGGGCGAGCCCGGCATGTTCCGCTCGATTTATGTCTGGTCTGACATCTGGCAGACTGCGGGCTACAGCGCCGTGATCTATCTGGCTGCACTGGCCGGCATCGACCCTACGCTGTACGAGGCTGCCAAGGTGGACGGCGCTTCGCGGTTTCAGAAGATCCGCCATGTGGACCTTCCCGGGATTGTGCCGACAATTGTGATTATTCTGATTCTGAATGTGGGCAACGTGATGGCGATCGGCTTTGAAAAGGTCTATCTGCTGCAGAACCCGCTGAATATCGCCAATTCCGAGATTATTGCCACCTATGTCTACCGGATCGGTTTGCTGAACGCCAATTACAGCTTTGCCACCGCGGTCGGCTTGTTTAACTCACTGATTAATCTGGTTCTGCTGGTTACCGTGAACGGGCTGGCCAAACGAATTACCAATAACAGCATCTGGTAAGAAAGGAGTTCCTGTATGGCAGCTTCGGCAGCAGTTCCCCATAAAATTAAAGAGTCCTTCGGTGACCGGATATTTCTGACCGCCGTGTACACCGTGCTTATCCTTGTAGTCATCGCTGTACTCTATCCGCTTATCTTCATCATCAGCAGCTCAATCAGCAGTCCGGCAGCCGTAACCTCCGGCCGTGTCTGGCTCTGGCCGGTCGATATCTCCTTTAAGGGCTTCAAGGTCCTGTTCAGCACGCATGAGATTATCACCGGGTATGCGAATTCCATCTTTTATACGGCCGCAGGCACGCTGATCAGTGTCACTTTGACGATTATGATTGCCTACCCGCTGTCGCGCAGAGCTTTTTTCGGCCGCAATGTGTTAATGATGATTATTACCTTCACGATGATCTTCAGCGGCGGGCTGATTCCTACCTACATGGTGGTCAAAGAGCTGAACCTGATTGATACGCGCTGGGCGCTGCTCATTCCCAATGCGATCTGGGTATGGCAGGTGATCATCGCCAGATCGTTCTTTCAATCTTCGATTCCTGAAGAGCTACTGGAGGCCAGCGAGATTGACGGCTGCAGTGATATGCGCTTCATCCGCAGCGTAGTGCTGCCGCTCTCCAAGCCGATTATCGCGGTGCTGGTGCTGATGTATGCAGTCGGCCAGTGGAATTCCTATTTCGATGCCCTGATCTATCTGAAATCAGCGGACCTGTTCCCGCTGCAGCTGGTGCTGCGCAGTATCATTATTCAGAACAACAGTGCCGGGGCTATGGATGCGATGGCGATGGTTGAACGGCAGCAGTTGGCTGAATTGCTGAAATATGCGCTGATTGTCGTGGCTACCTTGCCTGTGCTGGTCATTTATCCTTTTGTGCAGAGGTATTTCGTACAGGGCATGCTGGTCGGCTCAGTCAAGGGGTAAGACAGCACTATGAACCGGCAAGGGGGTGATGCCCTTCTTAAGAGGACGGCGAAGCCGTTTCTGCTTGGCAGTAAGACATATCCACCCTGTCCAACTACAAAGAGGGAGTTGATCGGCTTTGAAGAAAAGTTTGTTAGCTTTGTTAATGCTGGTTACGGTATTTACAGTGGTGATTAGCGGCTGTTCGGGCAAAAACAATACAGAAAGCCCATCCGGCACAGCGTCCGGCAGCGGAAACGCGGCTGATGCGTCCAAACCAGTGGAGGTCAGTGTCTTTGCCGTCCAGGAATCAGGCATTGATATCCCCACCAATAAATTCACCACATTCGTTCAAGACAAGTTCGGCATCAAGTTCAAGTGGCAGATTAACCCGTCAGACGGAGCCAAGGAGAAACGCCAGATCTCGCTGGCCAGCGGTGACTATCCCGATGCTTACCTGCTTACCTCCTACATTGATGAATTCTCGCAGGGAGATGTGCTGAAATATGGCCAGCAGGGCGTGCTGGTTCCGCTGAATGACCTGATTGATAAATATGCGCCGAACATCAAAGCAGCCATGGAAAAGACTCCTGCGCTGAAAGCACTCAATACTGCGCCTGACGGCAATATTTACGGGCTTGGTGCCTACACTGAGTGCTTCCACTGCTCTTATCCTAACAAGATGTGGATCAACACCGAATGGCTGAAGAAGCTGAAGCTGGAAGAACCGAAGACCACCGAAGAATTCAAGCAAATGCTTGAAGCGTTCAAGACGCAGGACCCGAACGGAAACGGTAAAGCCGATGAAGTGCCGCTGAGCGGCTCTACGGAAGATTTCGGCGTGCGCATCATTCCTTATCTCATGAACAGCTTCGTCTATGATGATGACCGCAATTATCTGAATTTGACGGACGGCAAGGTGGAATCGGCCGCGATCAAGCCGGAATGGAAGGAAGGCCTGACTTATATTAAATCACTGTATGACGCGGGTCTGATCGACCCGGGGGCTTTTACCCAGAATGCGGAAGCATTTAAGAAAATCGGTGAAAATGCGGATGCCGAAATTCTCGGCGCAGGTGCGGGCATGCATCCGGCCATCTTCGTCAACATTGATCCGGGCAATAAGCGCTCGGCGCATTACAATCCGCTGGCTCCGCTTACCGGACCGGCGGGCATCTCCTACGCGACTCATGATGCCGGCGGCGTGTCGCCGGGAGCCAAGTTCGTCATTACCAACAAAGCCAGCGAAGAAGCAAAAGTAGCTCTGATCAAGATGGTGGACTACATGTTCACACCGGAAGGCCAGACGAATGCGGCAAGCGGCATGAAGGGCATCGACTGGACCGATCCGGCCGAAGGCGATGTTGCGCTCGGCAAGGATGTTAAGCCGGTGATCAAGCAGATTCCGATGGCGGAAGGCGAAGCGCCGCGCAATGCGGGCTGGAGCGGAATGGGGCATTTCTACATGCCGAAGGAATACCGCGACACCTTTGTTCAGGCGACCGACATTTACGCTTCGAACGGCTACGAACGCAGACTGTACGATGCTTCGCTGCTGTATCAGGGACATGAGCCCAAGGAGCTGTTCCCGCTCTGGTCGATCTGGATTGATCCGGGCGAGATTGACGAAGCCAGCATGCTGCAGACGAACCTGAGAAACTACATTGAGCAGAATGAGCTCCAGTTCATTACCGGCAACAAGGATCTGAATAAGGACTGGGATGCTTACGTCAAAGGCCTGAAGGACCTGAAGCTGGACCGCTACCTGGAAATTCTGCAAAAAGCGTATGACGCTTCGGTGAAATAAAGCCTGCGGGCGGGACTGGACGGCTTGTGTCTTGCTAAGCGCCCGCCCACTGCATAACGGATGCCGGCCTGCAAAGACCGGCATTGCTGTTACTACTGGATTGATACGGGAGGAAAATCATGGCCTATCAGAACGGCGGCGGCAATTCCAGTATTGCACCGCGCCGGGGCTTGCCCGGCATGAGGAGAAAGCTTGCGGGGAACGCCCCGCTTACTGTGGCCTTTCTGGGCGGTTCCATTACAGAGGGGGCAGGCGCTTCCGACGCCGATGCTACCAGCTGGCGTGCGTTGACCGGACAGTATTTGCAGACGGTATATTCGGGTCATCCGCTGCGCTGCATCAATGCCGGGGTCGGAGGGACTACCTCTACCTTTGGGGCGCACCGTCTGCAGGAGCATGTACTCCGTGAAGGTATGGTGGATCTGCTGTTCGTTGAATTCAGTGTCAATGACGGGGAGGACAGGGAGGAATCCATACGCGGCATGGAGGGAATTGTCCGCCAGTGCCGGCGGCTGTCTCCGGATACGGAGCTGATCTTCGTCTACACGGCGGCCGGCAAAAACCTGACCGGCTATAAGTCCTTCAATATCGCCGTGCATGAGGAGGTAGCCGAATATTACGGCATTCCTTCGGTGGATTGTGCCGCCCGTGTGTATACCATGATTCACACGGGTGAGCTGAATTGGAAGGAATTCGCTCCTGACGGCTACCACCCGCTGGATGCGGGGCATGCGCTGTATGCCGCTCTGGTGCGGGATTATCTGGAACAGGCTCTTGTGCAGGGCGGTCTCCAGCCTGACGGGCTGGAGGAGCCGGCAGTGCCATCCGCTCCTCTGGACAGCCGAAATTATGAATACGGCCGGATGCTGGATTACAGCGCCGCAGAGTATTCCGCAGCCTTCAGCATCCGGGAGCTGCAGCCTGAAGAGCCGCTGATGAATTGGAGATTCTCTACCGCGCATGCATCGGCAGATGATCCTCAGGCATCCTTCAGCTTTACAGTCTCCGGTCAATGTGCAGGGCTGGTTCTGCTGTACGGGCCGGACACGGGGATTTTCGAATATTCACTGAACGGCGCGCCTTTTACCGAAGTCAATTTATTCGATGACTGGTGCCTGAATGCTTACCGTCCCGTATTGGCGTTATTCCCGGTACAAGAGGAGCGGGGCCTGCTGCAGGTTACGGTCCGCAATACGGAGCGCAGAGACAGCCGCAGCACAGGCAATGGCCTTCGGGTGCTGAAGCTGCTGTGCAACTGAAGCTCCACCTGCTCCGGGAACATTATTAACTGTTGCCGTGTTGAACGCAGGGACTGCCAAGATGCGTTAAATCGTGGTATGGATCGGAAGATCGCTGCATAGAAAACGCTTTATTGCACTTTTATAATGATAGCAGACTTTGGATGCAGGGTTCGAAATCTGCTGCTTGCAAGGTTCAGAACGCATTATAAGGAGGCAAATGATGCTTATTGACAGCGAAACTGCCATAAAAGTGGAGCTTGAAGAGGGGGCCTTGATTCGCATAAAGAACGGCCTGCTGGAACTGGAGATTGATCTGGCTACAGGGGAAGCTTCCTGTTGCAGCGGGAATACTTCCGGGGTGAAGGGAATTCGGAGCGCATTCCGCTGGAAGGGCCGGGAATACCATACCGGAAGCTATGAGCGTCACCAGCTGAAAGAGCAGCCTGAGAGGATTCAGGACGGATTCGGCAAGTATGTTCATCTGGTCATCCTGCATGAAACACCCGCTCTTCCGCGTCTTGAACAGCATTTCTATGTTTATGAGCACTCCCCGTTTATGCTGCTGCAATGTGTAATGGCAAGCAGCGAGGGGGAGATCAAGACCAACCGAATGACGGTCATTCAATCCCAAACCGTGTGCTTGGACGGGGCAGCCGGACAGCAGGATATACGAGTGCTGCGCGTGCCGTACGACAATGACAAATGGGTCAGATATACAGTGGAGACTCCCCCGCTGCAGACGGAGAGCTATGAAGTAACGGCCTTGTTCGAGCCGGACAGCCGCCGCGGGATTGTTCTTGGTTCGCTTACGCATGATGTATGGAAAACCGGGATCAAGATCAGAAGCGAGCGGACCGGACAGATTGAAGAACTGGAGCTCTATGGCGGGGCTGCAGGCGAGATGACCCGCGACTTCCAGCCGCATGGATATGTGAGTGGAACCAGGGTGGAATCACCGCTTGTTTTTCTTGGCTTCTACGATGACTACCGAGAAGGGCTCGAAGCTTATGGCAAGGCCAACACCCGGATAGCTGCTCCCCTGCCATGGGAGGGCGGAGTTCCGGTCGGCTGGAACAGCTGGTCTGCGGCGATGAATAGCCTGGACTATGACCTGTATACGTCAACCAGCGATTTTTTGAAAAATGAGGTGCAGCCGCTCGGATTCCATAATGAGGATACGCTGTACATCAACTTCGACGCCTTCTGGGATAGCCTGACCCCTGCCGAAATGGAGGATGCGCTGAACCGGGTACGGCAAAATGGCCACAAGCCTGGAACCTATTGGACGCCGTTTGCCTTCTGGGGAAGTCCGGCCCAATTTGACCTGGCTGTAGAAGGAACAGGCGGAAAATACACCTATGGCGACATCTTACTGCGGGACAGTGAGGGTGAGATCCTGCCGGATGTTGACGGCGGTCTGGCCATAGATCCGACACATCCCGGGACGCTGCAAAGAATGGACTGGTTCACGGACAAGTTCATCTTGGAAGGCTTCGAGTATATCAAGCTGGACTTCCTGGCGCATGGCGCGCTGGAAGGGCGGCACCACAATCCGGAGATTACGACGGGGATTGCGGCTTACCACTACGGCATGTCTTACTTGCAGAAAAAGCTCTCGCCCGAGGTGATCGGCCGTCCGTTCTTCATCAATCTTTCCATTGCTCCGCTGTTCCCGTATGCGTTTGCTCACAGCCGCCGCATATCCTGCGACGTCTTTGGCACATTGCAGGATACGGAGTACCTGCTGAACTCGTTGACACATGGCTGGTGGATGAGTAGTACCTTGTACCGTTACAATGATCCCGACCATTCCGTGCTGTACAAGAGCTTCAACCAGGAGGCCACCGGCTGGCAGGAAGGCCGCACCCGCCTGACCGCTTCGGTTATTGCCGGCACGGTGCTTCTGCTGGGGGATGACTTCCGCAAGCCGGAAGCTGCTGAGCGGGCAAGAAAGTGGCTTGGTAACAAAGAGATTATGAACATAGCCCGTATGGGCCAAACCTTCCGTCCTGTCGAGGGTGATCTTGGCAAGCAGGCCTCCGATGTCTTCGTGCTTGAATCTGCTGAAGACAAAGCCTTCTATCTGGCCGTCTTCAACTTCGATGCTGCACAGGCTGCGCATAAGTCTATTCTCTTGGAGCGTGCAGGATTAGATGCCAAGGCAACCTACGTGTTTCAGGATCTGTGGGAAGGACTGCAAGGAGAAACATCAGGAGAGTTTGCAGTAACGCTGGAACCTGCAGAGTCCAAAATCTTCAGAATGACTGTAAAATACAGACAGGAGAATATTGTATGAACGATTTTAAGCTGTGGTATTCGACTCCTGCGCAGGACTGGTCCCAAGGACTGCCGCTGGGCAACGGAAGAATAGGCGCAGTAGTGATGGCTGCCCCGGACCGTGAGGTGTGGAGCATGAGCGAGGTCACCTACTGGTCAGGGCAGACCGACCCGGAGCCTGCTTCTGCAGGGGGCAAGGATGTGCTGACAGAAATACGGCAGCATTTCTTTGCGGGGGATTATGAGACGGGTGACCGTCTTGCCAAGCAGTATCTGCAGCCGCAGAAGCAGAATTTCGGCACGAACCTCGGATTATGCGAGGTTGTCATTGATTTTGCAGGGCAGGGTCAGAGGTCTGGGGAAGCCGGGAGCTTTCGGCGAGAGCTGGATTTGACAAATGCGGTGGCAGGGGCGGTCTATCAGGGAAACGGCGTAACCCTGCACCGTGAGGTTTTCGCCTCGCATGCTGATCATCTGGTGGCTTCAAGGATTTGGAGCGATCATCCAGGCGGCGTAGCCTTTGCACTTGGTCTGGAGGGCGGGACTGAGTCGTTCACTGTCCTAACTGTGGATGACGGCACGCTGGAATTCAAGGGCCAAGCGACAGAAGCCGTACACAGTAACGGGGCTTGCGGGGTATGGGCCAAAGGAATGGTCAAGGTGTCCGTATCCGGCGGCACGATTCATAACAGGGATGGCCGATTTACGGTCTCTGGAGCGGATGAGGCCCGGATTTACTTTGCTGTCAGCACCGATTACCGCCGTATGGACACGGACTGGGAATCGGAAAGCCGGTATGCGCTTGAGCAGGCGATTGGCAAAGGTTATGACCTGCTGAGACAGGATCATATCGCAGATTACAGCCGGCAGTATGGCAAGGTGAACATACAGCTGGGGCACTCAGGCAAGGCCAGTCTCCCTACAGATCAGCGTATTCAATTACTGGCCCAGGAAGGCGGCGAGGATGATCCGCAGCTCTTCGCCCTGTTCCTGCAGTACGGACGTTATCTGACTATCGCCGGCTCACGGGGGGATTCCCCGCTGCCCATGTACCTTCAGGGCATCTGGAATGATGGAGAGGCATGCCGGATGGGCTGGAGCTGCGACTACCACATGGACATAAACACCCAGATGAATTATTACCCTACGGAGATTACGAACCTGGGGGACAGCCATCTTCCTTTGCTGCGTTATGTTGAAGATCTGGCACAGGCGGGAAGATCCACCGCCCGCAATTTATATGGCAGCGGGGGCTGGGTCGCGCATGTATTCTCGAATATCTGGGGCTTCACGCTTCCGGGCTGGGAGACTTCATGGGGACTCAATGTCACAGGCGGACTGTGGCTCGCCGCACAGTTGATCGAGCATTATGAATACAGCCGGAACCGTGAGTTCCTGGAGCGTCAGGCTTATCCTGTGCTCAAAGAAGCTGCAGCCTTCTTCCTGGACTACATGAGTATTCATCCCAAGTATGGCTGGCTGGTGACCGGACCTTCCAACTCGCCGGAGAATTCATTTTATCCCGGCGATCCGGAAGAGGGTGCGCAGCAGTTGTCTATGGGAGCGACTATGGATCAAATACTGGTACGTGAGCTGTTCGAGTTCTGCCTGAAGTCAGCGGAGCTGCTGGAGAGGGACGAGGAGCTGCAGCGGAAGCTGCAGGAAGCGATATTCAAGCTGCCACCGCTTCAGATCGGCAAGAGAGGGCAGCTGCAGGAATGGCTGGAGGATTATGCAGAAGCACAGCCGGAGCACCGGCATCTGTCCCATCTGGTTGCCCTGTATCCCGGCAACCAGATTACACCTGACCGGACACCGGAGCTTAGCAGAGCGGTGAGAGTCACGCTGGAGAACCGGATGCTCCAGGACGAACTGGAGGATGTGGAATTCACGGCGGCCTTGTTCGGGCTTGGCTTTGCCAGACTGCGTGACGGGGAGAAGGCTTACAAACATATCTCCCACTTGATCGGCGGCCTGTGCTTCGATAATCTGTTCACCTACTCCAAATCGGGTATTGCCGGAGCGGAGAGCAATATCTTCGTCATTGACGGAAATTTCGGCGGTACAGCCGTCATTTCAGAAATGCTGCTGCAGAGCCATGCGGATGAGATTCATCTGCTGCCTGCTCTTCCTGAGGCATGGAGCACAGGAGCGGTGTCCGGGCTGCGGGCCAAGGGGAATGCTGAAGTGGACGCTGTCTGGGAAAACGGCCGGCTGACAGAAGCCGTGATCCGCACCTTCTCTCCGGGAACGGTGAAGGTGCGCTGGGGAGAGCTAAGCACCACCTTCCGGGCGGAAACAGGCGGAAGCTACAAATTCAACAGCAGGTTAGAGCTGGTGTAATTATTTAAGCAGGATGCGGAGGCGGTTCACGCTTCCGCATCGCTTTTTCTGCTGCGCCGCAAAAAAAATGGAAAGCGCTATCATTTATGAGGCGTATGATGCTGCAATTTTATTGAGGGGGATCATGAACCATGTCCAAAAAAAACAGTCCACAAACCAAGGCGGGCAATCTGGCCAAGCAAACCAACACTGCGGAGCCCAAGAAGCTGACCGTTTTATCCCAAGCAGCCCGCCTGACCCATTCAAGCAAACGCACCAAGCAAGCAGGCCGTACCGGGCAGGCCAGCCCGGGATCTAAATTTGTGTTATCCGTTGTAATCATCGCCGTGCTTGCGGTTGCCGCCACCGTTGTTTTTCTGAAGCCGTCGAAGGCATCCTCCGGTCTCAGCGGACTGCCCAATTACACGGAAATCCGCGGGGAGTATGATGCAGAAGGCTTGAAATATGAAAAGCAGCCCCATCTGGGCAGCAGCTTAGCCAAGGTGAAGGTAATTGAATTCGCGGACTTTAAATGCCCTTCCTGCAAGAAGTGGAAGGAAACTTACTTCGAACGCTTCAAAAAAGAGTTTGTGGATACAGGCAAGGTGGAGCTGTTTTTTATGAACTTTGCGTTTATAGACCGTGATTCAATCATGGCTGCGAGCGCCGGCGAAGCTATTGCAGCACAGGATAACGATAAATTCTGGGAATTTATGAGTAAGCTGTACGATCACCAGGGGGATGAGACTAGGATTTGGGCTACGCCGCAGTTTCTGCTTGATTTCGTCAAAAACAATATCGGCGGCATAGACTATGACCGCTTCGCCAAGGATCTGCAGGAGCATACTTACATGCTGCCGGTGAAGGAGGATTTCAAGACTGCGGGTAATTACGGAGTCAACGGAACACCGCAGTTTATGGTGAACGGCAAACTGCTAAAAGGGTCTTCGTATGAGGAATTGGCGGCGGCTATTGACGACGGGCTGGCCTCTGCCGTCCAGTAAGCTTTTACAGCTTCCAAAAGTCATAGTGAAAAGGCAGAAGATCCTTTATTATGGGGTAAATCAAAACGGAACAAAAGAAGGGATGATCGGACCATGCTGACAATAGCCACAGCCGGGGTAGAGAACCTTGAAGACATGTGCAGACTGCTCGGCGAACTGTTCGCAATGGAGCAGGATTTCGCCGGCGCTGTCAATATCGGCAAGCAGAAAGCCGGACTCCGCTTGATTCTGGACCATCCGGACCGTGGGATGCTCCTGCTGCTGAAGCGGGAGGAGCAGGTTGTAGGGATGGTGAATCTGGCTTTTGGCTTCAGCACCTTTGAAGGCGGACCGGTAATCATGCTGGAGGATTTTATTATATCTGCGGCGGAGCGGGGTAGAGGGAGCGGCCGGTTTTTTATGGACGGGATTGTGGAATATGCCCGGGAAAATAGCTTTCTGCGGATTACGCTGCTCGCAGATGCCGGGAATGCGCGCGCGCTGCATTTTTATGAGGCTGCGGGCTATAGGTACTCCAATATGAAGTGTCTGCGACTGGGGCTGAGCTGAGGTTTGATAGTTTGGAGCCCCTGGGCGGCTGCCCGGGACAATCTGCTGTATTTTTTGCAACAGACTGTCTTCAATTCCGCCGGAAAACAGCTTCTGCTGTATTCTGTGCAGCAGATTTCTGCGGAGTTGCCCTTTCGGGTCGAAATCCGGGAAATTGATTGCACGAAATACAGCAGAATCAGATTTGTTACAGGGATATATGTTTTCTATTGCAGAAAATGCAATCACACATGCCAAGTATCCCCTAGATTGAGGTGGAGTATGCGGAATGTGCCGGCCAGAGCGTACATATAAGTTGAACTTTAGATTTTTTATATTAGGGTACTGGCCGTAACTGCGGGGAATGTTTGGACTTCCGGCCGCTGTTGTCTGCAGATTTCTTGATTGTATACCGCTTTTCGCGGTGGAAATCCGCAGACAAAGGCGGACGCGTTCGCTCCTCCAGTTCCAAACTTCCCCTCCGTCACTTCTGCCTTTTTATGTTTTTTTTAGTTCAACTTATATACTATCCTTTTCAAGGGAACAGCGGATTTCCCTTCATGCCGACCCACAGCTCCGACTGCTCCAATTGGGCGGCAAGCTGTAACAGCAGCTCTTCGCGGCCCTTGGAGGCCATAACCTGAACGCCGATGGGCAGCCCTTCCGGTGTAAGGTGTACCGGAACGCTCATCGCCGGCTGACCGGTCAGATTGGCGAGCTGCGTGAAAGGTGTGTAAGTCAGGCTGGGCTCGAACATTTCATAGATCATTTGCCGCTGCTCTTCCTTGGGCAGCCCGCTTACCTGCAGCAGAGCTTCAATTTCATCCGGCTGCTGGGTAAGCTCTCCGACCTTAGGTGCGGAATCGGCATTGGCAGGTGTGATATAGAGGTCGTAGCGTCCCAGCAGAGCCGCCATTTGCGCGGCAGCTACGTCCCATTCGTTCAGGCTGTGCACAAATTCTGCGGCGGTGACCTTCTTGCCGGCTTCGCCCAGTACCCAGGTTACGATATCAACCTCACTTGCCTTAATGCTGCGGCCTAGTCCATTCTCCAGCGATTGGAACATCGCCGCCACTTCTCCGGCATTCATCGTATAATAATTCTCCATCAGCCTTACCCCATTGACTGGGCTCAGCTTTTCTTCCACTTCATGCCCCTCTGCCTGCAGCCACTTTACGGTTTTTAACACGGCTGTTACGGCTTCTGCTGCTACAGGCGTTCCGACCGGCGAGGCTGTTGTGAATGCAATCCGCAGCTTCCTCTGCCCGAGCTTCGAGAGGTCGTCCAGATAGACCCCACTATAGAGCGGTGTCTGAAAAGCAGCCTCCGGCTGCAAAGTCTGCAGCAGATCGAGCATCGCTGCACTGTCGCGCACCGACCGCGTCAACGCGAAGTCGATGGAAGCGCCTTGCCACTGGCGGCCGACCCCCGGCCCTACCGGCGTGCGTCCGCGTGTCGGCTTCAGCCCGAACAGGCCGGTGAACGAAGCCGGAATACGGATCGAGCCGCCCCCGTCGCTGGCTCCCGCTGCCGGCACGATTCCTGCCGCAACGGCTGCAGCAGCGCCGCCGCTTGAGCCTCCAGGCGAGAATTCAGTGTTCCACGGATTTCGTGCAGGGCCGTGCAGAAGGGGCTCGGTAATATTTTTGAGCCCAAATTCAGGGGTGTTCGTGTGGCCGAGCGGAATAAATCCGCCGCTTCTGATCCGGGCCACAAAGTTCGAATCCCTCTTGGCGATATGGTCCTTCATCAGCAGTGCGCCGGAGGTGAGCGGTTCGCCGCCGATGGCCTGCGAGATGTCCTTCAGCAGGAAGGGAACTCCGGCAAACGGCCGGGAGCTGTCTTGGACCGGCATCTCATCGGCCTCTTTCAGTGCAGCTTCCCGGCGGGTGCGGACCACTGCATTCAGGAGCGGATTCACTTCGTCCATCCGGGCGAACGCAGCTTCGGCAAGCTCGCGCGGCGAGACCTCCCGTGCTCTGACCAGCGCTGCAAGACCCAGTGCATCATAAGTGGAATAATCGGAAAACTTCATGATGTATAACCTCTTTCCGGCAGGGATGCTATAGCCGCAATCCACTGATCTAGTTTAATAAAGTGACTCTTGCATTATACACCGGTTTACAGATGGACAACCTTTGATACTCCAGCTTCTTTTGTCAAATCAAGGGAGATGCATGTAAAATGTTATCTGGGATAAGTGACATCTTCCTTGAAGGGGGGACAATGGTATGGCCAAAATACTTATTGCGGACGACGATGGGCACATTCGTGAGCTGATGAAATTATTTTTGCTGAACGAAGGGTTTGAAATTGTGGAGGCGAAGAACGGGGCTGATGCGCTTTCCATTGTGGAAGGCCAGGGCATAGATCTGGTCATCCTCGATATCGTAATGCCGCTCATGGACGGCTGGGATTTGTGCAAGGAGATTCGGAATCAATATCCCGATATCCCCCTGTTGATGGTGACGGCCAAGGGAGAAGTGGGGCAAAAGGTAAAGGGTTTCCAGTTGGGAACGGATGATTACCTGACCAAGCCATTCGATCCGCTGGAGCTTGTGATGAGAGTCAAAGCGCTGCTGAGACGTTACCGGATTGCCTCCTCCCAGACCATACAGTTGGGCGGGATCATACTGGACAGGCGGACCTACAAAGTTATTCGCGGTAACGAGGAATTGACCCTGCCGTTAAAAGAATTTGAGATCCTGTTCGCGCTGGCCAGCCATCCGGGGCAAATATTCACACGGGAATTTCTGATTGTCCAAATTTGGGGGATGGATTATGAAGGCGATAACCGGACCATTGATGTGCACATCAAGAGGCTGCGTGAGAGGTTTGCCGGAGAAACACAGCATTTTCGCATCGAAACTGCCCGCAGTCTCGGATACCGGCTTGTGGTGAATGCCGGATGAAGACATTATATGTCCGCGTCGTGCTTACGTTTTTGGCTGCGATTATCATTGGCTTGCTTGCGTCTTTTTTCATAGGATTCGCTATATTTGAGAAAGAACTAAATAATTTAGAACAAAACGATATGATTGCTGCAGGCAATAACATCATTCGCCTCTATGAACAAACGGAACCCCAAAATTTGGACGGATATATGAAACAGATCGCCACGTTAATATCGTATCCTGTTCAAGTCTTTACCGATTCCGGTGAGATGAATTCGTACGGAGTGGAAGAAAAAAATAAGGATGCTGTTGCAATTGCGCCGGAAACGATTCAACAAGTGCTGAAGGGCAACCCTTACCGGTCAACGGTAAAAGCTGAAGGGGTGATGTACATCGGCCTGCCGTTTTCATTTGAGGGAAAGCGCTGTGCCTTGTTTTTACTGCCGTCGTCTGAAAACGAAATGACCATCATCCGGTTAATCATAACTTTGTTGCTCCTTGTGCTGGTTGTAGGCAGCTTGTGCATCCTCATTGCCGCCAGGTATCTGGTGAAGCCTCTTAAAGCGTTGACGAAAGCGACCAGACAGCTTGCAAAGGGCGACTTCAATGTGGAATTGAAAATGAATCGTAAAGACGAATTGGGTATCCTGGCCCAAAGCTTTAACGAAACGGCGCGCGAACTCAAACAGCTGGAACTGATGCGGCAAGACTTTGTTTCCAATGTATCGCACGAAATCCAGTCACCGCTAACATCTATTTCCGGTTTTGCAAAGGCATTGAAGTATGAGCAGCTTGTAACTGAAGACAACCGCAGCCGGTATCTGGATATTATCCTTATGGAAAGTGAAAGGCTGTCCCGGCTAAGCGATAATTTACTCAGGCTTGCTTCCCTTGAATCAGAGCATCATCCATTTGCGGCAAAAACGTTCAACCTCGATGAGCAAATCAGGCAGGTAGTCGTCACCAGTGAACCCCTATTGCTGTCCAAAAATATTCATATTGCTCTGGCTTTGCCCGCTGCCGTCAAAATAACGGCCGACTCGGATCAGCTCAATCAGGTATGGATGAATTTGCTTGGAAACAGCATCAAATTTACGCCAGAGGGGGGAAAGATCCGGATCGGTCTTATATCACAAAATAATGAACATACCGTCACGATCACCGATTCAGGAATCGGCATTCCCCCGGAAGAACTAAACCATATTTTTGTGAGATTCTATAAAACAGACCGGGCGCAAAGCGGCAGCGGCCTTGGCCTCGCCATCGTTAAGCAAATTATTGCCCTCCATCACGGAAGCATTGAAGTACAAAGCTCGGTAGGACAAGGCACGACGGTTACCGTCAAGCTCCCGGACTTTCCGCATGAGGCAGCACATTCCCGCAAATCCAAATGAAATTTTTTTCAGTTCATTCTCCGTTCATATTTCTTTTCTATGCTTCCAAAGAAACGTAATCATGGACTGGAGGAACTGATGATGTGGTTGACCGTTTATGAAATGATTTTATGTTGTATTGATTTGATAGTTCTGGCAAGGTACGCTGTTCCAATTCGAAAATATTACAGATGGTTAGATTTTTTGCCGGGTGCAGGCGTCATTGTCTCTATTGTAAGTGTCTTATCTGGGGATACGACAATACTGGGGATGATGTTCTACTCCCTAACCCTGATACTTTTCATATGTACAGTGAAGCGGTTATTTAAACCAGCCTATTCTGCTCCTGTTCCCAAGCATAGAATTGTAAAAGCCATCCTTTGTATAGGCGGCGTTATCCCCATTGTAATTGCGTTGATGTATGCAGGTGAATTGAGATACAACCCGGTTAGTCATTTCAGTAAAATGAGCTATTCCCAAGCTTTTGAGCAATTGAATGAGCGGTTATCCAGAGAATACCCGTTTGGGGAATGGAAACAAGTGAACTGGAAGGAATTAGAGGATAAGTATGTGCCGGTATTTCAAAAAGCAGAGCAGGATAAGAACAAAGATTTATACTATAAAACGTTAAGAGAATACCTTTTTTCTTTTAGAGACGGACATATCAAAATAGAAAATGAAAATTTATATGACAATAATAAGGTTTTTAAAAGTGAAGCAGGGGGCGGCTTTGGAATAAGCACGGTTCAATTGGACAATGGCAAGGTGCTGGTTAATTTGGTCTTAGCAGGCAGTCCCGCTGAACAAAGCGGAATGAAGCTTGGGGCGGAGATCGTTGCCTGGGATGGAACAGCCGTTAAGGAAGCTTATCGTAAACCCTTTTGGAGCGAAAGCCCACCGGCTACAGAAGGGGACAGGATATATAACCAAGGGCGGTTTATGGTAAGAGCGCCAATAGGAAAAGAAGTTCAAGTGGAGTATAAAAATATGGGCGAGAGTCAAACGAGAAAAGTGACATTAAAGGCTTATGATGACAACTATGAGACACTAAAGGAAACGAAAGTAAAACTGAATAAAGCGGATGCTCCAATTGAAGGCGAAGTTTTGAGCAACGGATACGGTTATGTGAAAATAAGGTACTTTCTTTCCAGTGAAGCCATAGCCAGTCCCGAAAAATGGCTGAAAGAAAAATTGAAATGGTTCCAGGAGCAGCGGGTAAAAGGCTTGATTATTGATGTCCGCGATAATCCGGGCGGCAGTGATGATCTTGTTTCTTCAATGGCAGGTTCTTTTGTTGACAAGATGAGGTTTTATGAATATGTCAGTTATTATAACCGGATTACAGGGAAGTTCGAGATAAATTCTGCTGAGACCCGTACTATTAAACCTGAAGATCCCTATTATGCTGGGAAGATAGCCGTTTTAGTTAATAATAGAACCAAAAGCTCAGGAGAAGGCTTGCCCATCCTGTTAAAGGGGTTACCCAACGTTAAAATTGTGGGATTCACGGCTTCAAACGGTTCATTTGGGGTGATAACAAGTCCTATACAAGTTGAAATGCCGGAGGGCTACCATCTTATATTCCCGGACGGCAGATCGCTTAATCAAGATAAAGTGATTCAGGGCGATAGTGATTACAGCGGGCATGGCGGGGAAACTCCCGATATTAAAGTTCCATTAAATGAGCTGACTTTCAAAGAAATGTATATCCAAGGACAAGACGTTGAACTGAACTATGCGATAGAAGCATTGGAAAATATGAAATAAAAGATTTGCCCGCCGAAACGGGTGTGTTCTTAACAAAGGACGCACCCGTTTCTTCTTTGCTATGAGCGGTTATTCTCTGCGCTTAAGGCTCTAAACCGGACACCAGCGTGCCGTTTTGGTACAGAGTGACATGATTCCAGAGGCTGTAGGCTGTCTTGGCCGCGTCAAAGGAATAGTCGTTGGCTTCGTTAAAATTGCTCCAGTCGCTTTTGAACAAACGAAGCTGGATATCTCCGGTCTGCCCTCCGGCCGGGAGACTGCCTGCTCCTGAGGTGAAGCCGACTTCCACGTAGGAATCCGCACCCGCGGCATTTGCGTTTCCAAATGTAAGAGTCACGTTCGCCGCGCCAAGCTGGGCCCAGTCAATAGCGCCGCTAAGCGGCTGTGATCCGTCTTTGGTGAAGTAGTAACGTATCTTCAGCCCGTCTAGGCTGACGGCGGAGTTGCTGTTGTTTTTTATATTGAAATGGGGCCTGATCTGGCTATCGGTAGCATTTGTATCCGCAGCCCGGTAATACAGCACAAGCCCTCCGGGTGCTGCTGTAGGCGTCGAGGTTGGCGTAGGTATTACAGTTGCAGTCGGTGTTGCAGTTGGTGTCGGTGATGCAGTAGGTGTCGGTGTTGCTGTAGGCGTAGCCGTTGGAGTAGGCGTTGGGCCGTTATCAGGAACAGGCACATAACCGGGAGTCGTGTAGATTTTGCTCAGCACAGAGGTTGCGAGTGTTCCATTAGAGCCATTCACAACGGATTTGCCCCAATCGGTGAGGTTGCCGGAAGGGCCGTTAGACAAGTCGAGATATTCGACCCCGCCGCCGTTTCCATACCAGGACCATGCTAGCCAGCCGACGCCTTTTTCCTGCGAATAGCTCATAATCGTCGCTTCGTCTACATCTCCGCTGGTATGCTTGAAGCCGAACTCACCGACAATGACCGGCACACCAATGGCGAGGGCGTTGTCGATGTTGCTCTTCACCGTTGCTGCCGTTCCGCCGGCGTATTCATACATATGGATGGAAAAGATCGTATTGTGCAGGGGGTCGGAATTGAACACGGCATTGCCGCTTGTGAAGATGGAGGTTGGATATTGTCCCCACCCTGCGGCATCCACAACCAGCGTGTTCTTGATTCCGGCAGCCCGGAGGGCGGGAATGGCAGACTGGTAGGCGCTGGCCCAGGAGGCTGTACTCCAGGAGCCGAACCATTCGTTCGCAATGTTGACGATGACCCGGTCTTCTTTGCCAATCAGGGCATCCTTGATGCTGATCCAATAGTTAACGGCCGCGTTCAGGTCAGAGGCATTGTCCGAGCCGGTTGCGTCATGCACCTCAAGCATGGCGGTCAGCTTGTATTGATCGCACAGCGCGAGGATGCTCTTCACATCGGACACGCTGTCGAGAGACCATTTGCTCCCATTGGAGAGCACGATGCGGACTGTATTGGAGCCGGTTGCGGCAATGGCCGGAATGGCGGTAGCCAGATCGTTTTTGTACCAGGTATGGGCATGATTGACACCTCTCATTACAAAAGGGCTGCCTGTTGCGTCATATAGTTTGGTACCGCTTAAATAAAATCCCTTGACCGAGGCCCCCGCCGCCGCCGCTTGCTTCTGAGGAATAGAGAAGGAGAGGAGAAGTGCGCAGGCTAGAGCTACAAGACTAAAACTTCGGAACGAAAAATTCTTGCCGGATTTCATTACAAGTTCCTCCTTGTCAAAATTGGATTATTCATTTTGTCTGCGTATACTCTCAGAAGTGTGTGCCGAACCTGGCTCCTTACCACCTCCTGACATCCATATATATCCAACATAACATAAAAAGGTTTGTTTGGATATGTTTATGTAGTTAGGATAACAAAAAAATATCTTCAAATTTTGAAGGATTGTAATGTAAAATGATTCCTTCTAAAATATACTGAGAAGTATTCTCAAATGGAGGCGTCGTAACTATGAACGCTATTCTGAATGACATGTCCTGCTATCTCTACAGACTTGCCAGCCTGCTTCCGCTGAGCGAATATCCCATAGAACCGGAAGAGAAAGAGCCCCCTTATCTGCATAAAATGCTTCTGCTATCCGGCCATACGAAGCGTTCTATCCGGCAGAAAAGCTATCACTCAGAGATTCAAAAGCTGATCATTACGCCGCCAGGTGCAAATGTCTCAGAGTACGCGGAAGGCTGGGAGAACGGGCTGGTGCTGAGCTTCTCCATTCTTCGGGAAAGCTCGGGCGGAAGGCATGTGCCGGTCTGTCTGGAGCAGCCTCTTGAGTATGATGCGGTACCCGGTCTCCTGCTTATGAATATCGGACTCGATATCATGGAGAAGCTGGGCGGAGATGCCCGGCAGCGCATGAAAGCAAATATACTGTTCCAGGATCTGCTGTTAAGTCTGTTTGAAGGCTGCTCCGGCAGCAATGAATCGGTCCAAGAGCGGGCGATTACCAAATCGGTGGAATATATGCACCGCAATTATAAACTCAGCGTTAACCGGGAACGCCTGGCGGAAGTGGCGGGCATGAGTGTGGATTACTACTCCAAAATATTCAAAAAGCAGCTTGGCAAGACGCCGGTAGAGTTTCTGACCGAAATCCGGCTGAAGCACGCCAAGCAGGCGCTGCTGTCAACGAAGGATTCCTTTCGCGCCATTGCCCAAAGCGTCGGGTACGCCGATGAATTCTATTTCAGCCGCAAATTTCGCACGGCGACGGGTTTATCTCCTTCCCAATATGTACGCCGGGTCAAAGCGGCAGACCGGATCGTGCCGCTGCAGCATCATCTGACCGGCCATATGCTGGCGTTAGGTATAGAGCCGTATGCCGCCTTGATCAACGGCTATTATCCGGTCGAGCTGAAGAAGACCAGGGAAATTGGCACCTTCCGGCCGGATCTCGACAAGCTCACAGCGGCGGAACCGGATGTTATTCTTACCTGCGAGGTGTACGATGAGGAAACGTCAGTGAAGGCGAGAATGTTCGAACACATTGCGGAGACCGTTACCATTCCGTTCTTTGATGATTGGCGCACACAGCTCCGCAAGGTGGCTATTACCACCGGCAGGGAAGAGGCTGCAGAGGACTGGCTGATGCAGTACGAGCTCAAGGCACAGAAGATGCGTGCTGATCTTGCATCCTTCACGGAGGGCAAGTCGCTGCTCATCGTTGGTGTTGGCAACGGAAGCTTATGCCTCTTCGGACATAGGAATGTAGGTGCGGTCGTATATGGCGACTTGGGGCTTCAGGCGCCGGAGGACCTTGGCGATATCCAGCTCTACCGCGAGATCAGCTATGGCGAGATTTATGGCTATAATCCCGACATTCTGCTCTTTGCCAGCTTTCGCAATGACGGCAGTCCGCTGACGAAGATGTCCATCCGGGAGATGATGCAGAGAATCCAAGAGGACCCGCGATGGATGGAGATGAGGGCGGTACGCAGCGGGAGGGTCTATTCCTTGTTCGAGCATCAGCATTTATACACACTGTACTCCGCCTATTCTCATAATTTGCTGCTCGACAAGCTTTGGGAGCTCTGGAGGACGGATTTGTCCAAATAATGAACGTAAACGGCTATGTTCACGCTCTGCTCTTTTTCTATAATTAATAATGAGAATCAATATCAATAAAGTGTTCTCAGAATTATAAAAAAAGATGGGGGTAGACCAGTCAATGATGAGTCAAAGATATAGCTGGAAAAAAGCATGGATGGCAGCACTGCTGCTTATCGTTATGCTGATTGCTGCAGGCTGCGGCCAGAATAAGAATACAGGAACGGCAGCGGAGGAATCGGCGGCGCCGGCTGCGGCGCAGGCGAGTGCTGCTCCGGCAGACAAAACGGAAGCCGCAGGAACAGACGCGGCATCTGACGAGGTGCGCACAATCAAGCATGAGATGGGAGAAACACAGATCAAGGGAACGCCCGTCAGGATCGTCACCTTGTACCAGGGGGCGAATGACGCCTCGGTTGCTTTTGGAGTGAAGCCTGTCGGTATCGTGGAATCATGGCTGGAGAAGCCGGTCTATGAATATCTGCGTGCCGATCTTGGCGGCATTCCCCAGCTCGGGACAGAGGACCAGCCCAATCTGGAGGAGATTTACAAGCTGAAGCCGGATGTGATCTTTGCGAACAAAATCCGCCATGAAGCGATCTACGACCAGCTCAGCCAAATTGCGCCTACAGTGATGAGCGGCGAGGTCTATGACTGGAAGGGAACGGTCAAGCTGATGGGCGAGGTGCTGAACCAGCAGGACAAGACGGCTGAGCTGATGGGCAAATGGGACAGCCGGGTGGCCGACTTTAAGCAGAAAATGGGTGACCGTCTGCCGATTGAGGCTACGATCACCAATTTCCGTGAGGATCATGCGCGGATCTTCTACATGGGGTTTGCAGGTGGCATTCTGAAGGAGCTTGGCTTCACAAGACCTGAGGGTCATGATGCGGATATCTGGGGCGTGAAGCTGACCTCCAAGGAGAGTATCCCGGATATGAACGCCGATGTTATTTTTAACTTCAATTCCGGTACGGATGAAGCTGCGGTTAATAAGCTGTATACAGACTGGACGAGTCATCCGCTGTGGAAGAACCTGGACGCGGTCAAGAACAATCAGGTTCATATGGTAGACGAGGTGGCCTGGAATATGGCGGGAGGCATCCTGTCGGCCAATCTGATGCTGGACAGCCTGTACGAGATGTTCGATCTGGCGAAATGAACAAGCGCAACACTGTTCTGCTGCTGATTCTAATTCTGCTCCTGTGCGGAGCGTTCACCGCCAGTCTGCTGCTCGGAAGGACTGCGGTATCCTGGCATACCCTGGTTCTGGCCTTCACTGATTATGATGCCGGTTCCGTCGGGCAACTGATCGTCCGTACAGAGCGCTTGGCACGTGCTGTAATTGCGCTCTCGGTGGGAGCCTCACTGGCCCTGGCCGGGACGCTGATGCAGGCGATGACCCGTAACCCGCTGGCCTCGCCGGATGTGTTCGGGATAAGCTCCGGCGCTATCCTGATGGTTGTTCTGGCGGTGCTTGTGAATCCGGCTACACCGCTGATCATCCTCTCACTCTACGCCGTAGGCGGTGCGGTGCTTGCAACCGTTATTGTCTATGCGCTAGGGTCGCTTGGGCGCGACGGCCTGACACCGGTCAAGCTGGTTCTGGCCGGCTCGGCCATTACCGCTTTATTCGCTTCCTGCACGCAGGCGCTGCTGGTGATGAATGATACAGGCCTGCAGGATGTGCTGTTCTGGCTGGCCGGCTCGATCAGCGGCCGGACGCTCGAGAATGTGCGGCCGCTGCTACCGTTCATTGCGGTTGCAGGGATCTTTGCCCTTGGAATGGGCCGGGCGCTGAATCTGCTGACAACCGGCGAGGATATCGCCAAAGGCCTGGGCCAGCGAACGCTGCTCGTTAAGCTGCTGCTGGGCGGGCTGATCGTCATCCTCGCCGGAGGCTCGGTCGCTATGGTAGGGGCGGTTGGCTTCATCGGCCTCTTCGTTCCCCATCTGGCCCGGGGACTGGCGGGTAATGATTACCGCTGGGTGCTGCCATTCTCCGCGCTGCTGGGAGCGGGACTGCTGCTGCTGGCGGATGTCGCCGCGCGGCTGCTGATTCAACCGTCGGAGGTGCCCATCGGGGTGATGACGGCTGCAATCGGGGTGCCGTTCTTTATTCATGTGGCCCGCAAGGGAGGTGCGTGGAAGTGAGCAAGCCTGTTCATTCGCACACCCGGAAGATGGGTGTTCGTTATCAAGTGGAGCGCAGAACCGTTTGGACGCTGGTCATCGGATTTGCGCTGTATATTATAGCGGTTGCTGCGGGAACCGGGTGGGGCGACAGCTACATCTCGCCTTCGGATGTGCTGCGTACGATCTTCGGCAGCGGACAGGGTGAGTATGACTTTATTATTATGACGCTGCGACTGCCGAGAGTACTTACCGCTCTGCTGGTCGGCTCGGCGCTGGGGGTCTCCGGTGCGATTCTGCAGGGAGTTATCCGCAATCCGCTGGCTTCGCCGGATATCATCGGGATCACCGGCGGCGCTTCGGCGGCGGCAGTAGCCTTCATTACCTTTTTGAGCGGCAGCGTGAGCATCAAGCTGCTGCCTGCCGCCGCCGTGGCAGGGGCGCTTGTGGTGTCATTGTTGGTCTACAGCTTGTCATGGCAAAAGGGCGTAACGCCCATTCGGCTGGTGCTGATCGGCATCGGGCTGTCGGCGGCGGCGAAGGCGGCTACAACGCTGATGATCGTGATGAGCCCGGCAATCGTCGCAAGCAAGGCCTATCTGTGGATGACAGGCAGTGTATACGGGGCTTCATGGGACAATGTGTACACCGTGCTTCCGGCTGTGCTGATTGGAATTCCGCTTGCCCTGTATTTTGCCCGCAGCCTGAATGCCCAGGAGCTGGGCGACGATGTGGCCGGAAGCCTGGGGGTTGCCGTGCAGCGCCACCGCCTGGTGCTGGTGCTGATCAGCGTGGTGTTGGCCGGCTTTGCCGTATCGGTGTCCGGCGCCATCGGCTTCATCGGCTTGATCGCTCCCCATCTGGCCAGACGCTGGACCGGAAGAATGTTCGGCGGCCTGCTCGTGATGTCGGCGCTGACCGGTGGCCTGCTTGTGTTTCTGGCCGACCTGATCGCCCGGACGATTTTTTATCCGCTGGACATTCCGGCAGGGGTATTCACGGCGGGAATCGGGGCGCCGTTCTTTATTTATATGCTGTTCCGGAACCGGAACCAATTGTAGCAAAGGAGGCGAAAGCATTGGCGACGCTGGAAGCGAGTGATTTGACAGTATCCTACGGTTCCAAGACTGTGATCGGGAGGATGAATTTGCAGATCCCCGAAGGGCAGATCACAGTGCTCATCGGGGGCAACGGCTGCGGCAAATCAACGCTGCTGCGCACGCTCGCCCGGCTGCTGAAGCCCGGCAGCGGAGAAGTGCTGCTGGACGGGCAGCGGATTGCGCGCATGTCCACGCGGGAGGTGGCGAAGGCCATGTCGATTCTGCCTCAAGGGCCGACGGCTCCCGAGGGCTTGACGGTGCGGCAGCTGGTCCGCCAGGGAAGATATCCGCATCAGAGCTGGCTGAAGGCATGGTCGGAGGAGGATGAGGCCATGGTCCGCTCCGCGCTGGAATCAGCCCGGGTGCAGGATTTGGCCGACCAGACGGTCGATTCCTTGTCCGGTGGACAGCGGCAGCGGGTATGGATCGCCATGTCGCTGGCGCAGGGGACGGACCTGCTGCTGCTGGACGAGCCGACAACCTATCTTGACCTGTCGCATCAGGTAGAGATTCTCGATATGCTGTATGAATTGAATGAGCGCGAGGGGCGCACGATTGTCATGGTGCTGCATGATCTGAATCTGGCCTGCCGGTATGCCCATCACATGGTAGCTGTGCATGCGGGGGACATCTATGCCGAAGGGCCGCCGGAGAGCATCATAACTCCTGAAACAGTGAAGAAGGTGTTCCAGCTCGACTGCGAGGTCATCCGCGATCCGCTGTTCGGCACACCGCTCTGCATTCCGCACGGGAAAGGCAGACGGATCGCCGGTACGGCTCCGCTGCTGCGGGAGAACGAGCTTTTGCATTACTAACTTAGGCGAGAAGTTAGCCTCTAAAGGAGCTGAGCGCATGGGCATTATGGATTTTGAACTGCTGGATCAGCGGTACGGCATCACCCTCCATCCGCCGGAACCCGAAGCTATAGTCATTCCGATAGCAGAGCTGCTGCAGGCTTCGCGGATGGAAGAGTTTCTTAACCATTACCGCAGCCAGCTCCGGGCGGAGAACCGGAAGCCGGCTGCGGCTTTTACAGCCGGGTTCTTCGGCGATGTGGCGATGGCGCTGCAGTATGCCATATCTGTGCCCGGAAGCGCGCCGGATTTCTCGCTGGATAATCTGGAGCTGCAGATGACAACAGGGAACAAACGGCCTGAGATCACCTTCCGCCCGCTGCGCTGGCAGGAGCGAGAGGGACCTGATGGCGGGCTGCCCCGGCGGCAATGGCTGGCAGAGGTGCTGTCCGGTTTCTATGGCAGGCAGGCCAGGCCGCTTATGGAGAGCCTGTCTGCCGCAAGCGGTCTGCATATCAGCCAGCTCTGGGGCCAGTTGCCCACCCGGTTCTACCGGGATATACATGGGCTGCTGCAGGAGGAGCAAGAAGAGCGGACGAAGATCAGGATCACCGGCGATTACCGTTTTTTGCGTGAGGAGCTGGATGCGGCTGCGGTGTTTGGCCGTTCCAGAAATCCGTTTGCTGCGGTAATCCGCACCGTAGAGCCGCTGATCGACCCGAACCGGCTGACCGCAGTCAAGACCGCCTGCTGCCTGAATTATTTGACCGAGGATCACGGCTACTGCTATACCTGCCCTCGTCTGACCGAGGAGCAAAGAGCCACTCAGGCGGAGAACTATCGGGCGCGGCATTGACAACAAATTTGGAATTGACTATACTTTCAGTAATCTTATAGCTTACATACGTTGAACGAGCCAGTAGCAGCCTTTGTCCCTGTCACAGAAAGCCGGGGGGTGATGGAACCCGGTACACACAAGGATTGCGAATTACACTCTGGAGTATCTTGGGTAATGCCAAGCGGAATCAAGCGAACGTTAACTCGCTGTGAGTGGTGCGGATCTGGCCGTCAGGCTGTCCGCGCAATTTGGGTGGTAACACGGTTAATTATAGTCGTCCCTGTGTCTGATTAGACAAGGGGGCGATTTTTTTTGTGGCCTGGACCACCGGAAGCTGCAGGCGGCGCTGCTTGCTCAACGTGTATATGGATACGAAAATACTAACAAAGGGGCTGTACAGCTTGAACATTATTGATGAACTGGAATGGCGTGACGCGATTAACCAGCAGACGGATGCAGAAGGATTGCGCGAATTGACAAATACAAAGGCCGTGTCGCTCTACTGCGGCGTCGATCCTACCGGCGACAGCATGCATATTGGCCACCTGATTCCATTCATGGTGCTGAAACGCTTCCAGCTCGCCGGACACCGCCCGGTGATCCTGATCGGCGGAGCCACAGGCACAATCGGCGATCCGAGCGGCCGCCAGAGTGAACGTTCCCTGCAGACGATGGAGCAGGTGCAGGAGAATGTGGATGCGCTGACCGCGCAAATGAAGAAGCTGTTCGTGACCGAAGGCGACAACCAGGTGCGTATGGTTAACAACTACGACTGGACGCAGAAGATTAACGTCATTGAGTTCTTAAGAGATTACGGCAAAAACTTCAGCATCAACACGATGCTCGCCAAGGATGTTGTCTCCAGCCGTCTGGAGAGCGGAATTTCGTTCACTGAATTCTCCTACCAGATTCTGCAGTCCATCGACTACCTGCATTTGTACCAGCATGAGGATGTACAATTGCAGATCGGCGGCTCTGACCAATGGGGCAATATCACAAGCGGTCTGGACCTGATCCGTAAAAAAGAAGGCGGCGAAGCCAAGGTCTTCGGTCTGACCATCCCGCTGATGCTCAAAGCGGACGGTACCAAATTCGGCAAAACCGCCGGCGGCGCCGTCTGGCTCGATCCGAAGAAAACAACGCCGTACGAATTCTACCAGTTCTGGGCCAACACCGACGACCGCGATGTGGTGAAATACCTCAAGTACTTCACGTTCCTGACCAAGGAGGAAATCGAAGCGCTGGCGGAGAAGGTGGAGACCGAGCCGCATAAGCGCGAAGCGCAAAAAACGCTGGCGGAAGAAATGACCCGGTTCGTGCACAGCGAGGAGCTGCTGGAGCAGGCGAAGCGCATTACCGCAGCGCTGTTCAGCGGAGATATCCGTTCGCTGACTGCAGAGGAAATCGAGGAAGGCTTCAAGGAAATGCCGACCTACACAGCAGGCAAGGATTCGAAGAACATCGTGGACTGGCTGGTGGACTTAGGCATTGAGCCGTCCAAGCGCCAGGCGCGCGAGGACATCACCAAGGGAGCGATTTCGCTGAACGGCGAGCGCGTTACTGATGTCGCGGTGGAAGTGACTGCCGGGGATGCAATAGGCGGACGTTTCATCATCATCCGCAAGGGTAAGAAGAATTACAGCCTGGTCAAGCTGGACTAAGGCTGCAAGCGGACGATCCATAGCAAGTACAAGCCGTCAACCCCAGAGGGGTTGGCGGCTTGTTTTTGCTCACTGATATAGCACAAGCTCAAACGCAGTCCGGTTGGCACGGTTATCCAGCACCAGCTCACCGCCTTGACGCTGCATCATTTTCCTGGCGATGGCAAGTCCCAAGCCGGTTCCTCCGTCTCCTTGCCTAGAGGAATCTCCCCGCACAAAAGGCTCAAAGATTACCGCCTTCAATTCATCGGAAATGCCGACACCATTGTCTATGATGGCAATCCGCACCGAATCCCTCTTTTGCTCCAGCCGGATGGTGACCTCTGTGCCTTTGGGATTGTACCGCAGTGCATTCGACAGCAGATTGGAGAGGGCGCGGCGTATCAGGACAGCATCATGGGGGACCCGCACTTCGTCAGATGGAATATCTACATTCAATACGAACTGCTTATCCTCAAATTGTTCATAATAATCTGCCGTTGCTTCTCTAAGCAGCTCTGCAATATCTCCAGTCTCCATGTTTACGGGAAAATCTGGGCTATCCAGCTTGGACATTTGAAAAATATCATCAATGAGCGTGGTGACAAACTGGGATTTGCTGTATATGAGCTGCAAATACTTCTCCCTCTTGTCCTCATTGTCGGCAAATCCGAGCTGTAGCGCCTTAGCGTAGCCTTGAATGGTGGTGATGGGGGTCTTCAAATCATGGGAAAGGTCCACCAGCATCCGGTCCTTGCTCATCTGCAGTCTGTGGTTTTCGGCTTCTGTCCGCTGCAGCGATTCGGCCATGTCATTGAAATATTGCTGTACTTGTACAAATTCATCGCTTGCCTTGATGTTAAGCCGCTTTTGGAACCTGCCCTGCTGCATTTCCCGGATGCCTTCGGCAATCTGCCCCAGCGGTTTGGTGATTTTTCTGTAGGTCCACAGACTGTAGAACAAGACATTCAGGCCGAACAGGAGCAGCAGAGGCAGCAGCGAGTAGATAGTAACCGTAACGGTTCCTTGATCCACGTCAACAACCACTATCAGGAATCCTATAAAAACTGCGCCGAGTGTACATGTGAACAGGACATAGGATTTGACCAGCCTGGACAAAAGGGTGTTTGGCTTCAGCGGAATTCATCCTTTCTTGCGAACTTGTAGCCAAGGCCCCGTATGGTGCGGATAAATACCGGCTGTCTGGGGTTGTCCTCGATTTTCTCTCTGAGCCGCGACATATGAACCATAATGGTGTTGGCATCTTCAAAATAATCATCGTCCCAGACCTGCTCGAACAGCTGTCTTTTGGTCCAGACCCGGCCCGGAGCTCCCATTAAGGTTCGCAGCAGTTTATATTCAATGGCGGTCAGCGGGATTTCATTATCCTCCTTATACAGCATGCAATCCTGATGGTCCAGCTTCAACGGTCCGACGATGGTTGGCTCCACATGCTCCTTGGGCTCTTCGGCAGCGGGATCATTAAATTCATAGGTCCGTCTGAGCATGGCCTGCACACGAGCCACCACCTCCAGCGGATTAAAGGGCTTTGCGATGAAATCATCCGCACCAAGCTGAAGGCCGAGAATTTTGTCGCTGTCCTGATTTTTGGCGGAAATAAAAATAACCGGAATGGTGTATTCCGCACGCAGCTGCTTAAGCAGCCGGATACCGTCCATCTCGGGCATCATTATATCAATGACGGCCAGATCTATTTTCTGTTCACAAATATGCTTCCAGGCTTCAGCGCCGTTGCGCGCCTCGAGTACGTGCAGATTCTCCGTCTCCAGGAACATCCTCAGCAGCTCTACAATATCCGGATCATCATCCGCCAGCAAGACGGTTCTGCTCATTGTCGCTATACCCCTTCCAAGATAGCTTGCTTTTTCCCAGTGTAGCATCCTTATCCCTGTATCCAGCTATTGTAAGGTAAATTTAAGGTTGAGGGAAGATTGGAGACAGAAGCGGGCCTTATGCTGAATCTGTAGAACTTAAATATGATATGGAGGTTATATGGATGAGGAGAATATCCCAGAGGCTGCTTATTGTGCCGGTTATATTTACTTTGCTGCTTGGCTTTAGTGGGGGCGGGGCTGAAGCGGAGGCTGCACCTGCCGCTTTGACTGCCGGCCAGCTTGAACAAATTGTTGATCCGATTATGCAGGATGGGCTGGACAACCGGCATGTTCCGGGTACGGCGGTGGTTGTGACCCAGGGAGAGCGGATTATTTGGAGCAAGGGGTACGGCTACGCAAATGTGGAAGAAAAAATTCCGGTGGACCCTGCCCGGACGGTCATGCGTGTAGGCTCACTTACCAAAACGTTCACTGCCGCAGCCGCCATGCAATTGGCAGAGCAGGGGAAGCTGACGCTGCATGATGATGTTAATCAGTTTTTACGCACGTACAAGATTCCGGTCTTCAAGGATCAGCCCATTACACTGCACCAATTGCTGACGTATACTTCCGGGCTGGATGAAATTATTTACAGAATAAGTGCTTCTTCGCACGAAAAAGCGTTGTCCGCAGAACAGTTTCTGCGCGAATATGTAAGCGGGAAGACTCCGGTAAGGGAGCCGGGCCAGGAATATGAATACAGCAATGCGGGCGTAGGCCTCGCCGGCAATATCATTGAACAGGTTTCCGGTTCAGACCTGGGCGATTACATGAGCAAAAATTTGTTCACACCGCTGAACATGCCAAGTGCAAGCCTGACGCTTCCTGAGAGCGGTCCGAACGTGGCGAAATCCTACGTGTATTCCGGGGGAGCTTACCAAGCAGTTCCGTTCTCTTATGTTAATCTTCCGGGGGCAGGGGGGCTTAGTGTCATTCCCAATGAATTTGCCCATTTTATGATCGCAATGCTGAACCGGGGGGATTTCCAGGGTACGGCTATCCTTGCGCCCTCCAGCGTGGATGAGATGCAGCAGCGTCAATTTGCCGAATCCCCGGATGTGCCCGGAATGGGATATGGGCTCTTTAGGGGAAAGCTTGCCGATGGAAGCCTGACGTTGAGGCATACCGGAGACATTGAAGCCTTCAGCGCGAAAATGGAGCTGATTCCCTCGCAGAAGCTCGGTATTCTGATCGTCAGCAACGGAGCTGCGGAGGGCGTGAATATAAACGATAAAATCACGGATGCGATTACCGGACTTTTTACAGGAGCAACCACCGATGTGAAGCCACTCGCGCTTTCCTTGGAGCAGCTTCGGGAATATGAGCATACCTATTTATTTGCTGCTGCTCCGCAGCAGGGCTGGGGTAAATGGCTGTATTTCCTTGGCGGCAAGGAATTTAAGGTTACAGCGGCTGATGGCGGGCTGACCCTGAGCGGGGTATTCCCGGATGGAACAGGGGAAAAGCGGGAGAAGTTTTTTGTACCAGTTGCAGAGGATCTGTTCCAGGAAAAAGGCGGCACGCAGCAGCTATGGTTCGACCGGCAGCGGGATTTACGAATGACCTTCGTCCAGGAAACCACTATGGCAGAGACACCGGAATTCTTGCAGCGGCCTTCCACGCTTATTGCGCTGTACCTGGGCTGCGGATTATTAATTATTGTGCTGTCCCTGATCTGGCTGATCCGTTATGTTCTGCGCTTGTTCCGCAAGTCCAATAAGCCTGTATCCCTGCATATGGGAATAATTACATTATCACTGTCAGTTTTTCTGATTATTCAATTAAACTATGGAAATTCCGCAATCACCTTCGGGTATCCGGCATGGTTTGCCTGGGGAGTTTCTTCACTGCCATTCCTCTCTGTGATTGCTGCAGTACATTTGATCTGGCGGGATGGCGTTAAGGGCTTCCGGGAAAAGGGCGCTCCGCTCGCACGCTGCGCTGTCGCAGCCGGTTCCATTGCGTATACAGCGTTTTTGTTCTATTGGAATATGCTGTCCATCCATTTCTCATAGCTTGTGGAGTTAAGTATGTGGAAATGGATGAATAAGTGGAAAAAGGTAAACTAAACAGAGAAAAATGGCGATTTTTAGAGATTTAGGTGGAATTAGTACAATTAATCAGGCGAATAACGTTGGAATAATCAAAAATCGCCGAATTTAGATGGAGAAATTCCAGCATGCTCCCGAATTTGGTGTACCGCCACATTTTTAGGTGGAGAAATTCCAGTTTGGAGAGGGACAAGGTTGTTATTCCGGGCAAGCCAGGTAGTGGATTAGCTGCGCCACACATAGTAAAGCCCAATGAGGCGCAGCTGGCGGCTTTTATAGGACAGGGCAATGAACACGGATGATCAGGTGCGCTCGTCCGTTAGGTATGTTTTCACTGGTGGAGGGGAGTAGTTCAGAAATTGCCGGATCATGCCCTCGGGCGTGGTATCGGTGAGAACCATTGACCGGTGCTTCTCCGGCATGAACTGTTCTCTTGTTATCTGGTCAAGCAGGGCAATGAGCGGGTCGTAATAATGCTCGACATTTATGATCCCGCAAGGCTTCTGATGCAGCCCGAGCTGCGCCCACGTAAAGATCTCAAAGTACTCCTCCATCGTACCCGGACCCCCCGGCAAAGCGATGAAGCCCTCGGCGAGCTCTGACATTTTTAATTTGCGCTCGTGCATGGAGTCTACCATGATCAATTCCGTCAACTGCTTGTGTTCAATTTCCCGGCGTTTGAGAAAATGGGGCAGGACCCCGATCACGCTCCCGCCAGCCTCCAGAGCAGCGTCCGCCACCTCGCCCATCAAACCGACGGTCGCCCCGCCGTAGATCAGGGTGATGCCGCGTTCTGCCAGCGCTGTTCCCAGCTCCCGGGCGCTTTCCTTGTAGACGGGAGAAGCACCGTCACGCGATCCGCAGAATACAGCGATACTTTTCATGGTTGAACACTCTCCTTTGCTTAAGTAAGATCAACTCACCGGAAGCCTCTCCCGGAGCACACATCTTAACGGTAGCACATCACTGGGCGGATTGCACATCGGTAAATTTACCGGAGGGGCTGCCTTTTTCGGGTGTAATTCTGACTGATCAATTCAAAAGCCTGGATGTGGTAAAACGCCGGATCAAAGTTGTCGGACATCTTAGCCCCGAGTCGGATTGTATGAAAGCCGTTCTCCGCAATACGAGATCCATCCTGGCATGAATATATGCTGAGGCATGTTATAAGAGATCAGGTTTTTTCTTTGCAAAGGGGAACGAATTAATTGTAACAATTAAGGGGCTGTTGACGGCTATCAAAAGATGGCTGCCGGTGGCCCCTTTGCCAATACATTGATCTTCCCCAAATGCTATTCCCCGCAAGTACTATTCCCCAAACCGCTCTATAATCTCAATCAGCCGGATTTCAAATGGCTCCAAAACAGCTTGGATCGACAGTGAGCCGGACGCATGCACATACGATTTGCTCAGTTTAGGGATTGATATGCTGCGCAGATAATTCATTTCGTCGGCCGATTGGCTCATCGTTCCGCCGAGGCTGATTTCATTGTCAAATGCGCTTCCATGCTGCTGATTTACCAAGTGCTCTACCAATTCAAATGCGCCGGTTAACGGGGACAGTTCGAAATTGAACTCCTTGCGCGATTTTGCCGGGAAATGGGAGTAGCGCTCGTAATAGGAAATGCTGATGGAAACGCCCTTGGCGTAGACTTCATCATAATGATGATAATTGTGCAGCAGAAGCTGATAGCCGGTCCGCGATCTGGTAATGAAATATCCCTCACCGCTGGCAATCTGCTCATCACCAAGCTTGTTCAGGAAGGAAAAAGCGTGATACGACGGTTTTTTAATATTGTTATAGGTAAAGAGACCAAGTCCTCCGTGGAACAGCTGCTGCGGGAGCAGATTTTCCTCATGGAGATCGGTCAGCAGCCAATAGCCGAAGGCATCGAGGCGGTCATAGTTCTCGGTGAGATTTTTTATGATATAAGCTGATTTGAAGCAGGTATCACTCATCAGGTCTTTATGGGAGACTGTTGAATTCCATTCGGTCAGATACACCGGCAGTGAGTCGAACTGCGATTCATGCAGCCGCTGCTTCAGCCGGTCAATAAATTCAGAGAAGGAATGGGTTACCGGACTGAGATTCAGCTGGTTGTCTTGGCCGTTGTAGTTCCATAAGTCGATATCGTAGTAATGGATCGTGATGAAGTCGGGCGTACATCCTTGTTCCCTGCTGAAAGTCAGGAACTGGAACAGCCAGTCTTCATTTTTGTTATAGGTCGAAAAGGCGGCGGGCCCCCCGAAGGGTATGGCGGAATCAATCTGCTTCACGGTTGTATAAGTGTTCTGGTACAGATGGTTGAAAATTTCGTCATGGCTGAATCCAAACAATAAATTGGAGGAGCTGGGCTCATTCCATACGCAGAACAGCCAGCTTCTTACTTCGTCCAGACCGTAACGCTGTATCAGATGCAGGGTAAGCGCCCGGATCAGCTGATTCCATTTGTCCATGCTCTTCGGCGGGCTGGTATTAATTTGATTGTAAAAAACGGTCTTCTCCAAATTGCTGGCGAGCTTCTTTGGCATGAAAGAGAACTGGACCAGCGGCTTCAGCCGGATGGAGAGCAGAAAGTCAAATACCCTGTCAATAAATTGAAAATTATAGACGGGTTTGCCCTCAGCATCCTCGTTGTACACCATCATGTCATCATCCAGCAGGCTGTGCATTTTAATATATTTGAACCCGATCTCCGCCTGGGCAATCCGCAGCGCCTGCTGCACATCGGCCAGCAGCACCTCCTTGGCCCGGCTTACGCCAATAAAGTTCTTGAAATGATGGCCAAGCACTTTGCCGGAACTAGCAACCGGAACTTTTATCAAAGAAGTGCTGCTGCTCCCAACCCGCTGCGGCAGGTCAACGGGGGCGGCATCCAGATTGCTTTCGATGAATGCCGTAATATCCTCATAATAAGACAGAGGTTCGTCCTGGTAGTAATTCACGGATTTTTCCTTAGTCGCTTCGATACTTCCCAGAATTTCACCTGCATGCTTCTTTCTCCAGACACTGGGGAGTTCTCCATATTTCTCTGAGAAGGCCACAACAAACGACCGGACATTGGGAAAGCCGCTCTGCGCCGCTACCTTGTCAATCGTCAGCGATTCGTTCAGGAGATCATTAACCGCATGATGCAGCCGGATATCCTTCAAGTAGTCACTGAAGGACATTCCCATGCTTCGTTTGAAATATTTTGACAAATAGGGTACAGACAAATATTCGGTTTTGGCCAGATTTTGCAGTGAGATCGGGTCGCTGTATTTGCTGTTGACGTAATCAAGAATCCGGCTGAGCCGGTCCAGATTTTCCTGGGAGTAGCTGTGAACATCCTTGCCGTCAGTGCTGAAATTGGAAGATAGCTCGTAGATCAGCTCGTATACAAGTGAAACGTTTTTAAGATCGATATATTCGTTGGAATGGATATTATACTTCAGGATTTGGGCGACGATCCGTTTCAAATTATTGAATCTCTCCGTCTGGCCGGAACGGGCCGAGTTGCAGTCATAGTACATTTTCTGAATATCCATTGTGGCTTCCTTCAGCAGCTCCAATTTGATTTGCAGCGCGATCATGGTGGCATCCTCCGCATGCAGCTCATGCACCTGATTGGAATTAATCAGAATAATATCACCGGCCCGGAGCTCATAGCTCTGGTTGTTGACGGTAATCTGCACGCTCCCTTTGATATTGATAATGAGCTCAAGCGACTGATGCCAGTGGCGGTTGACCTGACCTATGCGGTGGAGGAAGAATTTAATAGGCAGCTGTTTGGGGAAACTAATGACTTCATGGCGGAATTCCATAAGAGCACTCCTTGCTGTAGGTGAATATTTAATATTTTGCGACGATTTATACGTATTTATTTAACCTGAATCTTTAAAATTTAATGAAGGTAGCGTTAATGCCCTAATTATAGGTTAAAAATCTGCTCTAATCTAGTTAACATGAACAGTTAAGATTGGTTGTGGCAAATGTTACGATATAGCAGTGGGAGGTAAGCGATATCATATGGCAAAAGGGATGTTGGATATGGACAAGCAAGTATTTCTGGAGACCCGGGATATAATTAAAAAATTTAATGATGTAACCGCTGTTAACCAGGTGAGCATGAATATCAGGCTCGGTGAAATTCGGGGACTCATCGGGGAGAACGGTTCGGGAAAATCAACCATCTCGGCAATGATGAGCGGCTTGCTGCCTGCTACAAGCGGAGAAATGCGGATTGCCGGTGCCCTCTATCGCCCCAAGAACACACTTGATGCCAGAGAGCATAAAATTTCAATGATTGTGCAGGAGACAGGCACCATTCCCGAGCTGTCGATTGCAGAGAATATGTTTCTTGGCGAGGAGAAGCGGTTTATCAAGCGTGGATTCGTTGATTACAAACAGATGAATCAGGAGGCAAAGCGTGCGCTGAAGCTGGTTGACCTGCCTGAAATGGATGTAACCAGACCCATGTATACGCTTGGATTTGAACAAAGGAAGCTGATTGAAATCGCCAGAGCCCTCTACTATGACCCTACATTATTCATTGTCGATGAGACAACAACCGCTTTATCGCATGAAGGCAGAGTTCTGATCCATCAAATCATGCGCAGGCTTAGAGACCAGAATAAGGCCGTATTGTTTATTTCCCACGATCTTCCCGAATTGATGGAAGTCTGCGATGTGCTCACGGTGATGCGGGACGGCAATCTGATTACAACGATTGAAAAGCAGGATTTTAATGAAAATCATATTAAACAATCTATGGTGGGCAGGGTCATTGAAGGGGATTATTACAGGACTGACTATGACGGTTCCCATGACGAGCAGGTGATGATTTCCGTTAGGAATGTCAGCGCTTCCGTTCTGCGGGACATTGATTTGGAGCTGCATCAAGGGGAGATTCTGGGGATAGGCGGACTATCGGGCAGCGGAATGCATGAGCTGGGCAAGTTAATGTATGGAGGACTAAAGCCTGAGCAGGGGGAGGTCATTGTCTATGAACACCATGAGGACAGTGCTGCCGCCACTCCGCGTAAACTGAACAGCATCAAGGCGGCAATGGCAAGCAGAATCGGTTATGTGTCCAAGGACAGGGATAAGGAAACGCTGATTATGGAAGCGTCCATCAAGGACAACCTGGTGCTGTCAGCGCTTGATCAACTGTCCCAATTCGGTCTGATTCTGCCCGGCAGAGAAAAAAGGTTCGCCGCGAAGCAGATGGAGGAATTGAAGATCAAAGCCAGCAGCATGAACCAGAAAGTCGGGGAATTGTCGGGCGGCAACAAGCAGAAGGTTTCCTTCGGAAAATGGATTGGAAACCACTCGAAAATTCTGATCCTGGACAGCCCTACCCGGGGGGTGGACGTAGGGGTGAAAACCACCATGTATCAGTTGCTCTACTCCTTGAAACGGGAGGGGTATTCTATACTGATGATTTCCGAGGAGCTGCCGGAGCTGATTGGCATGAGCGACCGGATTCTGATGATGAAGGACGGAAAAATCCGCAAGGAGTTCACCCGGTCGGAGAAGCTCAGTGAGGCTATGCTGATTGAGCATATGATTTAGAGTAAAGGCGGGAGACTTAATGGAACAGGGCAATACAGCTACAAAAGGAAGCCGCAGCAGCAAGGGGGAATTCCCGGGTATTGCCGGCTTTCTGAAAAAAAATAAAAACACCCTCATTCAATATGCAGGCCTGGTGCTTGTCATTGTGGTCTTTACCATACTGACCAGCGGGGATCTGCTGTCCAGCTTCAACCTACGGACGATTATCAAGCAGCTTGCCGTATTATTCACGATTTCGGTGGGCATGGTCTTTATATTCTCCCACGGCGGAATGGATATTTCGGTAGGCGCAGTCATGGCGCTGAGCTCCATGACAGCAGTGTATACGCTTAATGCCGGTGCGCCGCTTGCCGTCGGCATTCTGGCTGCCGTTGCTGTGTCCGTCATTTGTTATTTGCTGAATGTATTCATCGCCATACAGTTTGGACTAATGTCAGTCATATCCTCCCTTTCAATAATGTTTATTGCGAGAGGGCTGGTGACCTATAACGTATCTACGACTACCGATAAGCTTGGAGTCCTGGATGCGGAGCAGCTTAAGCTGCTGGGCAGAAGCATTCCGTTTATTCTGATTTTTCTTACGGCCGTTGGAATTATCGGAATTGTGCTGTTTCATTTCACGAAAATTGGCAAGTACAACCGGGCGGTTGGTGATAATCCCCTGGCCGCAATGCAAAGTGGAGTGCAGGTAAAGAAGACCAAGATTACCGGCTATGCATTGGCAGGCGTGCTGGTAGGCTTCGCTTCCATTTTATCCTTGTCCCGCTCCACGGTGATCAGCGAGAACACAGGCTCAGGCATGGAGATGGATGTCATTGTGGCCCTTATTCTGGGCGGGTTGTCTCTGAATGGCGGCAGCAATGCGAAGATGAGCTCGGCGATTGTCGGCAGCATTACTTACATTTTGCTTAACAACGGTTTGGTCATGGTGGGAGTGGCTACGGAGGTGGTCTCTTTAGTGAAGGGTATTGTGTTCTTACTGGTGGTGTTCCTGCTGCTAAAGCGGCCGTCTTCCGAAGTCATGCCGCGTTAATGCTTGGAAATTCATAGAAAAGAGGGATAGACAATGAGAAAAAGTAAACTGGCCGCTGTACTGTGTGCGCTTATGCTGTTGACCGGAATCATTCTCACCGGCTGCGGGAGCAAAGCCAATAATGCAGACGGCAATAAGAAGGATACGGTCAACATTGGGGTTATGCTATACAACTATACGGATATTCAGGGTCAGGAGATCAAATCCTACGGCTCCTATCTGGAAAATAATTTCAACGTGAAATTCAACTATGCCACTGTGGGTTCAAGCGAGGAGGATCATATCAAAGGTCTGGAGAATCTGCTTGCCTCAGGGGTGGATGGTGTCATCAGCGGTTATGACACTGCGCTTGATCAAAGTGTGAGCCTCGCGGAAGAAGCTGGTGTGTACTACGCGGTAATGCTTGGTGATGTGGATGGAAGTGTAACCAGCGACTATCTGGTGGGAGGAATCAAGCAATTCGGGGAGAATCCGGCAGATCTTGGTGCCCTGTATGCTGAGAAGGCCTACAGCGCGGGAGCCAGAAATATCGGCGTCACTTCGTTTCCCGAGTTTGCCTTCCGGGATGCGCCAGCAATTATTTCCGGCCTGACCGAGAAAATGAAGGAGCTGGATGTGAAGAAGGAGGTCACCATTTATCCAACGGAATACCATTCTTTTGCACCTGAGAATGCAAGTGATGCAGTAACCAAAATCATCTCCGAGCATCCGAAGGTAGATACCATCTTTGGTCTGGGTTCAGGCATGGACTTTGTCTATCCGGCTATTCTTAACAGCTCGAAGCCCGGAATCCGCTTGCTTGCACTTGGATACAACAACTCTACGAAGTCGGGGATTGAGAACGGCAACATCATGATGGCTGGAACGAATAATTACACTCAAATTATGGCGAACGCTTTTGCCCAGATATACGACCGGATTAACGGAAAATCTTATTCCGACTGGAAGCTTAACGGCAAGGTCAATTATGTCACACTTAGCTCTGCGGAGGAGGTTGACAATTTCAACAAGTACGTGATTCCGGGCGACAAATCAGAAGGTTCGGTTACGGCTGACGAATTAAAGAAAGTCATGAAGAGCTTTAACGAATCCGCTACCTGGGAATCGCTGCAGACCTTGACCAGCCGTACATTATCAGAGATTCAAGCAGCAAGAAGTGAATAGACCGGGGAATGGCCTTGCCTGCCCCAATGTAACGGAGTGAGCGCATGAAGAAGCTTATGTTTAAGGGAGCCTGGAGTTTGCTCAGAACGTTTCTGTTCCCTTTATTGGTATATTTAATTATTTTGCTGGTCACTTTCATCATGGACCGGTCGGGCTATGCAACATCGGGGGCATTTGACAGAATCATCAGAAGCAGTGTGCTTTCTACGATTATTGCCTATGCCATCGCCCTGCCCTTGTCGGGAGCACGCTGGGATTTCGCGCCGGGAATCATCATCATTCTGTCCGGTATCATTGGCAGCAATCTGGCGATTGATCTGAACGCAGGACCGGTGCTGCTGCTGCTGATGACGGTGGGAATTGCAGTTGTGCTCAGTCTGCTGGAAGGTGTTCTGTATCTTGCAATCCGGGTTCCGACCATCATTGTCTCACTTGGTGTGGTCATGGTATTTGAAGCGCTGTCGGGTGTCGTATACGGCGGGTCCGGGACGCAGCTGTATATGCATTCGGAACTGACGGTATTTGCCCGGTCACCGTGGATATATATCGTACTGGTGGTCGTTATGGTGCTGTTCTATCTCCTGCTCGGAAGAACCAAATTCGGCTATGATACCCGTTCGCTTGCAGCAAATCCCCGTCTGGCGGTCAATATGGGCGTGAAAGAGAAGAAAAATATCATGTTTACCTATTTGACCGTCGGCGTGCTGCTCGGGGTGGCTGCTGTTATTAATGCCTCCACAGTATTGGTGTCTCCTGCCAATAACCTGAGCTCTACCTCGCTGATGTTCTCTTCGATGGGACCGGTGCTGGTAGGACTGTATCTGGCGCGTTTCTCGAATATCCCGCTGGGTATTTTCGCCGGCGCCCTGGGAATGAATGCCTTGTCCTATGGCATGGTCGTTCTGGGGATCGACAGCTCTATGCAGACCGTCAACCTGGGCTTGTTCATCGTGGCTTTCATGGGATATACCTCCAATCAGGAGAAGATACGCGCATTTTTCAAGAAATTCGGAGCACGTACTGAAGCCTAAAGCTTGGGACGGCAACCGCAGTAAGGATAGGAGTGGGAGAAGTGGATTTAACCGGTTGAGAGAGAAGCCGTTTAGCTTGAATGAAGAGGATTTGAGATGGGTACAAGCCACCTTTGGACAAATGTCGATGCAGGAAAAGATCGGGCAGCTATTCTTCATGGTCGGTTATAAGCAGGATGAGCCTTTTCTGAAGCATATAGCCCAAGAAATCGGTATCGGAGGCTTGATGTGCCGGGCAATGGCCAAAGAAGAAGTGACTGCCGCTGTATCCACCCTGCAGAGCTCGGCGCGGATTCCGTTGCTGATTGCCGCCAATCTTGAGGCTGGTGGACAAGGGATTACGAGTGACGGCACCAAAATTGGCTCGAATATGGCTATTGCCGCAACCGAAAGCCGTGAGCTAGCCTATCAATTAGGCAAAATATGCGCCGTTGAAGGCGGCAGTGTAGGTGCTAATTATGCTTTTGCACCCGTAGTAGACATTGACTACAACTTCCGTAATCCGATCACCAATACCCGGACCTTCGGAAGCAGTCCCCAATTGGTTATGGAGCTGGGGGCCGCATATGTGAAGGGCTGTCAGGAGCAGGGAATGGCCGCTTCGGTCAAGCATTTTCCCGGCGACGGCGTAGATGAGAGGGATCAGCATCTTGTGACCTCGGTGAATTCCTTGACGCCCGAAGCGTGGGATGATACCTATGGCACTGTGTACCGCCATTTAATTCAAGAAGGTGCCAAGACGGTAATGGTGGGTCATATCGCTCTTCCCGAATATTCCAAGCGGCTGAATCCGTCCCTTTGTGATGAAGAGATACTGCCGGCATCGCTTGCAACAGAGCTGCTGAACGGACTGCTGCGGGAACGTCTCGGCTTCAACGGGCTGATTATAACTGACGCAACCACGATGGCGGGAATGAACATCTCCATGCCAAGAAATGAACTGGTTCCCCGTGCGATAGAGAACGGCTGTGATATGTTCCTGTTCACCAAAAACATGGAGGAAGATGTAAGGTTTATGAGAGAAGGCCTGGAAGCAGGCTTGCTGTCTTCCGGCAGACTGGATGAGGCAGTTCTGCGTATTCTCGGGCTTAAGGCTTCGCTCAAGCTGCATGAGCGGGAGAATGTTCCCGTGCTTGCGGGGTCCTCCGGGGTGCTGAGACATGAAAGCCATCTGGAGGTTGCCAGAGCCGTGGCAGATCAATCCATAACGCTTGTCAAAGAGGAGTCTGGCGTACTCCCGTTATCGCCAGGACGTTATCCGCGGGTGCTGCTCTACGATATCGAAAGTGAGGCTAACGCACTGGGCTATAGCAAGACAAATGGCTTGGCGGCAGCCTTCATCCCGCTGCTGGAGAATGAGGGCTTTAAGGTAACGCGCTTTGAGCCTTCGGGCGTATATGAAGGCTTGCAGAACTCGTATACGGAAATGAAAGAAAGCTATGATCTTATCATTTATTTGTGCAACCTGGCGACCAAGTCCAACCAGACGACTGTCCGGATCGAGTGGCTTAATCCTATGGGGCTTAATGTTCCGAATTATATACACTCCATTCCGACGGTGTTTATTTCTACAGAGAATCCGTATCATCTCCTCGATGTTCCGCGGGTTAAGACCTATATTAATACCTATGGAGTCAACGATTATACGCTGCCACTGCTGCTTGAGAAATTGACGGGAGCATCGCAGTTCAAAGGCAAGAGCCCGATTGATCCGTTTTGCGGCAAATGGGATACAAGATTATAGAAAGGGGCATACCCCGTGATTCATCAAACCATCCGGCTGCTGGACAACTCAGCGGCCACACTCACTACTTATATCCAGAACGATGGGGAATTCGACCGGAAAAATATATTGCGTCCGGCTGTTGTGATCTGCCCTGGCGGCGGTTATACTGTCATTTCGCAAAACGAAGGAGAACCTGTGGCGCTAGCTTACGCCAGAATGGGATACCATGCCTTTGTCCTGACCTATTCGGTAAAAATCGACAACCCGTTTCCTGCGGCCCTGCTTGAATTGGCCCATGCGATGAAGGTCATCCGGGAACATGCGGAAGAATGGCTTGTGGACAAGGACAATATTTCAGTAGTCGGCTTCTCTGCAGGCGGCAATCTTGCGCTTAGCCTCGGGATTTATTATAATCAGCCCCTGCTTACAGGGAACACGGGGTTAGACTCAGAGCAGATCAAGCCCAATCAGCTGGTGCTTGGCTATCCTGCAGTTACACTTGAACCGCGTTCAGAGAAAACTCCCGATTTTGTGATTGAACTGATGGAGAAAGGGCTAATGCCCGACATGAGAGGGCCGAACATCCGTGAAATCCTGATGGGCAAAGAGAATTTAACGGATGAGGAGAAGGATTCGTTAAATTTACTGCATAAAATTCATTCAGAACTGCCCCGTACCTTCATATGGGGCAGCTATGAAGATTCGGTGATCCTGCCGACTGATTTACTCGGTCTGGCAGAGGCGTTGTTCCGCAATAAGGTGCCTTGTGAGCTGCATATGTTCGAGAAGGGGGCACATGGCATGTCCCTTGCCGATGAAACGGTCAAACAGCCGGAGCAGATACAGCATTTACATCTCTCCGAGTGGCTGAACCTGAGTGTGAAATGGCTGCGGCAGGGGGAGGTATCATCTTGAGTACCTTTCCCCAAGCGGTCATCTTCGATCTGGACGGCGTTCTTACCGACACGGCGGAGTTCCATTACCTGGCGTGGAAGCAGCTTGGCGTAGAGCTCGGAATCGAAGTGGACAAGGAACTGAATGAGCAGCTGAAGGGAGTCAGCCGTCTGCAATCGCTGGAAAAGATTCTTCAGGCGGCGCCCGTTCCTCAGGTGCTGACTCCAGAGGAAATGGAACTCCTGGCCGCTAAGAAAAATAAGCATTATACCGCTTTGATCGCTTCCATCACGCCAAGCGATATTCTGCCCGGCATAGATAGATTGCTCAAGGAGCTGCGGGCAGCAGGCATAAAGCTGGCGGTCGGTTCGGCAAGCCGGAACGCCCCGTTCGTGCTGGAGCGTCTGGGGCTGAACACCGCATTTGATTATGTGGTCGATGCCGCCCGCATCAAGCACGGCAAGCCGGACCCGGAGACATTCACGAATGCCGCAGATTACCTGAAGGTCCCCTATGAGTTCTGCATTGGGGTAGAGGACGCTGCCGCTGGTGTTGAGGCGATCAAGCAGGCGGGTATGTTCGCTGTTGGCGTTGGTTCGGCAGCCGCACTCCGGCTGGCAGATTATCTTGTGCCGGCTACTGAACATCTCAGTGCGGAGAATATCTTGGCTGCCTATAGCCGTTGGAAGGATAAAGCTTAACCCGCACTCAATAAATACATTTGTGCCGGATAGGTTTGACTACCGGGCGGCAAAAAACCAACCTTTGATGCAAAGGTTGGTTTTTTTACGTGCATCCCGAAATCATCTAAAAAAACCACGGAACAATCTTTAATTTGGTGTATGACGCGCTTTTGTGATTATGCTACGATTTTGGTTGAGAAAGGGGGCGGCTTCTTCCATATATGTAAGCGCTTAACTAGGCTAACCTAAATTCATACAGAGGAGTGCAGCAAATGAGTAAAATGATCAAACAGGTCTTTTCGGTCTTACTCGCGGCGGCCCTGCTTATTCCGGCAGGCTGGAACGCTCCGGTTGCGAAAGCTGCAACACAGAAACAGGAAGAAACAAAAACGGTTTATCACGAAACCTTTGCGAATGGCGCAGGCAAGGCTGTTCAATCGGGAAGCGCCAGCCTGACCGCTGTCACCGGCAAAATTTTTGACGGAAATACCGACGGGGCAGCATTATACGTGAGCAAAAGAGTGAACAACTGGGACGCGGCTGATTTCAGCTTCAGCGACCTCGGCCTCGCCAATGGGAAAACCTACACAGTAACCGCAATCGTGTATGTTGACGCAGATGTGAATCTGCCAAGCGGTGCGAATGCGGCACTTCAAACCGTAAACAGCTATGGAAATTACGCTGAAGCGAATTATGTACCCGGCAAAGCCGTTACCTTATCTAAAGAATTTACTGTAGATTCGAGTAAGGATACGGCTCTGCGCATTAACTCCAACGATGCTGGAGCCACTGTACCGTTCTACCTCGGAGACCTCCTCATCACCGAGAAGACCGCTGCGGGCGGCGGAGAGGAGCCGGTAAGAGATCCGGCTTTGCCTTTTACCACGATTACCTTTGAAGATCAGTCTGCAGGCGGTTTTGAAGGTAGAGCAGGGACTGAAAAGCTGACGGTGACAAATGAACAGAATCATACAAAGGACGGTTCTTATGCCCTCAAGGTAGAGGGCCGTTCAGCGACTTGGCATGGACCGTCATTGCGTGTGGAGAAGTATGTAGACAAGGGCAGCGAATATATCATTTCGGCCTGGGTCAAGCTGATTGATCCTGCAAGCGCGCAGCTCCAGCTCTCTACGCAGATTGGCAGTGGAAGCAGCGCGAATTATGTTGCTCTATCGCCCAAAACAATCAGCACCAGCGATGGTTGGGTCAAGTATGAGGGCAGCTACCGTTATAACAGTGTAGGCGGCGAGTTTTTAGCGATTTACATCGAAAGCTCAAACAACGCAGCAGCCTCCTTCTATATCGACGATATCAGCTTTGAAAAAACAAGCTCCACCCCCGTTGTCATTCAGAAGGACCTGATTCCCTTAAAAGATACGTACAAAAATGACTTTTTGATCGGCAATGCGATATCCGCCGAGGATCTGGAAGGCGTTCGGCTGGAGCTGCTGAAAATGCATCATAATGTCGCCACCGCAGGCAACGCCATGAAACCGGATGCGCTGCAGAAGGAGAAGGGCAAATTTACCTTTAGCTCGGCAGATGCAATGGTTGACAAGGTGCTGGCTGCAGGGATGAAGATGCATGGGCATGTGCTGGTATGGCATCAGCAGTCTCCAGAGTGGATGAATGTGGCAAAGGACGCAGAGGGCAAAGACATTCCGTTGGGACGGGATGAAGCTCTTGTAAATCTGAAGACCCATATCAAGACCGTCATGGAGCATTTCGGCGGCAAAGTGATTTCCTGGGATGTTGTCAATGAAGCGATGAGCGATAACCCGCCTAATCCGGCTAATTGGGAAGATTCGCTGCGGAAGTCCCCTTGGTATAATGCCATCGGCCCGGATTACCTTGAGCAGGCTTATCTGGCGGCAAGAGCAGTACTTGACGAGCACCCGGAGTGGAATGTCAAGCTGTATTACAACGATTACAACGAAGATAACCAGAACAAGGCTCAGGCCATCTATAACATGGTCAAAGCCATCAATGACAAGTATGCGCTTACACACCCTGGAAAGCTTCTTATTGATGGTGTTGGCATGCAGGCACACTACAATATCAATACAAACCCTGAGAACGTTAGGTTATCCCTGGAGAAGTTCATTTCCTTAGGCGTAGAAGTGAGCATTACCGAGCTTGATATTATGGCTGGAAGCGGCTATCAGCTCCCCGACAAGCTCGCGAATGCCCAGAGTTATATGTACGCGCAGTTGATGGAGCTATACAAGGCTCATGCTGCTAATATTGCCCGGGTTACCTTCTGGGGCCTGGATGACGGTACGAGCTGGAGAGCGGAATCCAATCCGCTGTTGTTCGATAAGAACCTGCAGGCGAAATCCGCTTATTATGCTGTCTCCGATCCGGTAAAATATATTAAGGAGCATCCGCCTGTTGTGACAGATGCTAATCAATCGACGGCGGTTTACGGCACACCTGTAGTGGACGGGACTGTTGACGCAGTGTGGAGCAAGGCCCCTGAGCTACCGGTTAACCGGTTCCAGATGGCTTGGCAAGGGGCGAGCGGAGTGGCGAAAACCCTCTGGAATGATCAAAATCTGTATGTTCTGATCCAGGTTAGCGACGCTCAGCTCGATAAAAGCAACAAAAACGCATGGGAACAGGATTCCGTTGAAATCTTCCTGGATGAAAACAACGGAAAAACCACATTCTATCAAGCGGATGACGGGCAGTTCAGAATCAATTTTGCCAATGAAGCTACCTTCAGTCCAGCCAGTCTTTCCACTGGATTCCAATCGGCAACCAAGGTTTCCGGGACGAACTACACGGTTGAAGTGAAGATTCCGTTCAAACAAATAACAGCAGGCAACGACAAAAAAATCGGATTTGACGTTCAGATCAACGACGCCAAAGACGGCGCCCGGCAAAGCGTTGCCGCATGGAATGACACAACCGGCAATGGCTATCAGGATACATCCGTCTACGGTGTGCTTACCCTTACGGGCAAATCTGCACAACCCAACGATAGCGGAAATAACACTAACAATAGTGGCAGTGCCACACCAAGTCCGCAGACAGGCATCGTTGAGAGCAAGGACGGCGTTGTTACGATCAAGCTGAATTTGAAGTCTGACAAAGGACAGGCGAAGGGAACAGTTTCGGGCGATGATCTGAAAAAAGCGTTGGAGCAAGCCGCTCCGGCAGCAAACGGCAAGAAACAGATTATCATCGAAGTGCCGAAGCAGGCAGACGCTGCATCGTACGAAGTAGCGCTGCCAATGCAAAGCCTGAAAGGTCAACAGAGTTTTGTTCTATCCCTGAAGACCGAGCAAGCGGTACTCCAGATTCCAAGCAATATGCTGTCTAACGTGACAGACAATTCGGAACCTGCGTCTATCCGTATAGCCCGGGCCTCGACAGAAGGTCTGGACGCGGCAGCGAGCGTACAGATTGGCAGCCGTCCGGCAATAGAGCTGAAGATACTCGCCGGCGGGCAGGCTATTGCATGGAACAATCCGAATGCGCCAGTAACAGTATCCATTCCTTACACACAGGGAGCAAGTGAGCTTGGCAATCCGGAATCGCTTGTGATTTGGCAGCTTGCGGGCAACAGCAAACCGGCTCCGATCCTGAACAGCCGGTATGATGCGGCAACCGGAGCGCTTGTTTTTCAGACTACAGGGGTTGGCACCTATGCAGTAGCATATGCGCCGTTAGCCTTCGAAGACCTGGCGAATGTCGCTTGGGCCAAGCAAGCTATTGCGGCTATGGCTGCCCGCGATATCGTTCAGGGAACCGCAATGAACAGCTTCTCGCCTGCTGCCCCTATGAGGAGAGCGGACTTCGTCGCGCCGCTTGTGCGAACCCTTGGGCTGAAAGGCACAGGCCAGGAGAACACAGCAGCATTCAGCGACGTTCAGAAAGACGTGTATTATAGCGCTGAGCTGGCTATCGCGAAGCAGCTAGGCATTGTCACCGGCTATGGGGACAATACGTTCCAGCCAGACAGCCCGATCTCCCGCCAGGAAATGATGGTGATCGCTTCGCGCGCACTGGCCGCAGCTGGCAAAGTAGCAGGCGGCAGCGGAACTTTGGCTGATTATTCGGATGCGGACCGCATTTCGGGTTATGCCAAAGACAGCTTGGCAGCTCTGGTGAAATACGGAATCGTGAGCGGCAAGAACGGCAAGCTGGCCCCGAACGATACGCTTACCCGTGCTGAAGCGGCAGTTATTCTATATCGTATTTGGAAAAACGATTTTCGGAACTAACGGTTGACACCGTTTTCAGCTTGTGATAAATTGTTTCCGAGGCTTGTTACCGGTAATGCGGGCAAAACCACAGTGGAAATGATACATTCATTGCCATTGTTGTTTTGCCCTTTTTTATTCCTCAAAAAAAACAGGTGGTCTAATGTGATAATCAAACAAATCTTCAACAATAACATCGTCAGCACACTCGATGAGAAGAATCAGGAGCTGCTGATCCTCGGCCGGGGAATCGGGTTCCAGTTCCGTGCAGGCGACCGGATTGATGAACAGCGGATTGAGAAAGTGTTCCGCCTTCAGGATTCATCCATATACGAACGCTTCAAGGCGATTGTTACGGAGATGCCGATTGAGATACTGCAGGTGACCGATGATATAGTCAGTCTGGCACGGATGCAGCTCAACAAACAGATCAGTGACGGGATTTACGTATCGCTTTCGGATCATATCCACTTTGCGGTGCAGCGGCTGGAGCGGGGGCAGATTGCCCGCAACCCGTTGTCCTGGGAGGTGCAGCATTTCTACAAGGCTGAATATGATGTGGCGAAGGAAGCGCTGACCATTTTGAAGGAACGGCTCGGGATTGCATTTCCGAAGGACGAGATTTGCAATATCGCGCTTCATTTCATCAATGCCGAGGTCAATGATTCCATGAATGATGTGACCCATCTGATGCAGCTGCTGCAGGAGATTATGAACATCATCAAATATCATTTCGGCGTGGATATGGATGAGGACAGCGTCAACTATTTCAGATTCATTACGCATCTCAAATATTTCTGCCAGCGGGTGATTACCCATTCCAGCCATGACGACACAGAGGAGTATTTGTATGAGGTGGTCCGCAAAAACTATCCCGACACCTTCAAGTGCATCCGCAAGATTGAAGCGTTCATTCTGAAAAATTACGAGTATGTTATGACGCATTCCGAGCAGTTGTATCTGACACTGCATCTGGAGCGGCTGATGAAATCGAAATAACAAGGGGCTTGTTACTGTTCAATCAGGCAAAACCCGGATGAAGCACGGCACGCGTATATGCGCGGAGCCCCGTGTTCATTCGGGTTTTTTTGTTACCAAATTATTGGGAGGGAACACAATGAAACATCAAGAAACAGCACAGCAAATCGTCAAGTCTGTGGGCGGAGTGTCCAATGTCAATTCAGTGTACCACTGTGTGACGCGGCTGCGCTTCGATCTTAAGGATAACAACAAGGCTGACCAGGCGGCTCTAAAAAAGCTGGATATGGTTATGGGCACCAACATCTCGGGCGAGCAATTCCAGGTCATCATCGGCAATGATGTGCCCAAGGTATACGATGAAATGGTCAAGGAATTCCCGGCTCTGAAGCAAAGTGCGGAAGGCGGCAAGCAAGCGGGCGAAAAGAAACAGAATGTCATTCTGAAAATATTCGAGACGATTGCAGGCGTATTCGCGCCGATGCTGCCGGCCATTACCGCCGCCGGTATCCTCAAAGGGCTGCTCGCCTTATTCGTAACCTTGGGCTGGATGTCCTCGGGAACGGACACGTACCGGATTCTGTCCGCCATCGGCGATGGCGTGTTCTACTTCCTGCCGATTCTGATCTCAGTCAGCGCGGCGCGGAAATTCGGCAGTAATCCGTTTATTGCCGTAGGACTGGGCGCGGCGCTGATGTACCCGGATATGGGGACGCTGCTGTCGAGCGGTAACCCGGTGCATTTTATCGGCATTCCGGTTACAGCCGTATCCTACGGTTCTTCCGTCATTCCGATTCTGCTGGCTGTCTGGCTGCTGTCCTATTTGGAAAAGGCTGTAGACCGGATCATTACACCTTCCCTGAAGCTGCTGCTGGTTCCGCTCATTTCGCTGCTGATCATGGTTCCGGTTACGCTGATTGCCATCGGACCGCTGGGCACACTGATCGGTGACGGCTTATCCGGCGGCATCAACTGGCTGCTTACAGAGGGCGGACTATTCTCGGGGATTATCCTTGGCGGAGCGATGGCCCTGATCATCATGACCGGAATGCATTATGCACTGGTCCCGGTTATTATCAGCAATCTGGCGACACTCGGCTTCGATAAATTCCTGCCGCTGACCTACATCTCCAACATGGGTCAGGCTGGCGCAACGATGGGCGTGTTCCTGCGGGCGAAGGACAAAAAGCTGAAATCCGTCGCCTTGTCTACCAGTGTTACCGCCTTGATGGGTGTAACTGAACCGGCAATGTACGGTGTCAATATGAAATACAAGAAACCGTTTATCGCTGCGATGATCGGGAGTGCTGCGGGCGGCGGCTTTGCCCTGGCGTTCGGAGTCAAGGCATATGCCCTGGCCGGCAACGGCGGGATTCCGGGACTTCCGGGACTGGTTGGACAGACCTTCTGGTACGCGCTCGGCGGTATGGCGATTGCCTTTGTGATCGCCGCTGGGGTCACGGTTATGCTCGGCTTCAAGGAAGACGCCGATGATGCTGAACAAATTTCCGCGAGCATTGCTCCTCCGGCAGCCCCGGCTCCGGCGGCGGTTCCTGAGGAAGCGGCAACCGCGAATGCGGACGACACGGCATATGCCCCGATGACGGGCAGAGCGGTTGAACTGAAGGAAGTGAACGATCCTACCTTTGGCGATGAGCTGATGGGGAAAGGGATTGCCTTTGTGCCATCGGTTGGCGAGCTGGTAGCTCCAATCAGCGGCACCGTCATGAATGTCTTTAAGACCAAGCATGCGATGGTGATCCGCAGTGCAACCGGCATGGAGCTGCTGATTCATGTCGGCATTAATACTGTGAAGCTGCGCGGGCAATTTTTCGAAGCCCATGTGCAGACCGGTGATCAGGTGAAGGCAGGCGATAAGCTGCTGACCTTTGATCTGGAGCAAATCGCGCAGAATTACGATATCACTACCGCGATGGTAGTTACCAATACCGCAGATTACAAGCAGATTCTCCCGCTCAAGCTGGGAGAGGTTGGCTTTGGCGAGCCGGTGCTGAAGGCGGAACTATAATCTAAGCAGACAAGGAGATGGGCAAATTGAGCAATCAACAAGGATTTCCGGAAGGGTTTCTGTGGGGCGGCGCCATTGCCGCCAATCAGGCGGAAGGCGCTTATGCTGAAGACGGCAAAGGCCTGTCCACCGCCGATATGGTGCCGTATTTTAAGAAAAAGGATTATACCAATCTTAAAGAGCTGATGCATGTCACCAGTGAATCCATTCAGCGGTCCATGCAGATTACGTCGGCCGAAGGCTATCCGAAGCGTTACGGGATTGATTTCTATCACCGGTACAAGGAGGATATCGCTTTGTTCGGCGAGCTGGGCTTTAAGGTGTTCCGCATGTCGATCAACTGGCCGCGCATTTTCCCGAACGGCGATGATGCGGAGCCAAATGAAAAAGGGCTGCAGTTCTATGACGACATGTTCGACGAAATGCGCAAATATAATATCGAGCCGCTTGTTACGCTCTCCCATTATGAGATGCCGATGTCGCTTGTGCTGAAGTACGGCGGCTGGAGAAACCGCAAGGTCATTGCCTTCTATGAGAAATATGCCGAGACCGTGATGAACAGATATAAAGATAAGGTTAAATATTGGCTGACCTTCAATGAGATCAATACTACCGTCATCGAGCCTTTCACCGGCGGGGGTGTGGTTGAGGACACAGTAGAGAATATCCGCGAGGCATCCTACCAGGCGCTGCATCATCAATTTGTGGCGAGCAGCCTGGCTACCAGAAAGGCCCGGGAGATCAATCCTGACTTCAAGATCGGCTGCATGCTGGCGCGGATGATTCATTATCCGGCAACCAGCAGCCCGGAGGATGTGCTGCAGGCACAAGTGGATAATCAGCTCAACCTGCTGCATACGGATGTTCAGGCGAGGGGAAGCTATCCTCCGTTCGTGAAACGGTATTTTGCTGAGAATAACATTCAGCTTGCTGTGGAGCCGGGAGACGAGCAATTGCTGCGGGAGCATACCATAGACTTCATCTCCTTCAGCTACTATACCTCGCTGATTTCAACCGTGAACCCGGAGAAATACGGCGTGACTGGAGGCAATCTGTTCAGCACGGTGAAGAACCCGAACCTGCAGATTACCGAATGGGGCTGGCAGCTTGACCCGATTGGTCTGCGCATTGTGCTCAAGGAGCTGTACGACCGATACCAGCTTCCGCTGTTTGTCGTGGAGAACGGCCTGGGAGCCAAGGACAAGGTGGAAGAAGACGGGTCGATCATCGACGACTACCGGATTGACTATTTGCGCAAGCATATCACACAGGTGAAGGAAGCCGTTCTGGACGGTGTCGATGTGATGGGCTACACCAGTTGGGGGGCCATTGATATTATCAGCGCCTCCACCTCTGAGATGTCCAAGCGTTACGGCGTGATCTATGTCGATCAGGACGATGAAGGGGGCGGAACGCTGAATCGGCTGAAGAAAAAGAGCTTCCACTGGTATAAGCAAGTGATTGCCTCGAACGGTGCTGATCTGGACTGATCCCAAGATAAGCGCCGTCTCGATAGCAGATATAAAAAACAGTATGCAGCCTGAACGGTATCAGGGCTGCGTACTGTTTTTTTGTGGGCATTTTATTTCACTAGATAAGTTGAACTTAAAAAAAACCATAAAAAGGTAGGAGTGCGGAGGGGAAGTTTGGAACTGGAGGAGCGAATGCGTCCGCCTTTATGTTTGGATTTCTACCGCGATCAGCGGTTCCAGTCAGAGAAATCCAAACATAACAGCGGCCGGAAGTCCAAACATTCCCCGCAGTTACGACCGGACCATAATATGAAAATCTATAGTTCAACTGATATAGATTTCTCAAAAAGGAAAAAAAGTTGTGATAGAATGATAGAGAATATGTCGTGAAAAGTCGAAAATAAGGGGTAAAGTTAACATGAACGTACCACGTACTAAGCTTCATGCGGGTAAACGCTCCTCTTATCTGCGAAGATTTTCGATTAAAAACAGGTTGCTCGGCGCTTTTTTTATCACTTCATTGCTGCCCGTCATCTTTGTCACCTTTTATTCCAACGTCAGGTACGAGGACTCGATATCGGAAAAGCTAAGCGCTTTCTCCATGCAGGTCCTATCCGAATCGGCGGTAAACGTATCGCGGGAGCTGGCCCAGTATGAGACGCTGAGCGAATCCATCATCGTGAACCAGGAGCTGCAGAACGGGCTGAAACGGGCGAAATCCATGACCGATTATGAGCGCAATGAATTCCAGACCAAGATCAACAACGTGCTGGGTGAGCAGGTGTTCAGGCTCAGCAATCTGTCCAATGTGGTCGTGCTAACCGAGAGCATGGACACCTTTTTTGATTTGGGCTTTGAGTGGTATCCCGGCAGCCAGGTTGCGGAGTCAATCAAGCGGATCAACCCGTTTGAAGGCAATACGACGTGGAATTATTTGCGCTCGAACCGCGGCGCCGACAAAATTGCGCTCAGCCGGGTGATTTTCTCAGCGGATAATCTGAATCAAAAAATCGGCTATCTGATCATCGTAATCGACGGAAAGGTCTTCACACGGAATACATATGAGCATGTGGATCTCGGAACGGGCGGGAAGCTGTATATTGTTGACGGTTTCGGAACAGTCGTATCTTCGGCTGATCCGAATATCGCTCAAGGTACAACCTATAAGCAGGAGGAGGTGTTCGGGAAAATAGCTAAAGGCCAAGCGAACAAGTCTTTCTACACGCAAATTGACGGCAAAAGAGTTCTGGTGACGAACACCTATATCCGTTCCGCCGACTGGTATATGGTTGGACTGATTCCGCATACGTATATTGTCTCGGAGCTGCTGGAGATCCGGGGCAATCTCCTGTACATCAGCCTGATCATTCTGCTGCTCTCGACCCTGATGGCCATGTGGGTGTACAGGAGCATCAGCACCCCGATGCGGGAGCTCCTGCAATATGCCAAGCATATCAAGCTGGGCCGTCTCGATTTCAGCCTGTCCTCCGAAACGCCGCCCGATGAAATGGGCAAGCTGACCGAAACCATCGCCCAGATGGTCGGCCAGTTGAAGCGGCTGATTGATCAGGTCGGGCAGGAGCAGAAGGCCAAGCGGGACGCGGAGCTTAAAATGCTGCAGGCGCAGATTAACCCGCATTTTTTGTTCAATACGCTGAATTCGCTGAAATGGAGCGCGATGATGAGCGGCAACACCATTGTCGAGGAGGGCATCGGCTCACTGTCCGAGCTGCTGCACAATACCATACTGGATCAGGAAGAGATGATTCCGCTACGCAAAGAGATCGACAACCTGCTGCACTATGCGGTGATCCAGCGGATCAGGTACGGCCAATCGTTTGAGCTGAATTGCACGGTGGAGCAGGATGAGCTGTATGAATGCCTTGTCCCGCGGTTCATCCTCCAGCCCATTGTCGAGAACTCCATTCTCCATGCCGGAGGGGACGAAGGCCGCGTGGTCAAAATCAGCGTGGAAATTGCAAGTGCGGACGGAATCCTGCAACTGATCGTAGCGGATAATGGAAAAGGCTTCGACCTCAAGGAGGTTCAGAACCGCAGGCATGCAGGTAACAAGCTCTCGGGCATTGGGATTGTGAACGTAGAGGAACGCATTCATATGTATGTCGGTGAGCCGTATGGCATGCTGACCCGGAGTGAACCGGGCAAAGGAACCATGACCGTCATCCGGCTGCCGCTAAAACAGAAGGAAGGGTAGATGCTTATGTACAAGGTGCTGATTGTGGATGACGAGATGATCGTTAGGCATGCGGTGAAATCGCTGATACGCTGGGAGGGCAGCCGGTTCGAATATGTGGGCTCGGCGGCCAACGGGGCGGCGGCTCTTGAGATGGTCCAGCGGACTGAACCTGACATTGTGATCACCGACATTAAAATGAGCGAAATGGACGGTCTGGAGCTGATCAAGCTGCTGATGAAATCCTCCTTCGGCGGCGAGGTGCTGGTGCTCAGCAACTATAATGATTTTGATCTGGTCCGGGAGGCGCTGAGATGTGGCGCACATGACTACATGCTCAAGCTTACGCTGAAAACGGAAAATTTCATGGCCGCCCTGGAGGAGATTGCCCTGAAGCTGGATCAAAAGCATGATCACAGTAAAAGCCCTCTTCTCCACGAGGCCGGACAGAAGAATACGAAGGCAGTGGTGGAGGACTGGCTGCGGGAGATCGACTCCGGTACTGGTACGCATGGCGAGCAGGCCGGCAAAGAAGCGCTGCTGGAAGTGCTTGCGGGCCATCCTGCACTGCATGCCTACGCATTTTGCATACATAATCTCGAGCATTCCTCCCGCGGACGGGAGACCTCCCGCCATCAGGAGACGCTTCACAAGATCGCAGAGGGGCTGTTCCCCGGAAATCACGGCCTGTATGTCGTGCCTGCGGAGCCGGGCCGGTTCTTGATGCTGATCGTGTCACCCATTCCATCGTCAGACGCTGGCTTTCCAAATGCCGAAGAGCTGGCCCAGCGGATCAAGGGCTTGTCCAAAATCTATTATAATATGGAGATTTGTATCATTTACGGCAACCCTGCTACCGCTTATGAAGGGATCGCCGGGCAGATCAGGCTGAACAAGGCGGCCGATTATCTTTCTTTCTACAGCAAGCACCAGGATAAGGGCATATTTAATGGTGCCGCCGCTGAACGGAGTGAAGAAGACAGTGAGTTTAGAACGCTGGAAAATCAATTAAAGATCAGCTTGCGCCACTCCGGCGGAACCGAGATAGACCTGTGGCTGGAAAGTGCATCTGTGCTGATCCGGGCGTCCGCCGATTTACGCATCCCGCCCAATTCCCTGAAGAGAGCGATCATCGGAGGGGTATGGGGCATCGCCAATTCGAGCATTGTCGGCAGGGAAGCCGCATGGAACGAAACCCGGTGGATTCAGCTCATTGAAGCCGCCCTTACAGACTCGCAGCTCATGCTCATCATTCAGGACATGTACGATGAAGTGATGGGCATGATCGGAAGGAACGCCGGACAGAAGTATATGCGCGAGGAAATCAGGCAGGCCAATGCCTATCTGGAAAAGCATTTCTCAGGGCGGGTGTTTATTTCCGAGGTGGCGGCGCATGTCGGATTTTCCGAGCCTTATCTGTGCCAGGTATTCAAAGCCGAAACGGGCTCAAGCATCCTGACCCGGCTCAATGAGATCCGCATGCTGAAGGCTTATGAAATGCTGTCCTCCGGCAATTATTTGATCAAGCAGGTGGCGATGGAGGTCGGCATCCCGGACCCGTTTTATTTCAACCGTCTGTTCAAAAAAAAGTTCGGGGTAGCCCCGAAGACGGTGAAGAATATCCAGGACCGGTAAAATGGACGATTTTAAGAAGAAGTAAAAGAAAGTTTAGTTTTCATGAATTTCATAGCTATTCTTTCATAGGGAGTAAGCTTTGTGCATAAAATCGTCCATTAACCTCCGTTCTTTTGTTAATATGTAGCAGCCCCTTGCAATTCTATAATTAGAGACATCCAAAACCAGAAAGGGGTCAAATCAAGATGTCGATTAAAAAATGGACTGCCCTTGCTTCTACAGCCGTGCTGATGGCTGTACCGCTTGCCGGCTGCGGCTCTGATAATTCGGGCAACGCTGCTCCTTCCGCTTCGGCTGCGGCTGAAGCAACTGCGGAGGCTTCGGCCAGCGCAGCGCCTGCAGGGGAGACGTTCGATAATCCCGAGCTGAACATCGCAGTATTCCAGGGCGGATATGGCCGTGAATATTGGGACAGCGTTGCCGCCGAGTTCATGAAGGATCATCCGGGCACCAAAATCAACATTACCGCAAGCCCCAAAATCGCCGAGCTGGTCCGGCCCAAAATCGTTGCCGGGAATCCGCCGGATTTCATGTACATCTCCGGAAGCGACAACACGCCAATTCTGGACGGACTGGTTAAAGACAAGGCGCTCCTGGATTTGACGGATGTCTTTGAATCAAATACAGAAGCGGGTACACCGCTGAAAACGCAGATCTTGCCCGGAGTGCTGTCGTCCAGCTCGATTTCTCCTTACGGAGACGGCAAAATATATTTGGCCCCTTACAATTTTGGTGTGATGGGCCTCTGGTACAACAAAAATCTGTTCGACACGAAGCAAATCCAGCCGCCGAAGACCTGGGATGAGCTGTTCGCCGATAATGCGGTCGCGAAGGAAAACAACCGTGCACTGTTCACCTATCAGGGGCTCTATCCGGGATATCTGGAGGAAATGATTGTTCCCGCGATTGCCAGCGCCGGCGGTCAGGAGGCGTTGAAGCAATTTTTCAACTATGACCCGGAATTCTGGAAGAGCGAAACCTATAAGAAGGTGTGGGGACTGCTTGAGAAAATCGCCTCTGAAGACAACGCGCTTATGAAGGGCACGGTAGCTCTCAATCATACCCAGTCCCAAACCGCCTTCCTGCAGGGCAAGTCGCTGTTCATCCCGAACGGTACCTGGTTCGAGGATGAAATGAAGGATGCACCGCGTGAGGACGGCTTCCAGTTCGGATTCCTCGGCGTGCCTTCACTGGGAAGTGACGGCAAGGTCATGGCGCTGACGCAAGTCGAGCAGATGGTTATTCCCGCCAAAGCCAAAAATCCCGAGCTGGCCAAAGCGTTCCTGAAATACCTTTACAGCGAAAAGAGCATCAAGCTGAACGCGGAGAAGGCCAAGGGAGTTATGGCGGTCAACGGTGCGCCTGATCTGGTCAAGGAATATATTTCCGAAACCACCTACAATATTTATAAAGCGGTAGACAGCGGAATGGTCGCCGTCAGCGGCTCCTTCAAGCCCGTAGCGAAGGGAAGCAAATATAACCCCAGCGACGAAGTGTACAAACCGATTTCCTCCATTATGAGCAAGCAAATGACCCTGGATGAATATTCGGATAAGCTGTACAAGGTCTACACCCAAATTCAAAAAGAACTGCAAGACCAAGGCCAGCAGTAAACCTCCTTGCTAGTACAGAAACCTGCCTTTTAATGTAAGGGCAGGTTTTTTGTATAACATTATGGCGGATGCCCCAAGAAAACGGAGCCCGCCAGGAAAGGAGGAGCTTGCTGCAACACCGGTTAGCTGAAAGGGATCACCAGAATAAGGAGGAATCAAATTGAAAAAGATTTACTCGCTGGTATTATCGCTTATTGTAATCTCATCCCTTGTGTTCACCGTGGGTCCGGTTCAAAACGCCGACGCTGCCGGAACCACTTACTATGTCGATTCCGCGAGCGGCAATGATTCTGCTAACGGCACCACTGCCGCCACGGCCTGGAAATCACTTGCCAAGGTCAATGCGACAACCTTTCAGCCGGGGGACCAGCTCCTGTTCAAATCCGGCGGGGTGTGGAATGGACAGCTCTGGCCCAAGGGCTCGGGAAGCGCGGGACTGCCGATCAAGATTGACCTGTATGGAGGCACGGTGCGCCCGATCATCAACGGGGGAGGCATCCAGCGTGACTATCAGGCCACAGGAGCTGTGATGCTAAGAAATCAGCAGTACTGGGAAATCAGCAATCTGGAAGTCACCAATGACGATAATTTTGATGTCGATCTGACCACAGTAACCTATCAGAACAGCAAGCCTTCGAATATCCGCGACGGAATATTGGTCGTGCTGGATACCGATCAGGTTCCCGCCGGGGGCGACACAATCATGGACCATATCTATATCCATGATAATTATGTGCATGATGTTGACAGCCCCAACCAGTGGCCGAACCAATACGGCAATGCTTCCTTTAACGGCGGGATTATGTTCTATGTTATTGGATCGCTGAAGCAGAATATGACCTTTAATGATGTGCGTATCGAAAACAACACCATTGAAAAGGTTGATTTGCTGGCGATTGCCAACTTTAACTACACTACGCCTTCGGCTTTTCAGGATGAGGTGGACACGTACAACCTCTGGCAGACCAACATCTACATCGGCCACAACTATATGCGCAATATCGGCCAGGGTGCGATTGATATCTGTGATGCCAAGGATGCTGTCGTTGAATACAACGTGGTCGACGGCTGGTCCCGCCGCTACAATGCGGAGAGCGCCGGGATTTATCCCTGGAAATCCCGCAATGTGATTTTTCAGAACAATGAGGTGTACGGGGGGCCGACTACTACCGGAGCGAACAACGGGGATGGGACCGCTTTTGATTTTGACTCCCCCAATGTGGACATCGTCTATCAATTCAATTACACGCACAACAATCCTATGGGCTGGATGTCCTACCTGGGCAGAAGCAGCAACAATATTGCCCGCTACAACATCAGTGACGACAATGCGGCTTATCTGATTAAATTCGGCTGGTTCGATGTCGATAGCTCGGCTACGTATTTCCTGAATAATGTGTTTATTTATGACGGGGCCGTGACCAAATTTACCAGCTCGAATGCCAATCTGGCTTCGACTTACTTCAAGAACGTCCCTTATTACTTCTACAACAATGTTTTCTATGACAAAAACAAGCCTTCCTCCAGCTTCTGGCCGAGCAGTCCAAGCGCCTACGGAACAGCTGTGTTCAGAAATAACGCCTTCTATGTGGCGAATGGCAGCCATGCTGCCGGTGAGCCGAACGATGCGGCCAAGGTCATTACACCGCCGCAGATGGTGAACCCCGGCCAAGCGCCGACTACCGGTGCGAACGGCTATACAAGCGGCGCTACCGTCTGGAACGGCTACAAGCTGCAGGATACCTCTCCGCTCATCAATGCCGGGCTATATGTGCCGCAATTGGGCAGCAAGGATTTCTACGGGAACCCCGTGTATAAGGGCTCGGCGCCTGATATCGGCGCATTTGAATCCACAGTGGAAGGCGGATCGACAGACCCGGTGTCCGTAACGGTTGGAGGAACGGTTACAGCCAGTTCAACAAGCAGCCCTTCCGGGGAAGAAAAGGAGAAAGCATTCGACGCGAACCCTTCCACGAAATGGCTGATCACCACGAACAGCGGCTGGATTCAGTATAAATTTGCCACAGGGGTAACCCAGACGGTCACCTCCTATTCCATTACTTCAGCCAATGATGTTCCGGGCCGCGACCCGAAGAACTGGACCCTGCAGGGCTCGAATAACGGCACAAGCTGGACCACGCTGGATACGAGAACGAATGAAGCTTTTGCAAGCCGGTTCCTTAAGAAGACCTATACGTTCAGCAATACAACCGCCTATGCATACTATAGATTAAATATATCTGCTAACAACGGAGAACCGCATATGCAACTGGCGGAAATCGGGCTTTACAACTAACCATGCACAGGGCTGCCTCGGGTCCGTCAGTGATGGAACTGCGGGGCAGCCCCTCTTTTATACGGCAAACCTGTACAATTTTAAGATATGCCTTAGAGCTGACATCATTAGTGAGAATGCTTGCAAATAGCGCTTAAAATCCTCCATGAACATCCTTCCTTTTGTTAATATGGCGGATTGGCGTTCAAACCTATAATAAGAGCATCCAGAAGAAAGGGGCTGCAACATCATATGACTCGGACAAAGAGACTGCACAGCGCTGAAGCAGCGGAGGGTTGGATCAAATTATGACAATGAAGACGAGGAGAAGCCTGTTTATTGCCTTATGCCTGCTGCCGGGGCTGGTCTTGTTTCTGTTGTTCAAGGTGTACCCGACGGTGCAAATTTTTCAAAAATCATTGTATCTGTGGACCGGACTCAGCGATAAGCCGAAGTTTATCGGATTGAAGAACTATGTGGACATGTTTCAGGATGACACGTTCCTGCTGTCCCTCAAAAACACCGGGCTGCTGATGCTGGTCGTACCGGTAATCACCTTGCTGATCGCCTTGGTGAATGCCTCCATTCTGACGAAATCCAAGCTGAGGGAGCGCAGCCTGTACCGCACGGTATTTTTCTTCCCGAGCATCTTATCGTTTGTGGTTATTGCCATTCTGTGGTCGTTTATTTACCATCCGACGATGGGCTTTCTGAATGCCGGACTGGAAACGGTCGGACTTGGCAAATGGGCGCTGCCCTGGCTCGGAGACCAGCGGGTCGTGCTGTGGGCGCTCGCGGTCACACTGATCTGGCAGGCGGCAGGCTATTATATGGTCATCTACATGGCCGGAATTGATGGCATTTCGCCCGATCTGTATGAAGCGGCAGAGCTTGACGGCGCCACGCGTATTCAGCAATTTTTCCATATCACCATCCCGATGCTCTGGGAGATTATCCGGGTGACGATTATTTTCAGCATTAACGGTGTGCTCAGCATCAGCTTTGTCATTGTTTCAGTCATGACTGCGGGCGGGCCGGACCACCATTCTGAGGTCGTTATGACCTACCTGTATACCCAGGCCTTCGCCAATTCGAACTTTGGTTATGCGATGGCAATCGGCGTGTTTATTTTCATCATCTCCATGATTTTGGCGTTACTTAGCAACAGGCTGACCGAAAGGGGATCGCACTAACTATGGCTGCTGAGCAGACTTTTCACCGTCCCAAAAGAACCTACGGCGCTCTTATCGGCAAAACCCTTCTCCGCCTGCTGCTCATTGTGCAAACCATCGCGGTGGTCTATCCGCTGCTGTGGAATGTGATGGCATCTTTTAAGACGAATGCGGAAATTATGGATAATCCCTGGAAGCTGCCGGGGGGCATTGAATGGATCAACTATGTGCATGCCTTTACCACTGCCAAGATCGGGGACTACATGCTGAATTCCGTGCTGGTTGTGATCCTGTCGATGTCCATCCTGCTGGCAGCCGCTGTGCCTTCAGCCTATGTGCTGGGGAGAATGCGGTTCCGCGGACGCTCCTTCTTCAATAATTTTTATATCGCCGGGCTGTTTATCGGGGGCGTGTATGTCATTGTGCCGCTGTTTATCCTGATGAACAATCTGCATATGCTGGACAACCGTTTTTGGCTGAGCGCTGTGTATGCAACCGGAAGTCTGCCTTTCTCTATTTTTCTGCTGACCGGCTTCATGAAATCCATTCCCCACGACTACGAAGAAGCGGCAATGATTGACGGCTGCGGCTATTTCAGCACCATGCTCCGCATTATTGTGCCGATGGCCCGGCCCGGGATTATTACTTTGATTGTGTTCGGCTTTTTCGATTTCTGGAACGAATATGTGATGGCAATGACTTTCATCAGTACAGATGCCAAAAAAACCATTCCGGTAGGCCTGTCCAATCTGATGCAGATTCAGCAGTATGCCACGGACTGGGGCTCCTTGTTCGCCGGTCTTGTGATCGTTCTAGCTCCGACTATCCTGATCTACGTACTGCTGCAAAAGAAGCTGACCGAGGGCATGATGCTGGGCGGGGTAAAAGGCTAGGGGGTTCAGGCTAAAGGCTAAGGGCTTCGGGCTATGCCGGTCAGGGCAATCGCTTACGGAATGAACCGCGAGATCGCGAGAGTGGATGAAGTGGAAAAAGTAAACCTAATTTGCGGATTTCACCGATTTTGTGGTGATTAGATGGAAAAAGTAGACTTAATTCTCTCCATTTCCATCCATTCAGTGATTTTGAGAGGAAATAAGTGGAGTTTTTCCCGCTAATCATCCGGGGGGACGTCAGTCAACACAATAAAGTGGAGAAATTCCACTTCGGTTATTTATTCCTGAAACTTTAAAGGCAAGGGTTTAAAAAAATCCGTAAGTGATTGTTCTGCTATACCGGTATGAGCGTTTAAGAAGTCATGCGGCGGGAGGAAGCGGAAATGAAGGTCATCAAGTGGGTGTTCTGTTTCAGTGTTCTTGCAGCAGTGATCATCATCGGGGTTATCCGGCTGCCTGCCTCATCCTCTGAATCTGATGCAGCGGCTGAACCGGGACCAGGCAAAGTTATTCTGTATGTGAATGGCGCACCTGTAACGAGGCAGGAGTTCCAATTGTATATGGACAAGGAGCGAGGCTCGGTTACCAACTATTTCAGTGTCCAGCATAACGCCGAGGACCGGGGGAACTACTGGACTACCGAGTTTGGCGGTGAGCGGCCCATCGACAGGCTGAAAAGCCGTGCCGCCGAAGAAGCGGCCAAGGGCAAGTTGCTGCAGACCCTCGCGCTGGGCAAAGGTGTGGCGAAGCATACCGAGTTCGAACAATTATTGAAGGATTGGGCAAGCGGCAACAAGCAGCGTGAGCAGGACATAAGCAGCAGCAAAGCTGTTTTCGGTCTGGGTCAATACAATTTGAGCCAGTACTATCTCTACACTCTCAGCAATCTGAAGCTTGAGCTGGAGGAGCTGCTGGGCAAGTCGGAATTACAAGTAACCGCAGATGACATTAAGAGGGTCTACCAGGCGCATGCCAAGGAATATCAGAACCGGACCCGGCTGGACATCGAGGTGCTGTCCGTTCCTTATGCTGATGCGGAGGCGAAAAGCCAGGCGCTGCAAGCCATTCAGGCTGCGCTGGAGCGGCTCAATAAAGGGGAATCGCCGGAGTCCATCAGCCAGACCAATACTCAAATCCGGCTGCTCAAGAACACGGCGGTTGTCGATGAAGGGTCTAATCCGCTATCCTCGGAAGCTGTAATTATCCAGACTGCCATGAAGCTTGAGAAGGGTGGCTACTCCACCATTGGAGACAAGGGCGACAGCTATTCCATCGTCAAGCTGGTGAATAAAACCGCGAATTATGCCGTGCCCATAGAGGAAGTGGAGAGCCAATTAAAGGCGGAAGCGTTAAGCCGGAAATTCGCGGATTACTTGGAGCAGCAATATAGCCGGAGCGACGTGAAGCTGGAGCAAGAGAATTATGATGCAATTACAGCGCCTTAATGCGGATGCGATGTGTGGTTTTTAAGCTAAAAAGGCAGGAGTGGCGGAGGGGAAGTTTGGAACTGTAGGAGCGAATGCGTCCGCCTTTATGTTTGGATTTCTACCGCGAAGAGCGGTTTCAATCAAAGAAATCCAAACATAACAGCGGCCGGAAGTCCAAACATTCCCCGCAGTCACGGCTTAGCCTTTTCATATCATCTTTTCATTTCATTTTAACAATAAGGAGAGACATAGATGACCAAGCCTAAAGGAAGAGTAACCCTGCCAAGTGAAGAAGGCTTTGCAGCAGAGACCAGGGAAATCATGCAGCGCTGGGGCGCAGATGCCATCCGCGACAGTGACGGCACCAAGCTGGATGCGGAAATTAAGTCGCTGGATGCCAAAATATATACCGCCTATTTTCCGACCAGAGGCCATAATGAGTTCATCGGGCAGCATATGGAGGAGTGTCCGCAAATCTACCTGATGTCGGATTTCACGCTGGCACGGGCGGATGAGCTTGTGATAGATTTGCTTGAGTCGTATTACAGTGAGCAACTGGATGTGGACTATATCCATGACCCCAAGCAGTATTGGCAGGTAATGGACAGAACCTCCGGAGAGCTTGTGCCGGTGGAGAATTGGGCGGTTCAGCAGCCGAATAACAAAGTAGTCATTCAAAAAACTACGCCCTGGCATGAGTACACAGTCTCTTTTCTTGCTTATATCAAATGGGACCCGGTTCAAATGTACAACCACATCACCAACAACTGGGGCGACAAGCCGCATGAGATCCCGTTCGATGTGAAGCAGCCTCACTCCAATGCGTTCATACTGGATGCCATGAAGCAGTGGCTTCGGGACAATCCCGAGGTGGATGTGGTGCGGTTCACGACCTTTTTCTATCAATTCAGTCTTGTGTTCAACCAGTACGGGAAGGAGAAATTTGTAGACTGGTTCGGCTATGGGGCAAGCGTCTCCGTGGCTATGCTTGAGGACTTCCGCAAGGAGAAGGGCTATGCCCTGACTGCGGAGGATTTTGTGGACCAGGGGTATTACAATTCCTCCTTCCGTGTGCCGACAAAATCCTATATGGAGTATGTTGACTTTGTGTCCCGGTTTGTTTCGGTAGAGACGAAGAAGCTGGTGGATCTGGTGCATCAGAGCGGCAAGGAAGCGATCATGTTCCTGGGAGATCAGTGGATTGGCGTGGAGCCTTATGGGCCTTATTTTGAATCCACCGGTTTGGATGCTGTTGTCGGCAGTGTGGGCGACGGCACGACGCTGCGGATGATTTCCGATATTCCCCATGTAAAATATACCGAAGGACGGTTTCTGCCCTACTTCTTCCCGGATGTATTCTATGAGGGCAATGATCCGGTGGTGGAAGCCAGAGAGAACTGGATCACGGCGCGCCGGGCGATTCTCCGCAAGCCGATTGACCGGATGGGCTACGGCGGCTACTTGAGTCTGGCCTACAAATTCCCGGAATTTGTAGAGTATGTGGAGCAAATTACGGATGAATTCAGAGACATCCATGAGTATATCCGTGGGACCAAGCCGTATGCGGGCCTGAAGGTGGCCGTGCTGAATTGCTGGGGAGCCTTGCGGACCTGGCAGGCTTTTACGGTAGCACATAGCTTGTATTCCAAACAGGCGTATTCCTATTATGGAATACTCGAATCGCTGAGCGGAATGAGCGTCGATGTGCAGTTTATCAGCTTCGAGGATGTTCTAAGCAAGGGGATCGACCCTTCGATTGACGTGATTATAAATGCGGGCGATGTGCATACGGCATTTTCCGGCGGAGAAGTGTGGAAAAACACCCGCTTGATCGAACTGCTGCGGAAATGGGTGTACAGCGGCGGCGGGCTGATCGGGGTCGGCGAGCCTTCAGCTGTGTCACATCAAGGCCGGTTCTTTCAATTGGCCGATTTGTTTGGGGTGGACAAAGAGCAGGGCTTCAGCCTGTCCACGGACAAGTATTTCAGCAAGCTGACGGAAGGGCATTTTATCACCCGGAATATTACGGAATTCAGCTTCGGTGAAAGCATGAAGAACGTATATGCGCTTCATGAAGGGGTGAGCATTCTGGAATATTCCAATGGCGAAATCCATCTGTCCGCCAATCAGGCGGGCGAAGGCAGAGCAGTATACATCGCCGGTTTGCCTTACACTCCGCAGAATAGCCGGCTTCTCATGAGAAGCCTGTACTACGCCGCCGGTAAGGAAGATGAGCTGCAGAAATGGTACGCCGACAATCCAGCCTGCGAGGTGCATGCATATCCCGAGAACGGCACGTATGCTATTGTCAACAATTCACATGATCCGCAATCTACCACTGTCTACGACGGCGCGGGCAACACCTCATCGGTGCAGCTTGAAGCCGGGGGCATTTTGTGGAAAGAAATGTAGGCAGCGAAGCAAAAAGATACAAAGTGAACTGGAAAGCTAATCTAAATAAATTGAACTTAAAAATATCATAAAGGTAAAAGTAACGGAGGGGATTTTGGAACTGTAGGAGCGTCAGCGTCCGCCTTTGTCTGCGGATTTCTACCGCGAAAAGCGGTTTAAATCAAGAAATCTGCAGACAACAGCGGCCGGAAGTCCAAATATCACCGCAGTTACGGCCAATACCGGAAATGAAGGCTTTTAGTTAATTTTTATACATCTTGATGAGCAAGGAGGACCGCTCAAATGAAGCAGACAGAAATTTTCAATGTGAAGCCCTCCGGCAGGCAGCTTCGTTGGCAAAAGCTGGAGTTCTACGGGTTCATTCATTTCGGCATCAATACGATGCTGGGCGTGGAGTGGGGCGCAGGGCATGAGGATATAAGCCTGTTCAATCCGGCGAAGCTCGATGCTGCGGAATGGGTCGCGATCCTGAAAAATGCGGGAATGAAGGCGGTCATTCTGACCTGCAAGCATCATGACGGCTTTTGTCTCTGGCCGAGCCGGTATTCCGGGCATACGGTAGCCAATACACCGTGGCGGGGCGGCAAGGGCGATTTGGTCAAAGACCTGTCCGAGGCCTGCCGGGAGCAGGGGCTGGTATTCGGGGTGTATCTTTCGCCGTGGGACCGGACGGAGCAAACCTATGGCGAAGGCAAGGCCTATGATGACTTCTATGTCAACCAGCTAACCGAGCTGCTCACCAATTACGGCGAGATCGGGTGCGTCTGGCTGGATGGCGCGAACGGTGAGGGCCCCAGCGGCAAAAAGCAATTTTATGACTGGGACCGTTATTATGAGACAATTCGCAGACTTCAGCCGGGGTGCGTGATCAGCGTATGCGGCCCGGATATCCGCTGGGTGGGCAATGAAGCCGGACATACCCGGGCAGAGGAATGGAGCGTAGTTCCAAGGCTGCTGCAGGACGCGGAAAAGATTGCCGAGAAGTCGCAGCACGCCGATGACAGCGGGTTCTCGCGTTCTTTGAATTCGATGGAAGAGGATTTGGGCAGCCGTGCGCTCTTCACTGCCTATGAAGGGGAGTGGGTGTGGTACCCGGCAGAGGTCAACACCTCCATCCGTCCCGGCTGGTTCTATCATGAGGAAGAGGACACTCAGGTCCGCAGCGGCAAAGAGCTGTTCGATATTTATCTCAATGCCGTAGGCGGCAACGCCACCTTCCTGCTCAATATTCCGCCGAATAAAGAAGGAGTAATTTCAGAACCGGACCGGCTGGCGCTGGCAGATTTGGGCGGCAGAATTGCGGAGCTGGAAGAGGCTTCACTAATGCGGCTGGCTGCGGTGACTGCCTCCAGCTCTGCGGATATAGCCTCGCGCCTGCCCGAAGGCGAAGACGGCCTGATCTGGAAGCCTGCGGAAGAGGATGGAGAGCCATGGATCGAAATCGCATTCCCGGAAGCCATCACCCTGAACAGTGTGATTCTGCAGGAACAGATCATGGAGGGACAGCGGGTAGAAGCGTTCGAGCTGTGGAGCGAAGATCAGCAGGAGTGGAGCAAAGCGGCCGAAGGAACAATTATCGGCTACAAAAAAATCCTCCGCCTGCCGCAGACCCGTGCAGACCGCCTCAAGCTTGTGTTCAAGCAATACCGCGGCTTTCCGACCCTGGCCCATATTCGGGTTGTGAATACAGAAGATTGAGCAGTGATGCTTGATTGCCCGCTCTAGTGGAACTTTTCCCGGCAAGGGGAAGATCCGCTAGGCGGGCATTATTTTATTCTAAGTGAAGTCTCGTATGTGTAATTTTCTTTCCGATAGGGAAGGCGGAACTGTACTTTTCGAGATTCTATATAACTAAACGTATCAGCGCAAAAAATCGCGGCCCGAAAGCCGCGAATCCTTAAGTTTGTATGGTCGAGACGACAGGATTTGAACCTGCGACCTCTTGCTCCCGAATTTAGGGTGGGACTTCTCGTTAATACGAGATGATGCTGAGAAAACTTATATATTAAGGGTTTGGGCAATATTTATTACTTGCTAGCACTCCATGATGTGGAGTGTTTTTTTCTATTCAGACACCAAATGTGACACCAATCGCAGGGGATAAATATTCTCCTTTTTGAATGATTATGAATTCATTGAATCTATTACCGACTTGGTTCAATAAAGAAGTTCTGTAACGGATTGTAAGAATGCTGAAAAATTAAACATCGACTCGGATAGAGGAGTGGTTGTACACATTTGATTCAGGGAATCCTTTATGCCAATAAATCATTATACTATAGCATTACTTTAATGATCTCAGTTATTTATAATATAAGTAATATAATTTTTCTAGGCTGAATGGTAAAATAATCAATAAAGTATTTTGTGGAATGTGGGGATTACATCAATGTCAGAACATAAAAATACAACTTCATTGTATAAAAAAAATAAAACAATTAATAATTTTCTGAAAAATGTTGATTTGATTCGTATTGAAGCGAGTGGTTTGCTGAAAGAAGAGTCCAAAGAAAAACTTGGACAATTCTTTACAAGTGTTGAAGTTGCAAAAAAATTAGTGACAATGTTCCAAATAAATGCAAAGCATTACAAAATACTGGATCCAGGTGCAGGGGTAGGAATATTGTCAGCAGTATTCATTTCAAATTTATGTAGTAAGAAAAAAGATGTGAATCAAATTGAACTAACTTTAGTAGAGAGTGATGCAAGTTTGATTCCTTTTTTACAAAGAACGATGGCTCTATGTACCAGAATATGTATGGACTTTGGCATAAATTTCACCTATAGCATAACTAACTCGGATTTTATAAGTTTGGGAACGAAATTTATTAACGAAGGAGATAACCCCGCTTTTAATTATATAATTATGAATCCACCTTATAAAAAGCTTTCTGTTAAGAGTGATCAGAGGAATTCACTGGAAAGTGTAGGTATACACAGTCCTAATTTATATACAGGTTTTCTATCTTTAAGCTTTAGGATGCTTGAATCAAATGGGCAAATTGTAGCAATTACCCCTAGAAGTTTTTGCAATGGCCCTCATTTTCAATCCTTTAGAAGAGATATGTTGGAGAGGATGACATTCAAAAAAGTTCATACTTTTGAGTCTAGAAAATGCATCTTCAAGGAAGATAGAGTGCTCCAGGAAAATATAATATTTCAATTGGTCAAGAATAAAAAAATTCGTAAGGTTTTAATCACTTCAAATTCAGGAATTAAAGAGGAAAAAACATTAAGATATAAAATTGACTTGAATCAGTTAATACACCCTAATGATCCAGAACTTTTTATCAGATTAGTTAAAGATGATAACGATTCAAATATTGTTAGGACAATGCATTCACTACCATCTTCTTTGAAAGATCTAAACATTGATGTTTCAACAGGGAAAGTTGTAGATTTCAGAAACACTGATTACACAAGTCAACATCTTACTGCTAATAACTTCCCACTAATACACCCTGGTAACATCCAAAACGGAAAACTGCAATGGCCATCATCTAAAATATCGAAGCCATTTGTAATTGAATATGCCGATAAGACGCGAAAGCTTTTATTACCAAGTGATGTTTATGTAGTAGTAAAGCGATTTACAACTAAAGAAGAGAGAAAGAGAGTTGCGTCTGCTGTTTATTACCCAAATGATTTCCCGGATTATGATAAAGTTGCATTTGAAAACAGAATTAATTATTTCCATAAAGATAATCGAGGGTTGGATTTAACATTTGCAAAAGGTTTATCTGCTTATTTAAACTCCACCTTAGTGGATTCTTATTTTAGGCAATTTAATGGGCATACCCAAGTAAATGTTGCAGATCTTAAATCAATAAAATATCCGACAGCAGAGAAAATAAATACTATAGGAGCATTAATAAGTGACGGGCATACACAACTGGAGATTGATGAACTGATTCAAAGTATCTTGTTCACTTAATAATATGGAGGTTACTATGCCTAAAAAAATTCCTTTTAAAGTTTCTGCTAGGACCGCGAGATTAATAGGAAGAGAAAATGTAAGTAATTTTGATGGTGCAATAATTGAATTGGTTAAGAACAGTTACGATGCAGGGGCAAAGATATGTCTGTTGTATTACAATAACAAGTTTAGTACAGTACCAGACAGTTTGACAGTTTCTGAATTTGAAAAATTTCAAGCTGATGATTTATTGTCTTCACTTATCCAACAAAGCTATAAATATCAATTAAAACATGATCAGTATCAATTAAACGACAATATTGATAGTGAATTATACGTTCGACTTGCGAATCAGTTTTCTAGTAAAAACGAATTATACATAATTGATAATGGCAGTGGAATGAACCAGCAGACGATTGAAAATTATTGGATGACTATTGGTACTAATAATAAAGAAATAAATTTTCTCTCTGATGATGGAAGAATTAGAGCAGGAGCAAAAGGGATTGGTAGGTTCGCACTGGATAGATTAGGTGATAAATGTTCGATGTTAACTACATCTAAAGACTACCATAAAGCTATACGTTGGAATGTTGAATGGAATCAATTCGAAAAACAAAACGCTAATATTGATGATGTATTTGCTGAAATAGAAGAAATAGATAAATCGGGGTTTAAGGGACTTGTTACTAAAATTTTGAATGGTCATAAAAAAATATTGAAGGATTACGATTTTTCAAATGGTACTATCTTTACTGTTACTGGATTGAGAGATGTATGGAATGAAACTTCAGTAGCTAATGTTTTTTCTAATCTTCAAACATTAATACCTCCGACAGAAGATAATATATTTAGTGTATATCTGTATAGTACTCTTGAACCAACAAAATACGGACAAATACGTTCTTATGTATGTGATGATTTTGATTACAAAATTCATGCAAAAGTTAAAGATGATAAAACTGTAACTGTTAATATCAGTAGAAACGAATTTAATTTTAATTTATTCGATAGGGATATATTCAAATATGAAGACATGCAAAAGAAACAATTCGATGTGAAAACATTCGAAAGAGGCTATTACCAAGAAGTTAAATCAATTAATGAAATAATGCCAGGGTATAACAGTGAAACATTATTATCAGAAATTGGTCCATTTGAGTTTACTTTATATTTTTTGAAGAGGTCCATTAGCAATAACGAAGATAAAGTAAAGTTTAAATATAAAGATATAACAACAGGAAGAGGGAAATGGCTTGAAAAGTTTGGAGGAGTAAAATTATATAGGGATTATTTTAGAATTAGACCTTATGGTGAACCAGGTGGAAGCTCATTTGACTGGCTTGAATTAGGAGAACGCGCAGATAAAAGTCCTGGAGGCCCTACTCAATCAGGAGGAGGTAGATTTAGACCTAATCAGGTAGTCGGATTAATTAAAATATCAAGATTGACAAATATTAATTTTGAAGATAAATCAAGTCGAGAAGGGCTTCAGGAGAACGGGGTTTTTATCAATTTCAAACAATTTATTATTGCACTTATCGGATTGTTGGAGGATGATAGATCAACTGTAATGACCAATTTATTAAAGTTTCACAATGAAATAAACAGAACTGAACAAAAGAAAAACGAAGGGAAGCAACTTGCACAAACAATCATTAAAGAAAAGAATAATGCAAAAAAATCTAGCAAAGTTAAAGCAAGGAATTATCAGGTCGAATTTGCGGTTACTGATGGAAGTGAGCAAAAGGAAAGAGAACTATTAGCTGATACCGTTGTTATCATTCAAGAGGAAAAAGAGCAACTTTTAACAGAAATGCAGCTAATGAGAACTATGGCTAGCACAGGATTGGTCATAACTTCTTTTGCACATGAACTTCAGAATCTGAGCGAAAAAATTTCACGACGAACAAATGATTTTAATAAAGTATTGGAACCGCTAATTGATAGAGAGGCACTTAAAGATCTTGAAGATTTTGAAGATCCCTTTGTATTAGTTGATGATATTCGGCGGCAGGATGAAAAGCTAAAATACTGGTTGGATTTTGCCTTGAATTCGATTAGAAAAGATAAGAGAGCATTGAAAAAACAAGATCTATATCCAATGATAGAGGAGATTAAAAAAACTTGGTCAACAATACTTGACTCAAAAGAAATAGTCTATAACTTTCCAGAAACAAAAAATGACCAAAAGATGCTTGTTCGTATGTTTCAAGTAGATTTGGATACTATTTTTAATAATCTTATAACTAATTCTTTGAGTGCATTTACGAGACGAGATGCTAGTGGAATTAAACAGATTGATATTGGAATGTATCAGGATAAGAATATATTGTTTTTAACATACAGTGATTCGGGGCCGGGCCTGTCTAATGATATTTCAGATCCAAATATTATTTTTAAGCCGTTTTTTACTACAAGGAAAGATGTTACAGGTAAAGAAATTGGGACTGGTCTAGGAATGTGGCTAGTAAAGTCTTCTGTTGAGTATTATCAAGGAGAAATATCAATTCAAAAAGTTAGGCCTGGGATAAGTATTAATATTAAAATTCCACTAAAAGATGATGAAGGTGTTGTAAATGAGCATCTATAAAATTGCTATAATAGATGATGAGGCAGACAGAATTAGGGCGTTTAAAAGAGACAACTCTGATTTTTTTAATGTCATCAGTATTGAATTAAAAGATTCGATTGATGAAATTATTGAAGAATTGATTGAAAATCAAATTAGGGCTTTAGTCGTTGATTTTGATTTACAAACTCATTTATATAACGGGATAGATATAATAAATGAAATTGAAAAATCGATGTCTAATTACCCATCGTTCGTTCTGACAGCGTTTGAGCTAGAAGCGGAAAATAATATCGTTGATGTGAATAAAATTTATCGCAAACAAGATGGACCAGATCAGTTAAAAAGAAGAATTAAGAAACAAATTGAAATTTATGACAAAATGATTGATGAAACAAAGAAAGAGTTATTGTATTTACATTCTAAAAAAATGGACTTAACACTTAAAGAAGAAGAAACATTACTTGAACTCGACACAATTATAGAAAGTAGCATTTTTAAAAAAACTAGTGTACCTATTGGCTTAAAGAAAAGTTTAACTTTTGATAAACGTCTTGTAGAACTTCTTGAAAATACCGAGGAGTTATTAAAAGAAGTGAAGAGAGATAAAGATGGAAAATAAACATAAAGAATATAAACCATCTAGAACATGTAATCTTAAATTTAAAAATTATAGACAATACAAAAAGCACTTGAGAGAAGACTTCAACCGTAGATGTGGATACTGCGATTCATATGATAAATGGAGTGGAGGATCTAGGTACTTCCATATTGATCATTTTAAACCCAAAAAGAATTTTCCTGAGTTAGAACAGGAATATTCAAACCTAATATATGCTTGCTCTTATTGCAATATTTTTAAGAGCGATGATTGGCCGCCTGAAGTTAAAGGAAGGTATATTGATCCTTGTAACGAGGATTATAATGATTTTTTTTTGAGAGATGAAATAGGATTAATAAAGTGTAAATCGGAACAAGCAGAATATATGTATAATAAATTGCATTTTTATCTCATCAGACATAATGTGACATGGAATTTAACGAGGGTATTTAACTTGCTTAAAGAGATTGATAAAGTACTTTTTAGTGCTAGCAAAGAAGAATGTATTAGTCCCAAAATAGTAGAATTAAAAGAAAGACAACTTCAACTAACCGGTGAGTTTCTACGTTATTTAGACCAGTTAGGAGAAGATTAAGTTTCTCCCGAAAAATAACTGATTAATTTCAATTGCAATATTATTGCCTCAATTTTTAAATTGGTTTGCCATAAAGCGTTAAATAATTCATCTATAGACACCTTTTTTAGTGAATAATTATCAATAACTTCATCGTTTTTTTTATGCGCCTCTTCTAAGTGTTGTATTACAAGCTCTATTTTATCCATAGAAGCCTCCTAAATATTGTGTGTGCTATTTGTTTTTATTGATTTCTATATGCCAGTTGTTTTATACGTAAGTCATCCACTAATAAATGTTTATGGCGGATACTATGTTTTTATTGCTATGAGTGGACTATTTAAACTAAGGAGTGATTTACTCATCATCAGGAAATAAGAACGCACCAAAATCATCGGCCAGTTCTTTCTGCTTATTAGGTAGTAAGTGGCTGTACGTATTAAGAGTCATGGTTACATCAACGCGGTCAAGTCATTCTGCCACTTTTTTGGGAAGGACACCTTGGAATAGAAAAAGGGTAGGATGTGTATGTCTTAAGTCATGTACAGTAATTTTTGGTAGCCCACTTTTTTAGTTAACACATATCCAATTATTCGATGACAATTATTGAGGTCTCGCGGAAAAGTACAGAACATAATGTCTTTCAAGAGATCATTCAGCTCGATTATGAACAAAGGGAAAAATGCTCCTAGGGTAACTCCTTAGGAGCATTTTAGCTTCAGATTTCAGATGACACTGAATAGAGAGGATTTATTAAAGTCCAACCGAGGGTTTAACCCGAATAAAAATTTTAATCAGGAAAGAGGCTACTTCTTCTATTCAAGGGCATGAGGTTAAAGTCGTGGCGATTTATTTAATGATCAGGTAGAATACATTTATATCCAAGTTGCTTTGATGCTCACTTCTATCCATAAAAAAGTTCAAAAAGCGATTTCGCTAAAAGGATGGTTACGAATGCCGAATCTTGCGAGTATTACCGATGAGCAAATATTCATTGGCGCTAGAGATTTAAAGAACGAAGTTATCAAAATCATGCCAACTTATGATTTATTTAAGGACCAGATCGAACAGATCCGAACGAATGCCAAACAAGAGAATCTTACACTTGATGACATCAGACTTGACCGACATCGCAGCAAAGATATGAATCATACTTTAGGCGTCTTCGGCGTTCGTGGGACGGGTAAAACGTCCGTTCTCCATACGATTCGAAATCACTTAAAAAGTGAAAATAGCAATGAGTACAGCCAGCATAATATCGTTCTGCCCTTCATTGAGCCGGATCAGTTTGGCGTTAATACGAAGATTATGGGGGCCATTGTAGGCTTGATTAAACAAGCCGTAGAGGATCAAATTGTTTTTATCAGAGGGACGGGTTATTTGCCTTCCGGTATAGAGAATCCGTTTCGAAGAGATGATAGCTATTATAACAAAGGGAATTATCGGTCAGATAACCCTCTGCAGACAAGCATAAACAAACTAATCGAATATCACATGTACACTTCCAACGAATATAGGAACTTACTTGTTCATCACTATGATGATCTGGCTACACATATAAAAAAATCGTCAAGGCTACTAATTCCGGATATCGAATTCAGGACTCGCTTCCATGAACTCATTACGCTAATGATTCAAAATCAGCGGCGCATTCTTGCTGCTAACAAACTGGAGTCAGTCAAGGAGCCACTGATCTTTCTGTTTATCGATGATATCGATCTAAAGATGATCCGCATTCGAGAATTGATTGATGCGTTACTCCAGTACGCCAATCATCCCAATATCGTAACGGTGTTAACTGGCGATTATGAGAATATGCAAGAGTCGCTAATGCTGGCTCTAATACAGGATGAACGATTGCAAGATAATCGGATGACTCCTTACTTCAAACCTAATGGAAGAATAGCACTGAAAGACCGAAAAAGCGAGTTGGCTCACGAATATCTGAAGAAAATAATACCATCAGCCAGAAGACATCAATTGGTTTATTGGCACAATAACATGATCCCTTATTTTGCTTTTGGTAATCGAACAATGGCGATGCAATTGAACGAATTGCTTGGTGAGAATAATGTATTTAATTTCAAAATAAATCCAATCGAATTAAGTTATAGCGTATTTGACCGCACCCCTCGAGGTATTGTTAATGTATATTACCAGATAAACGAACTTAATCAGAGATTCCCGAGAGCGAGTCGACTATCCGATGGGATGGATGAACAGTTGTTATTTAACTCGGTCAAATCGTTGACTGACACTATTATTGCCTCTTCAAGACGTTTGTTACCATATCAGAAGGATATCTTCGAGAAGTTTATTCAATGGGGTCACCGAGCGGAGAGTTCTTATCTCGATTACTCTAAAATCATTGAGATCTCACACTCTCAAGTTGAACGAAAGAATAGAACTACAGATGAATATGACGAAGAAGTGAATATAATCCAACTCTTATTATTGATTATTGGCGAGATGATTCGAAAGCTTTTGATTACTATGCGTTTGGATCAAAATGTTTATTCTCTTACGGTAAGTAGCTTTTTAAGGGAGTTATTGGAAGTAGAGTATGACAAGGAGATGCCATTATCCGAAATGGGCAATGTCACGGCTATCATTGTAAAGAACACTTCTTTTGAAAATGCATTGTTATTCAATGAACTTATTTCTCGCAGAGCGGATCTAAAAGATGCATTCAAAAAAAATGTACATTCACATATGCTTGAGCAAGAGAAATTAATGATCAAATCAATCATGGTCTTACTAAGTGAAGGAAGCCAGCCTGACTTACTCACCCATATGTACTATATTGGAAATATTCAGAGTACAAGTGAGGTCCGTAACCAATTTAGTGCATTCTTTGCATTTCTTCAGAACGCTAGTTTAACAACTGAACGATTTTCTTTCCTTGAGAGTGTTTACGGTGACGTAATTAAAAGAATTGGAGGTGCTTTCAACAAAGCATTAAAAGTTATGCGCACTGATTTAAAATTGGATGTTTTTGGGGTTAAAGGGAATGATCTGTTTGAGTTAAAATACTACCCTTTAAGGGAACTATTCATCAATATGCTAGGAAGATTACAGGCGAGTGATTTCGTTCCATTTGGTGAATCTGATCCTAGACTTGTTCGAACGTACAACATTTTAAAAAAATTTAATACGAATAAAGAACTTAGCGATGCGATAAAAGCAAAGCAAAAGCAAACCATCGATAACTTAATTCAAGAATTCTCAGACTATATCGGACAAATGTTAAGTAGATCTATCGAGCAAAAAGAAAAACAATTATCCGTTCAAATGAGTGACTCGACGGTTTATGAGAGTGCGTATGAAGTTTTTTTAAATGGCAAGAGTGGAATTTCGGGGAAATCAAAATATCGTAAGCTGATAATGGAATTACCAGGTTTGTTGCCAGTGAGATATAAAGCTCCGATTGATTTTAAAAACTATGTAATTGCTTATATCAAAATATACGAACTGAGTATTGATCCGTACATTTGGTTCGGTAGAATGAATGCTTATCGATTCCTGCAGACCATAAAAGAGCAAGCTTTTTTAAATAATGAGGAATTTGGAATTGCTAATTCAATTTTGCAAGAACTCTTCCAATTCTTGCGTTCAAATAATTCGTCTGCTCAGGAAGACGATAAATATGAGAATGTGAAATCGAGTTTACGAATAAAATTGGAAGAAGCCTTTGCGCGAGCTAGGGAATTGACTGAGACAGAATTACAAGCTATGGATCTTACGCTGGAGGATGACGAAGAAATTAGTACTACTAGGGATATGGAAAATAATTGATGTTATTTCGAGGGGTTTCGATGAATCAAAAAATGTTATTAATTCTGCATGTGGCATTTATGCCTTATAAAGATTTAACTTTTTTTCAAGACAAGTTATGGTTTGATATGCTATTTCATAATAAACGTCCAAATAGCGATCGTGAAGAAAAAATGAAAATGAGGCAAACATCGAATTCTTTACAGGATAAAATTTACCGCAATTTGTTGTCCTATTGCGAGCCTTCGAGTCTGGACGAAATCAATCTGTTACTTGAGAAGCTTCATCCTGACTATTTTTTGCCTCATTACGAAATCGACCTTTCGACTACAGGGAATGCTGAATTGGAAAGAAGCATGTATGAGCATTTTTTTAAAATTATCGAACAATTCACTCGGGCATTGCTTTCTCACCGGGACGGAGAACTCGTGTTGAAATATTGGAAACATGAACGAAAGGAAAACGAAGAGAATTACAGCGATTTGTGGGAAGCGTTTAGCGAACTTGATAAAGTTCAAATGTTCAATATGATTAGTCGATTTATTCCACTCGATATATTAGCTGCATGTCATTTCGTAGCCAACAATATTCTGGAGCCTGAGCAGCTTGAAGGCGTTTATCAACATGTCAATTTAGCAGATGCTCCTCTAAATGATGTTCTACTTCGTGGGGTTGCGGAGAATCATGTTCATGCGAGCGCAGCGTTCAGCTTCACCTATTTGTGGCAGAAGTGCATGAATTATAGCGGAAACTCGATTAAAGAGCATATTGGGCCATACCTTCATCAATTCAAACAGACCTATAACAGCTCTTCGCTACAGTTAGAACCTTATATCCTCACCGCTCAGATCATTCGAGTCGTGCTGGGAAAGTTTCTGGCGACGAACCGAACTGAATCTTTTGCAAGATGGTTGGATGGTTTGATGTCCCAAGTTAATAAGTTAAACATCATCTTTTCGGATCAAAAGCAGATAGCGACACTTGATGATATTAAAGAATGCCTCGAGGTTCTAAAGGGAGATTTGGTAGAATCGGAGGATCATAACGGCGAGGATTATATCTTTACTTTATTACGACCAAATACCTTTCTAAAGACCTATGGTGAGAATGTATTTCTTCAACAAGTGATGGGTTATAGGTCTTCGTTATCCCATATGCATGGTTCTGAAGAAGATAAATCGTACAACCTATTTTTTTGGATGTTCTTTCAGTATTTAAGAATCAAGAACGAGTTCTACCAACAAGTCAATCAATCAAATCGCTTGAAGGGACTTGATTACTTCCGTGGATACTTTAGCCGTGCAACTGATGGGTTTAAGAACGATGGACATGCCTATTATTCGGATTTACTACGATCCCTTTTTCAGAATCAATATTTGAGAAAAGTAGAGCTGCGAATGTCAATTCAGAAGGATGCGGCCAAAAACAAGAAGCATATAAGTAACCTGCTCCGAGCCTATCGGCAAGTTCTCGTTGAAGATTACAACATAAAGGAAGACAAAGCGGCCCAATTCCCACGTATAGGAATCGTCTACCATTTGATCAAGAACAAAGACAACCTTAATAAGGACTGGAAGCTTTATAAAGCGAATGATGAGAGTACTCTAAAATACTTGCATTACGGCGAACAGCAACTTAGTTATGAATGTAAAGTTAAAGTTATAACGGATCTGAGGAACACGGTGCCTTATTTAGCAAATTTTATCGTTGGTCTAGATGCCGCAAGTTTAGAAAATAATACACCTGTTCAAGTGTTCGCACCAGTATTTGAACAAGCACGCAATAGTGATCGTGACCGCTTGGCGATGGTTGATAAGGAAGGCATCGTTTTTAAACAGCAAAGCTTGTTTTTTACCTTCCATGCGGGAGAAGATTTCCGACATCTAATTTCGGGTTTAAGAAGAATAGACGAGGTCATCCATTATTGCAAGCTACATTCGGGAGATCGCATAGGTCATGGAATTGCACTGGGTGTAGATGTGGAGAAGTGGGTGGCGGCTAATCGGATTGTTCTCATCCCTCGCGGCGAGTATTTAGATAACTTGCTGTGGGTCTGGGGCGTTTATTCGCGGTTCTCTGATATTAAATTTGACACGTTCGCTTATCTGCAGCATCGAATATTGCGTGTCGCAAAGGAAGTTTTTAATGAGTCTTTTACAAGTGTTGAGATGTTGTTTGAAGTGTATAAGTGGAGATTTCAGCCTTTACATACTTGTGATTTAGATGGCACTATGAATTTGGCGATGGATGAAGATAAGAGAGAACGCGTAATTCTGCATCGAAAGTATCACGAAAAGCAATATCTAGAAAAGATGATGGAGCCCGTCTATGCTAATACCACAGGAATCGAGCGACAAATGACAATTGATATGCAACGATATTTACGTGAAAAAATCGTTATGAATGGGATCATTGTCGAAGTTAATCCTTCTTCCAATTATGCAATTGGCGGGATAGATTCCATCTTTAACAACCAGCTATTCAACATTGCGAGCGAAAACGATGCTGATAGCTCAGACATAATGATTAATATTAATTCGGATGATCCGATTGTGTTTAACACGAACGTAAGCAATGAAATCGCCTATATTTATTATGGTATGCAGCAGCGAGGATTAGGTAGAGCAGCTGCGCTTAAGTGGATCGAAAAGCTGCGGCGCGCCGGAATGGACACTTCCTTTATTCGCGACAACGTCAGCAACTATGATTACCTTCGTCAACTGGATAGCTTGATTGATTCATTAAACGATCCTCAATATTGTCTGGATTAAAGGCAGGGACAAATAAGGTCTGAAAAGAGGGACTATCAAGAACCATTAGGTTCGATTCAACATTAACTCATGTGACTCTGATACTGGATTGGCCCCGAGATGCAATGTAAATCTTAACTTTGAGGATTGTGAAGCAAAGTACTTTTGGTGCAGCAATGGTATGGTCAACACTGAGTCTTGTTAGGAAACAATCGCAATTGTGATTTGAATAATACATCCGAAGTCGCTCATTTTTGAGTGGCTTTTTGTGTTGCTTGGATCGTCAAAGAGTTGGTGGCTCATCTTTTCTTATAGCTGGAGTGGTAGGTATTTATATTTCAGGTGGAGTATAATTTCAAAGCTACCTATTAAAATCACACTGCTACTTCCCTTTCCAAAAGAATATCACTTTATTAATATGTGAGGGTTGAAATGTATAAATATACAACACCCAAAACGCTTTACTATAATAAAAGACATCAGACTGACACCAGTTTTTATGTATATCTAATTAATTTAGGGGATGGATAAAAGCACCTAACAAAAAAAACCTTATATATCAAGGGTTTTTGCGATATTAGTATGGTCGAGACGACAGGATTTGAACCTGCGACCTCTTGCTCCCGAAGCAAGCGCTCTACCAAGCTGAGCCACGTCTTAGAGAGAAGTCCTTATGTATAAAGGGTTTTGATAGATATTCTGAGTGATAAACAACAACCTGAATGAATCATTTAGATTAAGTATAGTTGTAGTCTCACAAATTGTAAAGTAGTCATAATCATGAAAAAGGTAGTGGTGTTTTTCGGTCTGACTTATACATGTGCTTATAACGTTGATACCGAAACTACATATCGTACTATTAAGTATGGTAATATAATCCTATATAACTGAATAGAAAGGGGATAGACCAACATATGACGAACAACAAATACAATCTTCTTACAGCAACTCTAGCGGCCTTATTTATCATTTATGTAATCTGGACGTTTTTGTATAACGATGCTGACTTTTCGTCTCTTACAGATATACTGGTGGATTCTGTGAAGAGGTTAACAGAATTTGTAGCGGCCTTGAAGCCTTCGTTCTAAACTACGAACGATCTTTTTTAAATAAAAAGGGAAGGGGATAGATTATGATTGAAGAAAAATGGTTTTATAAAGTAGTCATTGTATCTAATTCGCCTCATTACAGCGAAGCTGTCAATCCGGATTTTAGGTTTAATGAGAATGAAAAGGACAAGATGATGGAATTTTTATTTACTTGTTTAGAAAATGGACATGAAGTTTCAATTGTACATACAACTGATGAATTTGAAGAGAAATATAATGAATAACCATAATTGACCACTAATATAATACTCATCTCCTTGTTATGATAGTTACATTACATCATTATAAGGAGCGACGACAATATGAAAAAGTCGAAAAAAGATTTTGAGTTAGTTGTACATTATGCAAGTCCAGAAGAATCGGTTTCAAGGGAACAGTTAGAAAATGAATTTTATAATATATATAAAAATTTAGTAAAAAAATATTCAGGTAAAATCTCCTCGAATACTTTATGTGAACCACAAAAGGAAAGCCCTTGAGATCATCTCAGGGGCTTTTTTTGAGTTCTATGACGTTATGTTTTTTCCCATTAATTCTCGTGCCATACGATTCACTATGAAACTCACTGTTCGTTCTTCGTCTTCCGCTATTTCTTTTAACCATTCATGAACATCTGGATCAAAGTATATACTTTCTGGTTTCTTTTTGTCAGGGTTTTTTGGTCTAGCCATTGTACTATCTCTCCCCAATGGTTTCTTTTTCACGTTACTTATGATAAAGCCATAGTAACACATTAAACTACGTGTTGCAATTTTAAAATATTTAAAAAGTTACAAACAGTATTGCAATGTGTAAAACCATGTGATATATTTAGCACATGGAAGCCAATCAAATTAAGGGAGACGACGAAAATGGCAAAACCAATTAAGCAAGTATCGATTGAGGATGTTTTGACACACTGCGAAATATCGAAGAAGGCAATCATAGTAGTGAATGAACTTACCTTTTTCCTAAAAACTAATGAAGACAGAATGAAGTTTTTACATGAATACGAAACTCGTATGGTTTGGAGGGAAGTGAAAAAAACATTTATTATGATGAAGTTAGCAAGAGAAATCTGCTCTTTCCACTATACATATTCCAATTATTCTGAGCTTGAGCAAATGGATGTGTTTGATGCTCTAGAAAGATTATTCTTGCAGCCGATCAATTATGGTATGAGAGCACAATTCAAGGAAATCGGAGCAAGCCTGAAGGCTTTGTACGACCTCAAACAAGCAGATAAGGGATTGTGGTTCATGACAGCTTTGGCAGCGGTAAGATAGCCGCCTGATGATGGCTCAGGGGATAATGGAAGCCAAAACAGTACCGCTGAGAAGCGTGGCTGTCGTGGATATCCGCTATTGACCTTAACTGACTATTGGTGGTAAGGCCAAGAAAAGTCAAAATTATGGAGGCAGAGTTAATGAATTTAATTGAGGTTCGAAACCAAGAAGAAGCAGAATTTGTGAAAATAATCAAAAAGCAATTTGAGGAAGTGGATGTAACAGAAGGGAAGACATATCAAGTCTTTAGGACAAATAACCCTGAATTCGTGAACGGCGAAGAGTACCTTATTAACGATAAAGGCGGGGAATTCTTCGGGGTATTCAATCTTCGCGAACTGTTATGTATAAAACAACGAAATAATTTACTTGTCATCTTTACGTTTCTGTACATTTTGAATTAGAATGTACAAAGTGATATAAATTCAGAAACGAAAAATAACGCTTTACTATTATTAGTAAGCGTGTTACATTTAAGAATGATACAGTCTACATATTAACTGTAACTCTATCAACAAACAGTATTTTCTTGAAAGGATGTGGTCAATTTGCTTGTTCTACCTCTCTAAATGCATTACAACTATGGTTTCATTGCATTTAGCTTTCTCACGTACATAATATTAGCACACTTTGGTTGTGTAGCACAACTCTTTTATTAAAAACTTAAAAGGAGAAATGATTTTGGATAATAGCATATTGGAAAGTAGATTGGATTTTATTGAATTTCGGCAGGAATTACTATTTAACAACACTGAAGTAGATCGTTCCCTTTTTGAAAACAAGATAACACGTAACCAGTATCAAGAAATACTTGACCTTATGGATGAATATAGAGATTTAATCGAATCAAATAAAAAAGTAAACCATCATGGTTTTGAACAAAAAATTTACGATATTGTTCCACAATGCAATACAAATTACCACTTTGTTGAATGGTTAGTTCAAGCATTCCATAAAACTGGCCGCTATGAAGAAGTGTTTGAAACACTCTATGGAGATATGCCTAAATACCAAAGTTACTTAAATCAGTAATAACCCTGGGGAGTATTCAATCTGCGTGTCTACTCCCTCCACCACCAACCCAGCGCTCAAGCGCAGAAATGGAAGGTAATCATAATGGAAACAATTAAAATGATCTACTGCAACCAACTAAAAGGAGAAGATATCTATTACAAATGAATCAAATAAGTACCGTTGGAATGTTAATAAAAAGCATTTTCAAAAGCTGAATCCAAATTTCAAGCCTACACACGACCTTATTCAGATTGAATCACAGCAATGGATATATGTTTCTGAGGAAAATGTGCCAGAACATATAAAGAAGAAATCAGAAACACTGATTAAGCGATATACTCATAAGTCACAACTTGATCGAAACGCACTAAATAAATACTCAATAGAAAAGCAAGAACCTCAATTTCTACCTATCCCTCTCTATTACGTTCGCCAGATAATTCAAGATTTCTTGCGACACGAGGCTCAAAGAGGTATCAAAACAAAGGAAGAGCGTTTGCGGATTGTTGAACTCATTTTTGATAGACACACAACGTTTGAAAGTCTTAAGCCAGCTAACAGCAAAATAAGCAGGACTACATATGACGATTCTTATGTCGATGATTTTTTTGTGGATTACATATCGAATTACCAGTATCTGTTTTTATCAAAAAAAGGGGCTGGAAAAATGCCATCACAAAGTGAAGGTTTAAACTTGTGGGGCTATAAACATAATGGATTTACATATGCATTGCACGAAATTGCTACATATCTATTGAAAGTTATAGGTGAGGACGAAACGGAGTACGGTAATAAACAGTACAACAAATTAGTATCATCCTATGATGACATCATTGGGAAGTCGGATCTAGAAAACCCAGATTGGAGTATTGACGACTACATAAAGCCGAAGTCGGAAACGGGATCTCAAAGAGCGGATTACTGTTTCATTGAAGAAAAAAAGAGCAAACGATATCCTCTTTCTCCTTCATGGGAAAATATAAACGCGATAAAGACAGATTGCGAAGATATGCTTATTGAACAGCGGGAACTGTTCGATGAGTTGAAACAAATTCGTTCTATGGCAGGGTCATTACCAAGAGGAAGTAAACAACAACGGGAATATTATAAAATAGCTAACGAACTCCAATACAAATATACATTAATGTATGAGCCTAGAACTGTCAATTATTCTCCTAACAAAAACAGAGCTAATGACGATGAAAGTCTTGAAGTCTGTGTTGAAACAATTTTAGACATCTTGGATTATACTAATCCGCTACATATTCATGCTCTAGTTCTAAATTATCATACACTATGGACTAAATACAGATACTTAACAGACAGCCCTCTCTTTACGATTCTTAAGGAGTTTGAGGCAAATACTCAGAATGTTGAATTTAGAGATCTATCACATAGGGATATTTTAGAAGCATTTTTATATAATTCGTCTCTCTGCAAAAAGAACTCTCAATACTTGAATCTGGACACTGAAAAGATGAATCGGACACTTAAAGGCAGCATTTCAAAAAAAATTGCTACGCATTTCAAAAAACATGTCGGCTTTTAGTGTTTGCTCACCATACTATATGGAAGGGTAAAACTTCCAAGTTCAATAATGTTTTATTCATTTAATTTTAAATCCCTTATCCCCCTCGTCGGTGTTAAAAACGCCGACACCCTTTTATACGGGATTTAACAACTTAAACAAAGAAAGGAGAAAATGAAATGGAGATTACCCCTGAAATTCAAGCACATATTGATCAAGTTCTTACAGATGCTAAATCAAGTTGGGAGACAGATGTTTTGATTCCACTGACTGCGGAGCGTGATCAATTGCTTCAGTTCAAACCTGTCGATAAGTCTGATGCAGAGAAATCGTTGGAACAACGCGAAGCAGACTTGTTCAAGAAGGAAGTAGACATCGAATTAAAAGCCAACAAATTGGATGATTTCGTAGAGTTTTTGAATGCATCCAATACCCAAGAACTGAAAGACAAGGTAACACAACTAACCAAGATTCTTGATGCTCGTAAACTTAACAATGGCTATGTCCCAAGCAATCATAAACAAACTGACAAATACGAGCAAGCTCTCAAGTCAGGTAACATTACTGAAGCAATTGATGTCAAGTTGTCAAAGCTATTCAATTAATTAAGGAGAATGAAATTTGATCAAATCTAATAACTATTTTACACAACATGAGGCCATTAGCCTTTCGAAGGAAATTGTATCAATCGCCCCCACAGACACACCATTGACCTCGCTTCTACTCAATCGAGGATTAACTGAAAAAGCTTCCTCCACCATTCATACATGGAGAGAGCGTTCACTGTCTCTTGATGATGATATCAGCACAATCGAGGGAAATAAAGATATCCAAACATATCAAACAGGCAGAGCAGAACTTAACAATGTACTGGAGCTGTTCCAAAAGGGTGCAGAGGTCTCAGGTACTGCTATGGCTATGAAGTCAACAACCCTGTCCCAAGAAGTAACTGACCGCCTAACGGAACTGAAAACGAATCTCGAACGTGCCATAACTCGTTCAGTGCGCAATGATGGAAGCACAACTCCTTTCATTCGTCGTATGCAAGGATTAGAATTATGGGTTGATTCAGCCAATATCGTTCCTGCTTCAACTCCTACAATTTCAGAATCAGATGTAAAGGCTGTTGTTAAAAGGCTTTGGGATGCTGGTTTGCCAAGCGGTGAATATTTCGGCCTAGTTAATAGCGATATGAAAGAGCAAATTGACACTCTTTATAAAGATAAGTATTCATACATAGCGCAACAAAATGTGTTTGGTATTATCGTTGATACCATTCGAACAAATTATGGTAACTTGAATTTGATTTTGTCTCGTCATGCCTCCCCCGATAAGCTTACAGTTTTTGATCCGAGTTTTTTGAAAATCGCCTATCTTCGGGAACCACAGTTCGAAGCATTAGCTAAAACGGGTGATGCTGTTTCAGGAATGGTACTTGCAGAAGCAACTTTGAAAGTGGCTTCGAAAAAAGCTCTAGCTCAACTTACGATTTAAATTCACTACATAACTGAAGGGGCATAAATCCCCTTCTCTACTATATAAAAAGGAGTACACATATGAATAAGGACGAACGGATGGAATGGAAAATCCTTCGTATCCGAAAAAATATTAAGGCAAAAGACGTTGCCAATGCTATGAATATCAGTGCAGCATATGTTTCGAGATTTGAAAATGGAGCTTTTGATTGGGATCATGTCTTGATTAGAAGATATAAAAATTTCATCAATAACAATTAAAATTATAACCGGGGGAAATAAATAAATGAGTTTATGTATTTCGGCTTCAAAGCCAAATGAACACTATATTGCAGTTGATACAGCTATTAGTTTCACCTTTAACGGTATTCTATACCGTGATGTTAAAGGAACGGACAAAAAAATTATTATCATTGACAATGAAGCATACTTTTTCTCTGGCGATCTGGAATTAGTAACAAATTTACAGGAACGATTTAAGAAGCAACCTGACAGAAGTTTCGAGAAACTCACAGAGTTAGGAAGACAACTTTTTAGGCAATATGCCGATGACGGTGACGAGTTAGCTTTCAGTAAATACGGATTTGATAACAATAGCCTAGCATATAGTCAGTTCACTAATAATCACTTGAACTTTAAACCGACAGATAAATATTACGGTCACAAGAACAACTCATTTGTAGCATATGGAAAGAACATGAAAAAAGCAAGTGAACTATTTGATCTAAGAACCATTCATATCACACCTAACTTTTTTATTCCTATTTATGAAGCAGTCGCAGACGAAGGTGTTGGTGGGGAGGTTGTTATTTATCACTTAACTCCTACTAAATGGGGGAAAACTGAAAAAATCAGACTTGAAGAACCAAATACGATTAACAAACTGGATATCCAAACGATAAAAAGGCATTTTACATTTGTGGGAAGTGGTCAAGATGCTTTTCCAGTCACGATATATGGTGAAGGAGATGGGGCTACTACTTTTCCAGCAGATAATTCAATTGATCCTTTGTTTACAGGAGAAGCCATGAGTGGTAAAGGCTTTATGGCTAAACCTAATGGAAGTTTTGATATTTTATACTATTCTTCAAACTATGGAAAAGAAAGGTCTGTTCGTCTTAAGGACGATGGGATTTTCATTAAATCCGAGAATAGTAAGATACATGTGACAGCAAAAAACTATGAGATTGAAGCAGATCAAGGTGGAGCGAAAATTTCTCTCTCTAATGGAACAAGTTTTGAGTTAACACCTGATGGTGACATTATTGGTAAGGCAAGCAGAGATTTAAAACTAGAGGCTGGTCGAAACATGAGTTTTACCGCACCTAGTATTAATCTTAACTAACTACTAAGATCAATACATAGAGAATACATAAGGGGAAATGAATAAAGAATGAAATATGAACTTGGACAAATTACATATGATAAATATGGTAATAAATATAACGTTGGAGATTTTAGGAAAACAAGCAATGACAATAAAGAATTTTGGAATGGCGAAAACTGGATAGAAGATTTTTTGTGGAATAAAGATGATTATAAAGAGCCTTTCTCAGACGATTCCTTCGAGAACTGGGCCAACCAGTATCAAGATATTGACCCGGACAATCCCTTTTTTGAATCACTCCCAAGACATCAACAATTGATGAATGAGATCCGGGAATTTACCAAGATTCGGGATACTGCCGAAACAGAAATCAAAAAGCGCCAAGAAGAACTATTTCGCTTGATTGGTGGTGCTAAATTTGAATAGCAGTATCACAGACCTACAAAGTAAACTGAATAAGTTGAAGGGCAATACAAGTATCACAACTAATAAAGAATCTGAGTTAACAACGAAGGTACTCTCTCCGTACTTTGTCGATAAGAAATTCCAACACGCTAGACATAGCGAGGATATGATAGCGAGGTACAATTTTGTATATGACGCTCAAATTCTTTGGCGATATCATCCTGATGGTTATTATAAACCCGATGGCGAGGCCTATTACCGAGCTATCGGTCAAGAGCTTTTAAGTAAAAGCAGCAAACGGATATACATTAACGAGTCATTGTACTACACGCAGAACCAAAGACAATTATTAGAGGGTCAGATGATGAACCCTCCTTCCAATCTGATCAATGTTAAAAATGGAATGCTCGATCCTCTCACTGGACAATTACATCCTCATTCATCCAAATATCTGAGTACATATCAGCTACCCGTTACTTATGACCGCAATGCAAATGATCCCGTTATACATAATTTTGTTGCCAGTGTTCTACCTGAAGACAGTGAAAATTGTTTCTACGAAATGATAGGCTACATATTAACGAACGATTTACACCTGGAAAAAGCGTTTATGTTCACTGGCTCAGGCGGGAATGGCAAAAGCGCGGCTATTGATTTGATCTCTGCCTTAATCGGCAAGGAAAATGTATCAAATATCTCTCTCCAAGACCTTGACCACAGATTCAGAGTTGCAGGATTAGAGGGTAAACTCTTAAATGCATTCTCAGACTTGCCACAAAAGCCAATTGAGGATACTGGAGCATTCAAAGCAATTGTTTCCAATGAATCAATTACTATTGAGCGTAAAAACAAAGACCCCAAGTCATTTCTAGCTTCTACCAAATTACTCTTCTCCTCGAATCACATGGTCGTGACTCCCGATATGTCCGATGGCTATTTTCGTCGATGGATAATTTTTGATTTCTGTAATAAATTCACGGATGAAAATAGAGATATTAATTTGCTCAGTAAATTGACTACAGATAATGCTCTCTCAACATTGTTAAATTTGGCAATCCAAGGATTACAACGGCTTCATCAAAACAAGAAATTCACTAATGGAGAAAGTCTCACGAAGGCTATTAATCAATATCGAATCAACGCTGATTCTGTAGCTGGTTTTCTAGAAGCGAATTGTGTCCTAGAAGATGGACACACGCTCTATACAAAGGATGTTTACAGGGTATATCGACAATGGTGTGAGGATAGTGGCCTAAGACCTGTTAGCACAATTAAATTCAGTCAGCGGCTGGGACTTCAAAAAGGACGGAAATACAAGCAGCCTGAACATTGGGAAGGTATCAGATGGTCAGAGGACAGTGAATTTCCACGTTCTCCGTTTTAAAACTCATACACTACTTTTCATTTCATACACTACTCATACACCCTTTTAAAAAAGTGGTGTATGGAAAAACCCTTGATACATATAGCTTTTTTGCACTTCATTCACCCATACACTACTTTTACCGATTTTCTGAGAAAAAATTAAAATGGATAATTATAGATTGTATGAACAGTTAAGTAAAATCTATAAAAATGGGTGTATGAGTGTATACATAGTATAGTAACAACCGAGAACCCTTGATACATATGGCTTTTCTTGTTCGGAACTCATACACTACTTTTTTCAACATACACCAAAGTAGTGTATGGAATCTCAAACTGGTGTATGGGAAGGAATTGATTAAATTTGAATAACATCTATGAAGCGTTAAAAAACATACCATCGAAGAAGAGATTATACTTTTTATGGAAGCACAACCTTTCCTTCGATCAGACGAAGGCTCCAAAATCTGAAGCTGAGTTTTTGCAAACGATTGGTCTTTCTACTCTAAACACATTTATTCGATGGGAGCGTTCAGAGGAGTACAGGGCATTGCTAGCCATCCTGCTCAATACTCGTTTTGACAGTGATTTGGAGCAACTTTACAATTCACTCTCCATTAAGGCTAAAGAAGGAGATGAAAAATCAATAAAATTGCTACTTCAAATTGGAAAAGAGGTTAAAGGGTATGCCAAAGATGCAGCTAAAACGCTTATTAAGGACGATGGAATTGAAGAAGAGGATAATTTAGAGTTGTAAGATATTCTGTAAGATAAAATGTAATTCATGTATTACAAAATAAAGCTATATGCTGTATACTATAGTCAAAAGGTGTCGCAATTGCGACACGACTCCCAAAGCAATAACCACTTGAAGGGCGTTCGGTTTTATCAAAAGGAACGTGATAACAAAAAGTAGAACATTTACCTTTGGCGAGGGGTGTCTACTTTTTGTTATGAAAAGAAAGTATGAGTACAACAAGAGTTGCAAATGAAATCATTAGCGTTAATGATTGATATACTTCCACAGGCATTACCTCCCTTCCGGGAGAGTAGCCGACACGCCCTTGCAAGCTTATGCTATTGCATGTTCGATTATATCATATTTTGTAGATGAGTGGCATTTATTGCTACTCTTTTTTGCGTTGTTTTAAATTCAGAAAGGACAGTGTGAATGGCAGTTACGTTAACAAAATCTCAGAAAATCAAAAAAATAATGAGCACGTTTGAATTATTCTCCAGAAACTTCATCAAAATCACTGATAATGATGGAGAGCTTGTTCCATTTATGTTAAATGATCAGCAACAATATTACATTGATAATGCTGGTAAGTATAACTTGATTCTCAAGCCACGCCAGCTAGGTTTTACAACTGCAAGTTTGGCTTACTGTTTGTGGATGGCTGTAAATAACTCCAATACGAACTATTTGATTGTGTCCTACAAAGGGGATTCGGCAAAGGATCTATTCGCCAAACTTAAACGGATGAATCTACATCTGCCGAGATTAAAGTATGATGTCTTCCCTTCTGTTGTTCGTGATAATCGAGATGAACTGGTATTTAGTAATGGGAGTACCATTCGCAGCACGACAACAGGAAACAAAGATCTGGGTCGAGGAATGAATCTGATGTATGTCTTATTGTCCGAAGCGGCATTTTATGATGACCTTAACGGTATCTTGCTTTCCTTAGAGCCAGCACTACAGAAAACAGAACGAAGCAAGATTGTGCTTGAATCTACTGCTAACGGATTCAACGATTTTCAGAAGCTCTATGACCGCGCTAATAAAGGATTATCCAAGTACAAAGCATTCTTCTACCCCTTCTTTTCTTCCGCATATGAGAAACAATTCGCCTACGATATCCAAGAAGCAATTAAATGGTTTAAGACCAGCAATAAAGGACAACGGCTGAGCGCAAAAGATTTAAATAAAGAGCAGAAGCAACTTCATGAATCTGGCTGCAGCTTAAACATGCTGATGTGGAAAGAATACATATTGCAAGACAAGGATAAAAACCAGTTTTATCAGGAGTATCCAGCTACCGACATCCAAGCATTTATCAATACTGGACAATCCGTATTTGACCAGACGCTTATTGCAGAAGCAATAAATTACATTCTCCCTCCAAAGCCAAAAGAAGAGCTTGAGCATGTTCCTGATATTCTGAAGCAACATATCGGAAAAGGATTAGATATCTTCCGATTGCCTAAGCCGAAACAACGGATGTTCGCTGGAGTAGACGTAGCATCAGGAAGCGGCAATGATTACTCTACAATCAGTGTATTTGATGAAGATGGACAACAATATGCTTCATTTTATAGAAATGATGTTCCTGTATATAAATTCGCTTCAATAGTCCAAGAAGTTGGGTTGTTTTTTAATTATGCGTTTATAGCGATTGAACGTAACGGATTTGGAACCTCTGTTTTGGAGCGTCTAAGAGAAGGTGAAAATCCATATCTTAACCTTTTTAAACATAGGCATTTTGACAAGGGGAAATCCAGATTGCAATTAGGTTGGAGTAGTAATAGCGTCACCAAGAATAAAGCTGTGACCGATGCAAAGGAAATGTTCGAGTGTCAGTTGGTACAGATTGACTGTAAAGAAACCTTGAAGCAGATGCAGACATTCATCGAGAAGGACAACAAAATGGAAAACAAAAATCGATCCAATCATGATGATTTAGTCATATCCTTTATGCTTGCGATTCAAGCGATAAAAGCAAATAAATATTACGTTGAGGTGGCTTAATTGTACGAAAATGAAAAACCATGGTTTGTCGAGGAAGTTAACAGAGTTTCAAATCATCAGAGGATTAATGATGTCCTTAACATAAAGGAGTACCTGAGTGGCAAACACAAGATTCTGAAGAAGCCGAGTTACAATTACAATGGTCAAGTATATGAACCACGTAAAATCATTCTCCAGTATGCCAAAACAATTCTAAATTTTAGCGTTAGTTACGTTATGGCTAATCCAATTACACTAACAGGCGATAAGTCTGTTACGGACGCTTATAAGCGAGTATATAAAAGAGGGAAATACAATCAGCTTGATTATGATATCCTTGATAAGATGTCCAAGTATGGATACGTTGCAGAGTATGTTTACATAGACAATCAGCAGAAACAAATCAAATCTAAACTTCTTGACCCTGCCGACAGTTACCCAGTCTTTGATCATCACAATGAATATACGGCATTCGTTGAACATTATTGCGTTGATAACGTGAATTATTATAACGTGTACTATCCAGATAGAGTTGAAGATTATACAGATGAAGGCGGAAATTTACGGATGACAGGAAGTTTCAACAATCCTGCTGGACTGCCTGTTCTATATCATAACCAATCTGAGATCGGTAATCTTGGATGCTCTGACCTAATTGACATCCTGCCTATCTTGGATAACATGGAAGACTTGCTTAGTAAAGCTGTGGATGGCTATTATCATCATATATCTGGTATCCCGATCTTAAGGGGCCAACAGCTTAAAGGTGATGGATTACCTAAAGATATTATTGGTGGTGGTCTTGTGTTGGATGATAATGCAGAATTCTATTTTGCTAATAATGAGTTTGATCATCAGGCCTTTGAAACGTTGTATAAGACTCTGACAAGCGCTCTGCTTGATATAGCTAATGTTCCAGCCGTGAGTATGAGTAAGACGGATGTGAGCAATCTGAGCGAGGTCTCTATTCGCCTCCTCTTCTCTCTAGCGGATATGAAAGGTGCTTTGAATAGCAAGTTCCTGCGTGAAGGAATGGAACAGCGCTTTGATAAGATTAGGGAGTTATTGAGACGTAAAGGACTTGCATTTTCCGATGATGAATATGATACATTGGGCATTGTGTTCCAATTTGCAAGACCATCAAATGATAAAGAGATTGTCGATAACCTGAAGGTGCTAAAAGATATTGGTGGTATGAGTCTGGAAAGCATTGTGGAGCGCAATCCTTATGTGACCGATGTTCAAGGGGAGATGGAAAGAATTGAGAGTGTGAGTAATTCGGTATGAAAATACATAATAGTGAACATAAAACTATTCGGTGATTAATGTTAATACATAAAGGCATGTGTTTTAAAGGGTTATGCAATTTCGCGCACACATTACCGTGTATACGATATTAACAGGCTGCTATTATTAAAAAGGGACATGTGCGCGAATTTTTTTGTTAGAAAATCTCTAAATTTTTAAATTTAATATTACATATTATGTAAATTATCTAATCTGCCTACTGTAGATCACTACCTACCGTAGTTTGTAGTCTGATTTTGTCCGTTTTGGAGCCGATTTTCTGAATTTTCGGCTAGAATACGGTTTATTTGCACTATTTGTATGATTTACTGTGTTGCGGTGGACTTCAGATTGGATAAAATACCCCTAAATTGGAAAATAGTCCGCTAGCAAGGCATTTTACACACGCCCGAAAAATAAATTTCCGTTTATTCATCTGAACCTTTTAGACCATAACCTACATATTTTTCTAAATCTATAGACCTACAATGTCGATAAATGATAAGATGGTGGAAAATATTAGGGGGGATTATGTTAATGGGAAATAAGATCAAAATTGTTTCGGCTTTTCTATGTGGCGCGGTTTTTTTTAGCGGTGTATCATATGCGGCTGAGAGTTTGAAGGCAATTGCAACAAACTATAAAGTTTCAGTTAATGGTGTCACGCAAAAATTGTCAAAACCTGTTATTTCAATAGATGGTTCCACTTATCTTCCAGTGAGATCCTTGGCTGAGGCCATTGGATACAATGTGAGTCTAGATAGTGGGAATATTAATTTGATTTCCAAAGACAGTCAAAGTTCCAAGCCTTCAAGTTCTACTTCAAGTTCAAGTTCTACTTCAACGAGTTCTGTACCAGTAGCAAATACCAATAAAATTAGTGCGCCAACAACATTTAATTATAGTGTTAATTCAGCAGCTGGAGTTAAATTGACTTGGTTGGCAAATAATTTGACGGGCAAGACAATAAAGTATTATACATTAAAAATAAATACATATAATAGGGTTGGCGATCCATCATACGATCAAATTAGTGGTGAAAGTACTTTTTCTCAAAAATATGTTGGTCCGATAGAACCTAACGGTCAGTTAGGTATGTATAATTTGTTTACTTATCAATCAGCTTTACATACTATTAAAATATCTGAGATCGCTCTTGAGTATAGCGATGGAACCAAAGAAACTATTTCATATAACCACTCTACGTCAGATTCGTCTGGACTGTAGAATTATAAAAATTACGTGTCTTAGAATAGAACCTTCTTTATTGAGGGTTCTTTTTCTTATGAGAAAAAGGAGCAATCAAAATGAATTACATACAACGCCTTAAACTTGAAACACAAGGCATCACATTAGCAGAACAAGAATTAACCATCTACCTTGAAGAAGAAGGAATTGCTGTTCCAGAAGTGGATTACTCCCCTGCTTTATCCTCAGATAAACGTAGAATATACTCAGCAGCCCTATCAATCCTAAACAGTGTGGCAAACAATCCATCACTAATGAAGTCATATAAAAGTGATGACATTACTATTAGCGATTTTGCCGAGTCGATTCAGAATCGCATTGATCAGCTTGAACGAAAAATCCGTATGATGGCCTCAAACGATACTCAGGCCAGTAGCAGCACTTTTATGCTGTTTAACGGAATGTGAAACATGATTAATTTATTTGATAACAGCAACACAACCGATTTTAAATTTCTTCTCTCTCAAATGGGAAGCGAAGTATTAATAAGCGATGACGCTGAACCAGTAAAAGCTCTGATCACGAATACGAATCTGGAACAAAACTTTGATGACAAAAAGATTACCTCACTGTCGCCTCTTAATCGGGGCGATATTGTTTTGTTTCAGGACAAAAAGTATTTGATTATCTCCGAAATTACCGGACAACGTTATAACAAATTTAAAGGGATCATGCGTTATCTTCCTTATTCAATAATCGTTAATTCGGAATGCCGATTCTCCACTCTGGATTGTTATATTTCTGTAAGTAATTTAGGTGTAGCTAATGGACAGGTAGTATCTATCTCGGATGGGGATATAACTGTTTATTCTACAGATTATTATAAGGATTTGGAGCTTAGGATAGATGCTCGATTCTTACTTAACGGTCAGGCATTTAAAGTTACGGGGATAGATCGCTTTAGCAAACCTGGTATGCTTATTCTGTCATGTGAAAAAGATTCAATTAACACATCCACAGATGATTTAGTCAATGGAATTGCTGGTGGATTAGCCTGCCCTGTAGACATTGTGAGCGAATCAGTAGAACTATTTGTTGGAGCTACAACACAATTGAGCTATTCAAGCGCTAAAGACGCTCCAGTGAGATTTGAAAGTTCAGATAAAGGAATTGCTGCGGTTGACAGTAAGGGGCTTGTAACGGGCCTTAGTGAAGGAGTAGTAACGATTACCGTGCATAACGCAACGAACAAGAGGATTAGCGATACCATTGAAATGAATGTCTTAATGCCTGCTGCCACATACTCACTGAAAATAACAAGCGCATCCACAACACCAAATGAAATCAAAAGTAATCAGTCCAAAATATATAATGTCGAAGTGTATAACGGCTCGGAAATGATTACAGATACGAATGAGCTTGTAACATGGCAATTATATGCTGACGATCAAGTGAGTTCTTCAACACTTGCTAGTATCACAATTCAAAATGGAAGTTCTTGCACGGTAAAAAACAATGCTGCATCAAGCGGATATGTCCAGTTAAAAGCAACATTGAATAGCGACAATACAATAATTGCATGGATTAGAATACGGATGAGACCGTTGTTTTAAAAAATAAAGGAGTAGGAAATCCTACTCCAATGTTTACCTTAAAGGTTCAAATTATTAAGTGGGTTGTGTCGTTCATTAATCTCTGGTAGGACATGTCCAAATGCTGAGAGATAACGTTTAGTCATATCCAAGGTGCTATGTCTTAATAAGTGCTGTAAACTAATGATATCTCCACCATCACGTAGGAAGCGAAAGGCTAAAGAGTGACGGAAGGTGTGCGCTGATAAACGGACATCTTTAAAATTCATTTTTTTCTGTAGGCGTTTAAATATTAATTTAATACCATTATCGGTTAGTTGCTTATTATCGCTTGTTGAAAAAACATAAATAGGCTTTTCTCCAAAAAAACGCTCTTGAAACAGTTTCCATTCTGCAAGTTCCTTCAATAATTTATCCACTAAAGGTACGCTTTGTTGCTTGCGACCTTTACCAAAAAAGATTGCTGCTTTGTTGTCGAAATCGATTTCATTCCATTTAATATTGCTTACTTCTCCAACTCTGGCACCTGTGCTTATTAAAAAAATAATCAAAGCATAATCTCTATATGCAAAATAGGACTTTTCTCTATTCTTAAGTTGACGATAATAGGCAAGCATCTGCTGGATGTGATAATCACTATAAACTTGAATTACAATGTCTTCCTTGGCGTAGTTAACTTTTTTTGCTGCATTCTGTTGAGGAGTAATAAATTCACTTTCAAGCAGATAATTGAAAAATGTCTTAATTACTCTAAGCTTACTGTTCTTAGTGACAGTGTTATTGTTACGTTGATTTTGGCAATACAGAAGATATTTTTTTATCGTGTTACTAGATACTTCCTCAACATTGATAATCTCTTCACTAATACAGAATGAATGAAATTCACTTGTCGTTCCTACATATCTTTCCATTGTAGCAGAGGAAACATTGTTCAGTTCTTTCTCCTCCAAAAAGTTCTTGAATGCAAATTTTAGCAACATAAAAAGACAACTCCTTTCAGGATTAATAATCCATCAGGTTGTTGTCTCTAAGTTCAGAACAGTTTCTGCCCCTGACCACTAAATCTAATGATCATCAAAATGTAGGCTGAACCCTTTATTTCTATACATCTATCGAGACGACAGGATTTGAACCTGCGACCTCTTGCTCCCGAAGCAAGCGCTCTACCAAGCTGAGCCACGTCTCGTAATTACGGGTTAACCCGGTGTTAACCGCAGAATTGTTCTGAATAATCCACATTATACGCCTGTAAGTAAGCGGTGTAAATAATCTTTTGAGCTGAATTTAGAGCCGGAGTACATAGAAAATAACGGGGATAAAAGGAGAGATTTATACACGCGAATAAGTGTAAATTACAAGCCGGGTTCTCAGCCGCTTATCTCTATAATGATCCTATACACACAACCTGCAGGGTGTAATAGGAGGTAGGATCAAGATGTCTATGGCGGTCCAGCGAAGTGAAGATCGGCCGAAAAAATGGTGGAATCAACGCCGGAAAGAAGGAGTAATCGGGTGGATCTTTTTGGCACCGGAAGCGATAGGAATTATTGCATTGGCTATTTTTCCGCTTATTTTTTCTTTATTTCTCAGCTTTACCAATTGGAATCTGGTCAGCGGCTTCGAAGGCATGAAATGGGTGGGGTTTGACAATTTCATCAGACTGGCAGAAGACTCCAAGTTTCTGAAGGCATTGCAGAACAATATCTTTTTTACGGCAGTAACCGTGCCTGTGGGCTTAATGGCGGCTATGATTATGGCGGTTATTATCCATACCAAGGTGTACGCCAAGGATTTGTTCAAGGTGCTGTTTTTTATCCCCTATATCTGCTCAACGGTAGCTGTTGCAGCAGTGTGGGCAGCCTTGTACCACCCGTCGAGTGGACCAATCAATCGCTTTTTAATGCAAATAGGCCTGGATAATCCCCCGAAATGGCTGGTGGATTCACATTATGCCATCATAGCGATTATGATCATTGCGATCTGGCAGGCGTTGGGATACCAGATGATTATATTTTTGGCGGGACTGACTCAAATCTCGGAGGATCTGTATGAAGCCGCGGATATTGATGGGGCAAACGGAATGAAGAAATTCTGGTTTCTTACGATGCCTTTGCTGGCACCGACCACGCTTTTCCTGACGATTACGACCATTATCAGCTCCTTCAAGGTGTTTGATCTGATTAAATTTCTAACCGATGGAGGCCCTAACGATGCCTCTACTGTCATTGTGTACCGGATCTATGAAGAAGGCTTCGTGAACTTCAATATGGGTTATGCTTCAGCAATGTCATGGATTCTGTTCCTGCTCGTAATATTGGTAACTTCTGTAACGTGGATAGTTCAGGCGAAGGAAAAGAAAGCATAGAGAGGAGGTCTGTATCCATGAAAACTCAAAAATTGAACTGGAGCCGTACGGTATATTCTGTTGTTCTTGGCGGATTGTCGATCTTTTTTATTACCCCGCTCATCTGGATGCTCTCTGCATCTGCAAAATTTGAACGTGATGTTATGGTATATCCCATTCAGTGGATTCCAACGGATTGGAACTGGGTGAACAATTTTCAGAAGGTGTGGCTTGAGAATGTTCCATTCAGTCTATTTTATTGGAATTCTCTGAAGCTGTCTGTAATTGCTACCGTGTCTACCCTTATTTTTTCGTCCATGGCCGCGTTTTCTTTTGCCAAATTGAGAGCCCCCGGAAAAGGCCTGATGTTTGGAATGATGATGTCGTTTATGATTATTCCAGAACAAGCCACGCTGGTCCCCAGATTCATAATGATAAAATGGCTGGGCTTATATAATACACATACAGGTATTATTCTAATGCTGATGTTCTCGATGTACTTTACGTTCTTAATGCGGCAGTTTATGGCAGGTGTGCACAATGAATTTATTGAATCGGCAAAAATCGACGGTGCGGGTTATTTTCGCATCTATGCCCAAATCATGCTGCCGCTTAGCAGGCCTATTCTCGCCACCGCCGGAATTATTAAATTCATCTGGACCTGGAACGATTACCAGAACCCGCTCATCTTTCTGTTCACCAAAGAGCTGTATCCGCTTCCGCTCGGTATTCAGTTCTTCCGCCAGGAATATTCCAACAACGTGTCACTTATGATGATGGCCGCAGTGTCAGCGATCATTCCGCTTATCATCGTGTTCGTGGCGTTGCAGAAGCAGGTGATCAACGGCATTACCGTCGGTGGTGTGAAAGGCTAGAAATCAGGGTGATGGTGAAATTACACACGCAAAAGAGCACATCAGGATACACGGTAAAACGCTTTCAAATGAGTATGATTAAGATACAACACATTCTATTTATAAAGGGGATACAGCGCATGAAAAAGGCATCTCTTCTTCTGGTCCTGAGCTTTCTGCTGATTCTGGCCGGCTGCGGGAATAATTCCGCGGGTAATGCCGGAAATAGCGTAAACGCTACCAATAAGCCGGAAAATCAGGCTTCCGGTGACAATTCGGCGGGCGGCAAGGTTACGATTAAATTGTACACCAATGCCAAGGGCGATCCGGACGAACCGATGATGAAGCTGGTGAAGGCTTTTAATGAGCAGAATGATAAGATTCAAGTAGAGCATGTGGCTCTTGTGCAAAACAATGACTCCAGAGAAATGCTTCAAAAGCTTGATGTGCTCTCTGCTTCAGGAGAAGAGGTGGATGTGGTTCTTCTTAATAATGAGGGCTTTGTGCTGGAACGTGCAGGCAATGGAATGTTGTATCCTCTGGATGAATTCTTTCAGGCGAACAATATCAACCCTGAGGACGAATATTACCGTAACCCGGTTTATGAAGGCAAGCATTATGCAGCAATGACGGATGCCAGCTTCTGGTTTGTTGCTTTGAATGAGAAGCATCTGAAGGAGGCCGGTCTTAAGGTTCCGGGGTTTGACTGGACATGGGATGACTTCCGGGAATATTCCAAAAAGCTTGCAGCCAGCGGTGAGAACCGCTACGGTGCGTACTTTCATACCTTTGGCGAGTATGCCAATCTGATTGCTTATACGGATTTCAAGAATCCCCAGTTAAAAGAAGACGGAACCCTGCTCTTCAACGATCCGTCCTTTGAATATTGGTTTAATCTGCGCCGGGCAATGGAGGTGGAGGACAAGTCGGTAAAACCGCTCGCTGATGTACTCGCTGCGAAGCAGCACTGGGCTACTGATTTCATGAACGGAACTACCAGCATGCTCCCTATTGCAGGCTATGCATTGGACGAAGCCTTTTTAAACACAGCCAGCTATCCGCGGGATTTCAAGATTACCTTTGCGCCGTTGCCGCGCTCCTCTGAGAAGGCAGAACCCGGCTTGACAAGTATAAGCGGAAGCTTTCTGACTATGCACAAAAACTCCAAGCACAAGGAAGCCGCATTTGAGTTCATCAAGTTCGCAACGATGGAAGGGGCAAAGCTGTCGGGAAGAATCCCGGGCTGGAAGAAGGCGGATGGCAAAGCGGTGCTGGAGAAAATTATTGGCGACAAAACAGACTTGGTGGATAAGCAAGTACTCTCAAATGTACTGTTCGACGAACGTGTGCACACCGCAGGCTCATCGAGTGTGAGTGTATCTTACCAGCAGCAGTTGAAGAAAGTGGCTGAGGCCGGAATCAATAAATTTTTATTGGATAAATCCACCTACGAGCAGGCAGAGAAATACATGATGGATGAAGGGCAAAAAATCATTGATTCCAATCCATAACCAACGCTGCAGGGGGAGTCGGATTTGCTTCGATTTCCCTGTTTTTCTTTTGATCATCCTCGTGTAGTATCAGAAGAAAGGCAATCTTTGGGGGTATACAGCATGGGTTGGTTATATCGGATATCGTTTTACCGGAGGATTCAGGCCGCGCTGCTGCTGTTTTTGATTATTCCGCTGCTGTTCATTTCCGGTGCCTCCTATCTTGCAAACAAGCAGTCCAGCGAGGAAAACGCACATGCAAATATGAAAGGAATCACCGGCATCATGGCAAATGATCTATCCAAGACTGCAAATGATATTTTGTATACGGTAAACCAATTTGCCACGCCTCAGCCGAGCGGCATATTCCACAATTTAAGAAAGCTGAATCAGCTGCAGCATTTTGACCATTTTGAGGATTATCAAAATTATACGGCTTTAAACGAGAGCACGACTATTCTGGTCGGGAAACTCTCGCTGCTGCACGTCAATACCTTTTTTATTAATGAGGCTGACTTTCCGGTTGTGGGGACAATAACCAGCAGCGATATCAAAGGGCTGAGATCGGATAAGAATTTTGCGCATATGACTGCATCCGAGGCCGCTTCCGGGGTCGTGCAATGGTTCCGGTCAGAGCAGCCGAAGGCAGTGCAGAACCGGACGGCGGAGCGGTACTATTATTATTGCAAAAAGTCTGTCTATGATCCTGTGCAGGACAGAATTCTCGGCACCTTATTTATTGGCATTCCTGAGTCGTATTTCAACCAGCTGTTCCAAAATACAACAAACGGGAAATTCTCCCTGTATAGTGAGGATAATCTGCTGATTGCCGGGATGGAGGGGAGTGCTCCCCATCTGCCGGCTGCTGCGCACAAGGGCTGGCTGATGGAGCAGACACCAGTGTCAGGAACACCGTGGAAGCTGACTTTTGAGGTGGATAAAAAAGAGGTTACGGGTGAAATTACCCAGCGGTTTTCCTTTTTGCTCATGGGGATATTGATTGTTCTGTTCTTATTTCTATTCATGTCTATCGTAATTGCAAGGGGGCTCAACCGCCCGATAGGCAAGCTGATGCGCGTGGTTAAACAGTATGGCGAAGGGAACACCTCAGTCCGCTACAGTGTCAAGGGGCAGGATGAAATCGCTCAGCTTGGCGGTGCGGTTAATCATATGCTGAATAACATACATTCTCTAATGGCGAAGATTGAAGCAGAGCAGGAGGAGAAACGGACGATAGAATTGTATGCGCTTTTTTCGCAGATTCAACCGCATTTTCTGCTGAATACCTTAAATTCGATTAAATGCAATCTGGCTCTGGAGGGGGATGCAGCAAATAGTGAGAATATTGATTCCCTGATGATATTATTGCGTGCTCATTTGCGGGTTAACGAGCCTTTGGCTTTATATGAGGAATGTAATCTGCTGACAGAGTATATGTCCATCATGCGGCTGCGGAACCGGATCAACATCAGGCTTGAAATCGACCTTCCGGAGTCACTCCGCACCTTGATTGTGCCAAGGCTGCTGCTTCAGCCATTGGTTGAGAACAGTATTGTCCACGGAATAAAACGGAACATTGCAGACCCCTGTATTCGTGTGATTGTCGAAGCCGTTCATCAGGAGATCGAAATCCGGGTAGAGGATAATGGCAGCGGGATTAGTGAGAAGGAAGCGCAGGAGCTGAATGACAAGCTGCTTGCAGGCATGCAGCCGAAGGACGAGAAGGGCGTGGGCCTTCACAATGTGCAAAGGCGTTTATTTCTAAGCTATGGCGAAGGGACCGCGTTTACCGTTGCACCTAACTCCCCCAATGGTTTTATAGCTATTTTACGGATACCAGGAATGAATAGCTGGAAAGGAAATGTAACATGGCCAAAGTGATGCTGATTGATGACGATGTGCCTGTTGTTGAATATTTGCAGAGGCTTGTTCCCTGGGAGAATCATGGCCTGTCGGTCTGCGCCTCGGCATTTTCCGTTGACGAAGCAAAGGAAATCTTCAAGACAGAGCGCCCGGATATTCTGCTTACCGATATTGGGCTGCCTGACGGGAACGGGATTGAGCTCGCCTGTTATTTCCGCACCCTTTATCCCGAGCTGCGGGTCATTTTTTTAACTTGCCATGAGGATTTTCATTATCTGAAAGAAGCTATGAGAATTGAAGCGGATGATTACATCGTCAAAGCTGAGCTAAGCTCTAAAAAAATTATTGAGAGTGTCGGCAAAGCGGTATCCAAACTAAAATCAGCACAAACAGAGCTCGAGAAGCTTGCCTATAAAAGTGATGTGGAGCGGAACAAGGATCTGTTAATCCAGCGTTTCTTTCTTGATATTCTCAAAGCTCCGGAGCCCGCGTTATTATTGAAGCAGGGCGAAAGGCTGGGAATTGAGTGGACGCAGCCCTATTTTAAGGTGATCCTCTGCCATCTTGATATTGGCTCGCTGCTGAGCGTTTATCACCGAAACAATCTGGAATTAGTAAAATATGCAGCCTATAACATTGCCAAAGAGCTGACCGAAGGAACCGGAATTACGCCTATTCAAGCCAAAGGTCCGCAGTTATGGCTGATTGCCAACCTCCCGGGAACCGCAGCGGAAAGCTCTGTTGTCAGCGGGGTTGTAAGTGAAATTCATGATAAAATTTCGCAATTCTTGAAAATTCAATGCTGCTTCATAATCTCCCCGCAGCCGGTTGTGCTGAGTCAGCTGAAAGCCAAAGTCGATGACATTAGCAGGAGACAGCAGAGCGCGTTCTACGGAGCTTCGTGGCTGATTACACTGAAAGCACCTGGCAGCCCATCTGAAACGGGGAACGAGTTAAATATTTCGGCAATTGAAGCGTATTGTGAGAAATGGGCATCTGCATTAGGCGAGTTTAACAGGTCGCTCGTCCAAATCTATTTAAGCACTATTGAGAAGCTTATCCGTGAAAAAAAGCCTGGAGCCAGGCAGGTTCAGGACCTGCTGATCCGTATGCTGCAGCAGGCTGCATATCAGTTAGGGAGTACGATGGATGAGCGGCTGCAGAAAGAAATCAGGCAAGCGCTCAGCTTTGGAGAGGCGCTTCATATAGTCAGTGTCTTTTCAGACGATTTCTTGGAGAAGAAGCACTCCGCTTATACAGACAGCCAGAATACAAACCCGGATCTGAAATTAATTAACGCTTTTATCCATAAATATATCTACAAAAATGTAACATCCATTGATATCGCGCGATATCTTCACCTCAACCCGAACTATTTCTCACGATATTTCAAAAAGCTGGCCGGCTTGAATTTTACAGATCATGTGCATCTTCTGAAAATGGAAGAAGCCAAGCGGCTGCTGGGCGGGCAAAATGAGACGGCAGAAAATGTGGCTTACATGCTGGGATATTCAGACCGTGCGTATTTCTCCAAAGTATTTAAAAAATACACGGGCATGAGTCCAAGCGAATTCAAACAAAAATAACAGGACTTAAAGGAGGAAGCCAAAACTATGGAGAAGCCAGTCAACCCCCCAAAAGGACTGGAGTCATGGATTGCTGACCAGGGGGACGGGACATACAGAAATCCGGTTCTGCATGCCGACTATTCGGACCCCGATGTCATTCGGGTAGGTGAAGATTTCTATATGACCGCTTCAAGCTTTGGACATGTTCCGGGACTGCCCATTTTGCATTCCAGGGATCTGGTGAACTGGCGGCTGATCAATCATGCCATTCAGCAGATGCCGCTTGCGGGTTATGACATTCCCCGGCACGGGAATGGGGTATGGGCACCGAGCATCCGGTATCATGACAACCGGTACTGGATTTTTTATGGTGACCCCGATGTAGGGATTTTTATGACGACCGCCGAGGACCCCGCAGGAGAATGGTCCGAGCTTCATCTTGTTCAGGAGGGAAAAGGCCTGATTGATACTTGTCCTTTGTGGGATGACGATGGGCAGGCCTATCTGGTTCATGCATATGCCAAAAGCCGCAGTGGCCTCAAGCACCGGCTGCGTCTGTGCCCCATGTCTCCCGACGGAAAAAGCCTGCTGGGCGAAGGGAAGATTATCTACCATAATGCTGATCGGCATCACACTCTGGAAGGTCCCAAAATGTATAAGCGGCAAGGGTTTTATTATGTGTTTGCCCCTGCCGGCGGGGTGGAGAACGGGTGGCAGGCTGTATTCCGGGCCACCAGTCCTTACGGTCCGTATGAGGAGCGGATTGTGCTTGTGCAGGGAGCGTCGCCAGTCAATGGCCCACATCAGGGGGGCTGGGTAGAACTGGCATCCGGCGAATCCTGGTTTCTGCATTTTCAGGATAAAGGCGCTTACGGCAGAATTGTGCATATGCAGCCTGTTGTCTGGGTTGATGGCTGGCCGGTCATGGGGAATGCGGTGAACGGTGGCGGTTTGGGTGAACCGCTTGAAGTATGCCGCAAGCCTGATGTAGGCAAAGTGTATCCGCGCGAAGCTCCGGCTGCCTCCGATGATTTTTCAGGCTCCACTCTCGGCTTGCAGTGGCAGTGGCAGGCCAATCCGTCCGGCAGTTGGTATTCTCTCACCCAGCGGCCAGGCTGGCTGCGACTCATTGCCCAGCCACGCCTGAATATTGAAGATACATTATTTCAGGCGCCTCATTTGCTGCTGCAGAAGTTTCCTGCCCCTTCATTTAGCGCCTCTGTTTTTCTGGACACTACAGCTTCACCGGAGGGAGTTGAGGCCGGATTAATTGTGTTTGGCTACCAATATGCCGCCCTCCGGGTTTGCGGGAGCAATTCAATGAATATACGGAAGCTGCAACTGGTCTATGGCAACGACGAGCAGGAAACGGTGGTATGGGAGGCTCCCCTGGGATCAAGCCAGGTTGTGCTGCGGGCGGAGGTTCACCGCGAAGCCCGCTGCTCCTTTGGATACAGTATGGACGGGGAGCACTTCGAAGCTCTGAACGTGCCTTTATTTCAGGCAACGGTCAGCAGATGGGTTGGCGCAAAAATAGGCGTGTATGCCAAAGCGGATGCCGTCAAGGATCAGGAGACAACCCCCGCTATGGAACAGGCATTACGCGGATGGGCTGATTTTGGCTGGTTTGCACTTAGCGGCCGGGAATATGGATTTGCGCCTGTGTCCCGTCGCCCAGCTGACTCTTGAAATGAAGCCCGCGGCTACCATAGATATAACAGGCTCCAGCTCACCGCTCTGAACACCTGGAAGTAAGCGCTAAATAATATGGATCAATTTCATTTCACGGCACTGTTCGATTCATGGACGGTGCCGTTTCTGCTTGATACATACCGTTTCGCTTCAAAATAAAATTGGTATGGTACATTGGTCGGTAATTGGTAATTTATAAATAAAGTGTATATAAGGTATAATATTCCATGCAGCGCTGCAATGCAGTGAAGTGTTCTGAAGGAGGAGCAAGATGAAGCAAATTCATAACAGGAAAGTTGAGAGCAGCAGAGCGTTTAAGGTGGAATTTTCGGAGGATGTCTTTGAGGTTGCCCCTGATTTGCATGTTGGGTTGATCGCGACTTCTCATATTGCAAACTTAGACAAGGATCATGAAGTGAACGCGCTGCTCGCTCATATGGAACAGGAAATCATGAACTCAGGATTGCAGAAAGATACGATAAGTGAAATTCCGACCATTGCAGCCTGGAGAAAGGTCTATAGTCAATTTGGTGTCAAGCCCGCAAGGTATCCTTGCGCTGCAGAATCTCTCATAAGGCGTGTAGTTGAACAGGGGGCATTGGCCCGAATCAATACGCTTGTGAATTTATGCAATGCCATCTCCTTGAAATGCCGCACACCTATAGCTTCCTGTGATATCTCTGACATCCAAGAATTTGTGATTAGAAGAGCTGTGGGCAATGAACAGTTCTTGCCGATTGGAAAAGTGGATGAGTATGAGCTTCCTTCGGCCGGTGAGATTATTTATGCGGATGATTCCGGGAGAGCACACTCCCGGCGCTGGAACTGGAGGCAGAGCGATCATATTAAGACAACCGCCGAATCCTCACAAATGCTGTTTACGATTGAAGCGGTTCATAAAGAAGCTAAAGTGCTTGTAGAGGCCACTACGTTTCTTTTAAATGAATTGCTTCAGCCATTCACCGGAGCAGGGAGATCTGAATGGGCGTTTATTCATAAGGATGCTCCTGTGCATACCTTTCAATTACATACCGGGGAGGTTTTCGCGAATCGTGACAGAGCCTATGAGGCAAGTGAAGAAAGGTATCATTGACGCCGTTCCTATTGTTATCGGATATATCCCGGCATGCATTACCTTCGGCCTGGTCGGCAAAGCCCTTTCCTTAAGCGACCTGGAAGTCTTCCTTCTATCCGCTGTGGTCTACGCCGGAGCAAGCCAGTTCATCGCGGCCAAGCTGCTCGCAGTGGGAACCGCCGCCCCTATTATTTTGCTGCTTACGTTCGTCATCAATTTACGGTACTTTTTTATCAGCATGTCATTCTCTTCCAGAATGAACCGGAATACACACCCCCTGCACAAAGGGCTTGTCGGATTCGGGCTAACGGAAGAGGTGTATGCGGTCAGTATGATGTCTGACAAAAACCGCAGAGAGGCAGGGAACCATTCCCTTCCTTATTTGCTGGGGCTGGAAGTCCCGCCCTACGCCGTCACTCTAATCTCAACGTATGCAGGGATTATGCTCGCAGACTATATTCCCGCTAATATTTTGCCGGCGCTAAATACTTCCCTGTACGCTTTGCTTATTGCACTGGTAATCCCCCAGATCCGGATCAGCAAAAGAAATCTGGCGATCTGCATTTCAGCCGCTGCTTCCTCCTGGTTGCTGCAGCCATTGTTAGGAACAGCTACTGTAGTGGCTGCCATGATCATAGGAGCATGTGTCGGCGGAATATTCCCTTCTAAAGAAGAAAAGATCAGGAGTGAAGTCATGTGACAATAATTTTGATCCTGGGAATGGGCATGCTTACCTTCTTATTCCGTTTTGCACCGCTGCTGCTTGTGCGGAAGGCAGAGCTGGAGGAGCGAAAGAACTGGTTCCTGGAGAATCTTCCTCTGGCTGTACTCAGCGCTCTAATTATTCCCGGCATATTTCAGGTGGATCAAGAAGCGCCGATGGTCGGGATTGCAGCGGGTGTGGTTGCTATTGTTCTCGTGCTGGTCAAAAAAGTTCCTTTGTTTGGTGTCATTATTGCTTCTGTCGCTGTTGCTGTTCTTGTTAAAATTCTATAATCCATTAAAAGTGGGAGGATTATGCGCCTATGGATATAAAGCCGGTAGAACTGCTAGCGATATGCGGATCAACCCGCATTGGTGGGAATACAGACCAGATCCTGCAGTATAGCAAGGAAATAGCCATCCGCAGAGGAGCAAATCTTTCAGTACTTAATTTAAGAGATTTTAACATCTCATCTTCCGGGACCTGCGGGGATTGCAACTACCGGGAGAAGGCTTGCGAGCTGACGGATGATATGCCGTATATTGTGCAAATGATGCAGAAGGCTGAAGGGATTATTTATGCAGTTCCTGTTCATGGTTTTGGGATGGGGCACCTGATGCAAATATTCATAGAACGATCAGGGGTATGTTATCTCCGGTTTGAGCGGCCTCTTACGAACAAGGTCGGAGGAGCAATCATTACAGGCCGGCGCTACAATCACCAGCACGTTCATTCGCAGATTGTGAACAATATTCTGCTGAATCGCATGATCCTGGTAGGGAGCGGTTTCCCCGCTCTTCTGCACGCTGGACAAGCAAGCGAGGCATTCAGTGATTTGGAAGGGCTGGACTCTGTCCGGAGAATGATCAACCGAATGATTGATATGATTTCTGCCATGAAGCATTATTCGCAGATTACGAATCATTCCTTTTTGCAGTGCGAGGAAGAGAATGAGCGGAGAATATGTGAGAACGAGCTTCGGCGTCTGCAAGCACCGCTAGTGTAAGAGATTCACCCATAATTGGTTTTCATACAATAGAAAGTGGAGGTTGATAGCTGTGACGAATAAGGAACTGGAAGCTCTCGGAGGAATTGATTTTCCTAACATGGAATGGACAAGCTGGGAAAAGCCCGGTGCTAACGGGCGCGTGAAAATCAGTTATATCGGCAATAAGCGGCTTCGTTTGCTGGAGCTTCCTCCGGGATTCAATGAAGAGCATTGGTGCCTGAAAGGGCATGTGGGTTATGTGCTGCAGGGGGAATTCACGATACATTACGAGGACAGAAAGGTATCCTGCAGACCCGGAATGGGTTTTGTTATTCCTGATGGGGACCCGCATCGGTCACAGGGGATGGAAGGCAGCCCGACTCTAGTGTTTGTTATTGATGAAGTGGACTAAATCAGACCCGGGAGTGTGAAGAATCTTGCATCCTATTCAAGTAGATACTGAAGTGCATGATATTCCGTTTCACGATTCCTTTGAGACCTATTTATCCTTGCGGGAACATCTGGGGGAGCAGAATGCCTACCTGCTGGAAACACTATCCGGGCCTTCAAAGAGTGCGCAGAGTACTTTTATAGGGTTCAAACCACTATTTACGATTACAGCATTCGCAACAGTAATACAACTGACGGGAATAGAGTCCATTGTAGAGCGGGTAAGTCAGGGAGGGCTGAAGGCAGGGCTGCTTGTCTCCCGGGATGGGGCTTTGCATTTGCGGGACCGCAAGGGCTTGTGGGATTTCCTGCGATTCGTTCAGTCCCAGTTCACCGTTTCCGTTCCGGATCGGGGCGAAGCCTTCTATTTCGGATTTTTTGGATACTTGGGTTATGATACGGCGTGGTCTGTTGAAAGTCTGCCGAGTCATATTCCGAATGATGGAACGGTCCCGGATCTTGCCTTGTCCCTTTATCAAGGGTTAATTGAATATAATTTGATCGACAAGACCGTCCGGCTGATTCTCAACCAATCTGCTGAGGGATGGGATGACCTGTCCAAGGCGGAGATTTGCAGTATGCTTCACAAGGGTGATTTGCAGGTAAACCGGACGTTAGCAGAGGCTATAGAGCCTTTATCTGTGGAATATACGATAGATCGTCAGATGTATCAGAATAATGTGAAGAAAGCTCTCTCATATATTTCCGCCGGAGATATCTATCAAGTCCAGCTAGGCAATCAAATCAATATTGACAGCCCTATGACTCCAGTTGACGTGTATCGGAGACTAAGGGTGCGTAATCCATCGCCATATATGTATTTGGCCACTTTTGGAGGGATGACGCTGATTGGCGCCAGTCCAGAGCTGTATATTAAAATCCAGGGCGGGTACATCACGATGAGGCCTATTGCGGGTACTTGCCCTAAGGGTTCCACTCCAGAGGAAAATGAGAGACTCATAGAAGCTCTGAAGCGGGATGAAAAGGAAGTAGCGGAGCACATTATGCTGGTAGATTTATGCCGTAATGATATTGGCCGGGTCTGTCAGACAGGGACTCTGGAGGTAGAGGAACTGATGGTGATCGAGAAGTACTCGCATTTGAACCATCTGGTGTCAAGTGTAGGAGGGACGCAGAAGGTCACGAAGGACATGTATGACATTATTGCGGCTACTTTTCCGGCAGGCACAATGACTGGAGCGCCCAAGATTCGGGCTATGGAAATTATTGAAGAGCTTGAAACCACGCGCCGCGGGGCTTATGCGGGGGCTATGGGATTTATTGATTTCAACGGGTATGTAAATATGGCGCTGTGCATTCGGACAGCGGTTCACCGGAAGCCCGGTTCGTATTCCATCCGCGCCTCTGCGGGAGTGGTGGCTGATTCCGTACCGGAGAAGGAGTGGAGTGAAACTTTTCATAAAATGGGTGCATTATTCTGGGCGGTCACAGGCAGGGAGGTGCTGCATGAGAGCATTAGTCGTTGACGCATATGATAGCTTTGTATATATTATTTGCCAATATCTGATGAAAGCCGGAGTAGAGCTGGAAGTGGTGCGTAATGATCAGTTAAGCCCCGGTCTTGTGGAGCAGGTGGCTCCAAATTTTGTAGTGCTGGGTCCAGGCCCGGGCCATCCGGCTGATGCGCGGTATATCGAGCTGATCCGGCAATATGGCGTTTATCTTCCGATCCTTGGCGTATGTCTGGGTCATCAGGCGATTGGACTTGCTTTTGGCGGCAAGGTTATAGGGGCGAAACATCTGATGCATGGCAAAACCAGCGAGATTATCCACGACGGCAAAGGCTGTTTTGCAGGCCTCCATAATCCATTTCGGGCTACACGGTATCATTCCTTGATTGTGAGCCGGGAAGGGCTGCCGGATTGTCTGGAAGTCACTGCAGAATCAGCGGATGATGGATATATTATGGGAGTACGGCATAGGGAATTTCCAATCGAATCTATTCAATTTCATCCTGAAAGTGTATGCACTGAAAGCGGATTTCAAATATTTCAGAATTTCATTTCGACCTATGTACCATACTCATATGAATCTCAAATTATCTAGGGGGGATTTGTAATGCTGAAGGAGAACCTTGCGTTTCACCGTCAAGAGATTGATATCATTGACCGGCAGATTGTGGCTTTGCTCGCGGAAAGAACCTCGGTCGTTAAGAAAATTATGGTCTTGAAAACGGATGAAGAGTCCGTCCGTTCCTGTGACCGGGTCCAGCAGGTACTAGACAAGGTAGCCAAGCTTGCAGAGGATGCAGGTCTTGAACCACAGATAGCAGTGGCTACTTATAAGACTTTAATTACGGTTTTGACGGATATGCAGCTTGAATATCTGCGCAGCCGTCAGCAGTCAGACGAGCCGGCGGTGTGAGCGCAGCCGCGATTCATGATCTGAAGTCGGCGCTTATTTACCTGGAGGAACATGGTGAAGGACCCCGGCGGTATACGGTGCCTGTGGACGCTAAATATGAGTTAGCCGCTCTGTACGCAGCGCAGGGAGGCGGGGTTCCTGTCGCTTCACCAACCGGCCCCGGAGTGCCGATGTTATTCGAACAAGTGCTGCCTGTGAACAAGACGGCGCTGGCGGGGATCTTTGGAACCCGGAAACGGTGTGCAATGCTTCTCGGGGCGAATGAACAATATATGGCTGATTTCCTGCTGGATGCCGCCCAGCACCCTATTGAGCCCGTAAAATGCGAGAAGCCGCCCTGTCAGGAGGTGATCCATCAGGACGTTGACCTGGCCCGGCTGCCGATCCCTACAATGAGTGTGAAGGATGCGGGACCCTATATTACACTTGGCTTAGTAGTTGCTAAGCATCCTGTCACTGGTGACAGCAATATTTCCATTCACCGGCTATGGGTGAAGAGCAGCAACGAGCTGACGATCTGGATGGTCCCGGGCCGCCATTTGGAGGGCTTTTACCTGGCGGCACAAGAAATGGGCGTGCCGCTTCCGATCTCCATTAACATCGGGCTCGACCCTGCCATATATATTGCCTCCTGCTGCACGGGTGCTGTAGCGCCCGAGGGGTTCAATGAGCTGGCTATTGCAGGCGGATTACGGGGACAGCCAGTCAAGGTCTCCTCCTGCATATCTGTTGCTGCAGACTGCTTGTCCGAAGCGGAGTATGTACTGGAAGGCGAGATCACCCATGAGTATGCTGCTGAAGGAGAGCCTGGAGGCCATTCCATGCCGGAGTTTCTGGGATATGACGGCAAGGCTCACCCCCATTTGCCAGTCGTTAAGATTACGGGAATCACCTCCTCAGCTCATCCCATATTTCAAACCGTGATTGGTCCAGGGTATGAACAATCCAATCTTTTAGCGGTAGGGATGGAAGCCGGAGTGCTCCAGTATGTACGCAATCAAGTGACCTCCCGGATTACCAATGCCTATTGCAGCTCTGCCGGGGGAGGCCAACTGCTGTTATTTGTCCAATTTCATAAAATAGATGACGAGGACGATCTCGCTGTCAGGCGCGCCGGAACGATGATTCTTCGGTCTTTTCGAATGATCAAACAGGTAGTTCTGGTCGATGAGGATGTTAACCTGTTCAGTGAAGAGGAAGTGTGGTGGGCGATGACGACCCGTTTTCAGGCGGATGTGGACATTATTGCCTTGCCGGGGCTTGAAGGCTTCCATCTGGACCCGTCGCAAATGCCGGGAATGTCCCCGCAGATTACAAAGCCTGGCATGACCACAAAGGTCGTGTTTGATTGCACAGTACCCTATAGAATGCGGGACTCGTTTATAAGAACTTCTTTTGGCACACCTAAAAATATGTAGGGGGTTACTCTATGAGTATTATCAAGGTAACTGCGGATGGTGTATTTGGCGAAGGAGATCAGGAGAAGTTTGGCGGAAGCTACGTTCCGGAAGAGCTGAAGGCCGCGCTTCATAAACTGGATGAAGCTTTTCAGCGTTATAAGGATGACGAAGAGTTCGAGCGGGAGTTCCATTACTATCTGAATGAATATGTAGGCCGGCCGAATCCGCTGTATTATGCACAGCGGCTGACGGATCAATTGGGCGGGGCCAAAATTTATCTCAAGCGTGAGGATTTAAATCATACCGGAGCTCATAAGATCAATAATACGATCGGCCAGGTCCTGCTTGCCCATCGCATGAAGGCCAAAAGAATTATTGCAGAGACTGGTGCAGGGCAACACGGTGTAGCCACTGCTACCGTATGCGCCTTGTTCAATATCCCTTGCACCATTTATATGGGAGAGGTAGATATTGAACGGCAGGCTCTCAATGTATTCCGCATGCAGATGCTGGGAGCGGAGGTTGTGGCTGCGAAGTCCGGCAACAGGACATTGAAGGAAGCCGTGGATGAAGCGCTAAATGATTTCGCTCAGAACTATGAAGACACCTACTATCTGATTGGATCTGTTGTTGGGCCGCATCCGTTTCCCCTGATGGTCCGTCATTTTCAGGCCATCATTGGAAGAGAGGCCAAGGAGCAGATTCTGCAGAAGGAAGGGCGCCTTCCTGATCTGATTACTGCCTGTGTAGGCGGGGGTTCCAATGCGATTGGGCTGTTTCATCCCTTCGTGGATGATCCTGAAGTCACGATAGTGGGCGTAGAGCCTGCAGGAAAAGGGATCGAGACCGGCATCCATGCGGCTCCGCTTAGTACAGGCAAGCCGGATATTATTCATGGGTTCAGATGTTATGTGATGGACGATGCCGAGAATTGCCATTCCATTGCTGCAGGGTTGGATTACCCTGGTGTAGGCCCGGAGCATAGCTATTACAAGCAGATTAAGCGGGCGGAATATGTCTCAATTACTGATAAAGAAGCACTTGATGCCTTCCTGACCCTTTCCAAGACGGAGGGAATCATCCCGGCCCTGGAAAGCTCTCACGCTGTCGCCTATGCGATGAAGGTTGCAGGAGCTATGAGCAAGGATGAAATTATTGTGGTTAGTCTTTCCGGCCGCGGGGACAAGGATGTTGCTCAGGTCTATGATATGCTTAAGGAGCGCCCTGCACTGCAAGAAGTATAGGACAAGCTAATATACAGCAAGCCTTCGGTGTTTCAAAACCCGGAGGCTTAAATCCATTTATAAATTAGCCGAGAACACTCGTGATTTTAATCATGAGATGAATCGGCTTCGGACAAGGCGTGTCTTTTGACACGTCAATTGTCCGACATATGTTAACTTATCTGTTGACAAAAACACTGATATTTAGCTGTAATATCTTAAAAAATATTTGACATATGTTATCCTGTAATTGAGGTGGATAACATGGCAGAGGATATGTGTACTCTATCCAATATCATATTGTATGGTGTGTGAAATATCGCCATAAAGTGTTGCTTGGTGATATAGACATAAGGTTAAAAGAAATACTGAATCAATTTGCTACAGATAATGGTTTCACGATTTCAGAAATTGAAAGTGATTGTGATCATGTTCATCTCCTAATGGATTGTAATCCACAACATTCAATACCAAATATGATCAAAGCGTTAAAGGGTGTTTCGGCAAGGTTGCTATTTAAAGAGTTCCCCCAGTTAAAAAAGAAGCTATGGGGAGGGAATCTTTGGAATCCTTCTTACTTTGTGGCAACCGTAAGTACACACACGGAAGCGCAAATACGACAATACATCCAAAATCAGAAAGTGAGGTGAAAAGCGATGTTAGTCAATAAAGCATACAAATTCCGTATCTATCCAACCAAAGAGCAGGAAGTATTAATTGCTAAAACGATGGGTTGCAGTCGATTTGTGTTCAACCACTTCTTGGCGAAGTGGAACGAAACATACAAAGAAACAGGTAAAGGATTATCATACGGAGGATGTTCTTCCGAACTGCCGGATCTGAAAAAAGAATTACCTTGGCTAAAAGAAGTAGATAGCATTGCGATTCAATCATCCGTAAAGAACCTCGCAGACGCCTATTCACGATTCTTCAAGAAGCAGAATGATGCACCATGTTTCAAGTCAAAAAGGAATAAAGTTCAGTCGTACACAACGAAACACACAAACGGAAATATTGCGATTGAAGGAAATAAGATCAAACTCCCTAAACTTGGACGTGTTCGTTTTGCGAAATCAAGAGAAGCAAAAGGTCGTATTTTAAATGCTACGATTAGACGCAATCCTTCTGGCAAATACTTTGTTTCGTTGTTAGTAGAAACGGACGAACAATCATTGCCAAAAACAAACAGAGAAGTCGGTATTGACGTTGGATTAAAGGATTTCGCTATTCTGTCTAACGGTGAAGTGTTCGAGAATCCGAAATTCCTACGGAATATGGAACAAAAACTTGTTCGTGAACAACGTACCCTTTCCAGACGTGTGAAAGGTTCTTCAAACTGGAATAAGCAACGAATTAAAGTTGCCCGAATCCATGAACGTATCACAAATGCCCGAACAGACTACTTGCAAAAAATTTCAACGCATATTGTCAAAAACCACGACATCATTGCAATTGAAGATTTGCAGGTATCTAACATGATGAAGAACCACAAACTCGCCAAAGCGATTAGCGAAGTGTCCTGGTATCAATTCAGAACGATGCTTGAATACAAAGCAAAGTGGTATGGTCGTATTGTCGTTGCCGTAGGCAAAACCTTTGCCTCCTCTCAAATATGTTCGTGTTGTGGATACCAAAACAAAGAGGTTAAAAACCTTAACTTGCGGCAATGGAAGTGTCCTTCTTGCCATAGCGAATGGGATAGGGATGTGAACGCAAGTTTGAATATTCTTGCCGAAGGCAAAAGACTACTATCTGCATAATCGCAGTAACCGCAGGAACTGCGGGGATAGCTTGGTGGTACATCATGTACTAATTCTGCTCAGTAGAGTAGACTACCCAAGAATCTCGTGGCTTTAGCCATGAGAGGTTCAAAGAGAAAGATCTCATAGGGGCTGGGGGGCTTTACTTGGCATATGAATTGTTAATCACAATAGATAAGACATTGGATACATCCTTATCCAGACAGGTGTATGAGCAGATCCTGCAGGCTATTAACAGCGGTTGCTTAAGAAGCGGAGACCAGCTTCCTGCCACGAGATTGTTGTCTGAGCAGATTTTGGTCTCCCGCAGTGTCATTCTTCAAACCTATGAGCAGCTGCGGGCGGAAGGTTATCTGGAGATGAGGAGAGGAGCGGGAACATTTATTGCCGCTGGTGCAGCGGGCGCAGACACAGACCCCGGCAGTGTGACGGACAATTATTGTGCTGTGGCGACCAAAGCACCGAATTTCGTATCGGCTCCTCCCTCTCCGTCAGCGGTTCCTTATGATTTTCGTCATGGTGTACCAGCTTGGGATGTATTTCCGATGGACCGGTGGCAACGGGCCTTGACTGAGGTCTGCCGGAGGGCCACGCCTGACATGCTTACATACGGACCGGCGGAAGGCTCCCTGGCACTTCGGGAAGAGATTGCCCGGCTCGTGCGTTCTACCCGTTCCATTCCGGCACTTCCGGAGCAAATTGTGATTACGACAGGGGCTACACAAGCTCTTGATATTCTCGCTAGGCTCTGCCTGAGTGAAGGAGATCAGGTACTGGTTGAAGACCCAACCCATAACGTGCTCAGGGAAATATTCAGCTACTCAGGGGGTGAAGTGATTCCTGTACGAGTTGATCAGGAAGGAATATGTGTTCAGGAGATTGATGAATGTCTCGCGGTTCACAGTAAAAGAAAGTCAAAAACCCCCAAGCTGCTCTATGTAACCCCTTCGCATCAGTTTCCGATGGGTGTGACGATGTCATTTAACCGGAGAATTCAGCTTTTGGAATGGGCAAGAAGGTCAGGAGCACTCATTATTGAAGACGATTATGACAGTGAATACCGGTATGTTGGGCAAAAGGTATCAGCGCTCGCAGGGCTGGATTACTCTGGACGGGTCGTATATGTGGGAAGCTTCAGTAAAATTCTGTTTCCTGCACTGCGCATTGGCTATGCAATTCTCCCGCCTTCCTTGATAGAGCCCTTTCTGGCGATAAAATGGATTACGGACCGGATGACCCCTACGCTGGAACAGGAAGCGCTGACGGATTTCATCCAGTCAGGACAATATGCCAAGCATGTAAGCCGAATGGGAAAAATATATGCCACCCGCCGGGCCTGTCTGGTAAATGCACTGCAGCATGAGTTTGGCGAACGGGTCAAGGTTTTCGGAGACGAGGCTGGATTACATCTGCTCATTGAGCTGGATACAACGGCTGATGAGCGGTTGATTGCCGGGAAGGCTCTGGAGTATGGAGTGAAAATATATCCGGCATCCGATTATTTTCTTAACAATGTGCCTCAGAAGCCTACATTTATTTTGGGCTATTCCAATCTGTCTGAGAATCAGATCAGAATGGGCATCAAGCAGGTGGCGCTTGCCGAGAAAGAATGCCGAAGAATAAATCAGGTACCCGAGATTGACAGATATAGGAGCGCTGGCTATACTTGAAATGTCAAAATGCAAATTGTGCAAAACGTTGATGAAATGAAGTACGCCGGAGGATGGCTTGATCAGAGAAGAGGTTCCTTTACGAGATTCTTCGTAATTGGCTGTGAGAACCTTGAAGACAGGCCGGCGGAAAGCTGATTTCGGAGTGCGGGGCAATCCCGCCGGGAGGCTCCCGTTAACAGCCGCGACAAGGCGATCGTCTGCAGTTGTCCGTGATTTCACGGGTCAAGGCGATAACCAGGGTGGTACCGCGATAATCATCGTCCCTGAATTTATTCAGGGGCGTTTTTTTGTTTCCGGCAAAAGTGCCGCAATAACTATGAGACAGGGGCTGTACATGATGAAAGCAAGTGAAATCCGTTCCAAATGGCTGAAGTTTTTTGAGAGCAAAGGCCACCGAATTGAGCCGAGCGCATCGCTCGTGCCGCATAATGACCCGTCGCTGCTGTGGATCAACGCCGGGATGGCGCCGCTGAAGGCGTATTTTGACGGCCGGGAAATTCCCGAGAATCCGCGCTTGACCAACTCGCAGAAATGCATCCGCACCAATGATATCGAGAATGTGGGCAAGACGCGCCGCCACCATACGTTTTTTGAGATGCTGGGCAACTTCTCCATCGGCGATTACTTCAAGGAAGAAGCGATTACCTGGGCTTGGGAGTTCCTGACGGGCAAGGAGTGGATCGGGTTCGAGCCGGACCGCATCTCCGTTACTGTATATGCCGAGGATGAAGAAGCGTTCAAGCTGTGGAATGAAAAAGTCGGACTGCCCGCAGAGCGCATCATCAAGCTGGGCGACGACAACTTCTGGGACATCGGCGAAGGTCCTTGCGGCCCTTGCTCGGAGATTTTCTATGACCGCGGCGAAGCCTACGGCAGCGACATGTCCGATCCGGAAATGTACCCGGGCGGGGAAAATGAACGCTGGCTCGAGGTGTGGAACCTCGTGTTCTCGCAGTTCAACCACAACAAGGACGGCAGCTATACACCGCTTCCGAATAAAAATATTGATACCGGCGCAGGTCTGGAGCGTCTGGCATCCATTCTCCAGGATGTGGACTCGAACTTCGATACCGATCTGTTCCAGCCGATTATCCAGAAGACCGCAGGGCTTGCAGGCGTAACCTACAAGGACAGTCTGGAGCAGGATATCGCGTTGAAGGTAATCGCTGACCACATCCGTACGGTTACTTTTGCCGTGGGTGACGGCGTGCTTCCTTCCAATGAAGGCCGCGGCTATATTATCCGCCGTCTTCTCCGCCGCGCTGTGCGCTACGGCAAGACGCTGGGTCTTGACCGTCCGTTCCTGTTCGACCTTACCGAGACGGTGGGCGAAGTGATGGGCGTGTATTATCCGTCGGTGGTGGAGAACCGCGAATATATCGCCAAAATCATCCGCACCGAAGAGGAGCGTTTCCACGAAACGCTGTCCGACGGTCTGGCGATTCTGGGCGAGATCAGTGCCAAAGCCAAATCTGACGGGCTTAGCGCCATCGCCGGAGCAGACGCGTTCAAGCTGTATGACACGTATGGCTTCCCGTTTGACCTAACGGAGGATTTCGCTTCTGAGCAAGGCCTCAGCGTAGACCGTGAAGGCTTCGACGCCGCGATGCAGGAGCAGCGCGACCGCGCCAGAGCTGCACGCCAGGACAATGCCAGCATGAAGATTCAGGGTGGCGCGCTGGCCGAGCTGACGGTTAAAAGTGAATTTGTTGGATATAATGACACGGTAACAGAGTCGAAGGTGCTTGCCATTGTAGTTGACGGCGCGCTGGTGGATGTCGTCAGCGAAGGTGCTGAATGCCAGGTTATTCTTGAAGCTACACCGTTCTACGCTGAAAGCGGCGGTCAGGTCAGTGACACAGGTCTTCTGACAGGCGGGTCGGTTACAGCGAAAGTAACTGGACTCTTCAAGGCTCCGCACGGACAGCATGTACACCTCGTTACTGTAGAAGCCGGTGAGCTGAGAGTAGGAGACAGCGTCCGTGCCGAAGTGAACCGCGAGCAGCGCGAGGATATCGTGAAGAACCATACCGCTACCCACTTGCTGCATAAAGCGCTCAAGGAAGTGCTTGGCGGCCATGTTAATCAGGCAGGCTCTTTAGTAGAAGGCGCACGCTTGCGCTTTGACTTCTCGCACTTCGGCGCGATTACGCCGGAGGAGCTGAGCGACATTGAGCACCGGGTAAATGCGCAAATCTGGCGCGCTCTTGATGTTGTGATTGAGAACAAGCCGATTGATGAAGCTAAGGCTATGGGAGCAATGGCCCTCTTCGGTGAAAAATACGGCAACATTGTCCGTGTGGTTCAGGTTGGCGATTACAGCCTGGAGCTGTGCGGCGGTATCCATGTATCGAACACTTCACAGATCGGCATCTTCAAGCTGGTCAGCGAGAGCGGCATTGGCTCCGGGGTACGCCGGATTGAAGCGGTAACCGGACGTTATGCCTATCAGTTCACTGAAAGCCAGCTTGATCTGCTCAAGCAATCGGCAGGACTGCTGAAATCCTCGCTGAATGATGTGCCGAAGCGCATCGAGGCGCTGCATGCCCAGGTGCGTGAGCTGTCCCGCGAGAATGAATCGCTGCAATCCAAGCTGAGCGCAACCTTTGCTGCTGAGCTGACCGGCAGTGTGAAAACTGTGGGCGGCGGTACACAGCTGCTCGCGGTTCAGGTGCAGGCCGGCAATATGGACGCGCTGCGTTCTACTGCCGATGAGCTGAAATCCAAGCTGCCTGGTGCTGTGCTTGTACTTGGCGCTGCGATGGACGACAAAGTTAACTTTGTCGTGTCTGTGCCGCAGGAGCTGGTCAAAAAAGGCTTCCACGCCGGCAAGCTGGTGAAGGAAGTTGCTGCGGTATGCGGCGGCGGCGGCGGCGGACGTCCGGATATGGCGCAGGCCGGAGGCAAGGACGCCTCCAAGCTGGGCGAAGCGCTCGCGAAGGCTGAGGAGCTTGTAGCTGCTCTGGCGTAGAGCGAGGGCGGAATACATCCGGCGCAGCCGGGTGAAGTGAGGCCGTACCGGATGATGCGGTTCAAGGCCGATAAATCGGGGAATACCATTAAAGTGAAGCCGCAGCGGTACTGAGAGCTACATATCAGTACCGCTGCTTTATTCAGCATTCACTTTTGGCAACAATTGCAATAGCTTAAAAACCAAAAAAATCTCTATTTTTGTAGACAAAATGCCAAAAAAAGCGTTATCACTTGGGCAGGATTTCCTCGCAGGGCTATGAATATGTTATGATGAGGGCAGCAAGTAAGCTGTACAGCAGCAACTTTGCGAAGCCGCCCAAGAAGCGGGTGATTTTGCAGAAGGAAGGTGTCACAAATGGACTCCATGGACAAAACGGTCAAATTCAATGTGAAGGGCGACGAGAAGGAAGCTTCTTCCCAGGAAATACTGCTCGCAGTATACGATGCGCTGGTGGAGAAGGAATATCATCCCATCAACCAGATCGTAGGGTATCTTATTTCCGGAGATCCGGCTTACATTCCGCGTCACAACAATGCGAGAAGTTTGGTCCGGAGAAAAGAACGTGATGAGCTGATTGAGGAACTGGTTCGGTTCTACCTCGCTAGTCACCGGGTGGACAATCCGAAATGACGAAGAAGATGGGTCTGGATTACGGCGACCGCAGAATCGGAGTCGCCACAAGCGATATTTTTGGATGGACGGCTCAAGCTCTGGAAACGATTGAGCGGCGCGGCAACGGGAATGAATTCGAACGTATCCGCGAACTGGTCAAGGAACACGAAATTGGCGAGATTGTAGTTGGACTTCCGAAGAATATGAACGGCTCAGTAGGACCCCGTGGAGAGATCTGCATTGAATTTGCCGATCAGCTGCGGGAGCAACTGGAAATGCCCGTACACCTTTGGGATGAGCGTCTGACGACGGTATCCGCCGAGCGGATGCTGATTGAAGGGGACGTCAGCCGGAAGAAACGCAAAGGGATTGTGGATAAAATGGCCGCAGCCCTGATTTTGCAAAATTTTTTGGATGCTAACAGTAAAAGGTGAGGGGTGCGCTGAAATGACAAACGAGCAGATTGGCCAAGAAGAAGAACCGGAAATTATCTATATTCCCGACGAGGAAGGTAATGAAGAGGAATTCGAGGTCATCATGAAGTTTGAAGTCGATGGTTCGGACGCAAAGTATATGATGGTGGTTCCGCTGGATTCCGAGGATGAAGAGAGCGATGAGGTGTATGCATTCCGTTATGAAGAGGACGGCGATGATCTGCAGCTCTTTATGATCGAGAATGATGAGGAATGGGCGATTGTTGAAGAAACCTTCAATACTTTGGTAGATGAGCTGGACGGGGGAGCGGGGAATGACTGATTTTTCCGCCGAACACGTGGTTTGGACTTCAAAGCTCAAAGAGGTATATGGAGAAACAGTTGAACTGGAAGACGAGCAGGGCAAATCTTCCGTTTACGATATTATTGCCGAGTTTGAAGTCGGCGGCCGCGCCTATGCGGTGCTGGCCGGTTCCGCAAAAGGGGCCGAGCAGGAGATTCTGCGGATTACGGTTTCACCTGACGGGCTTCCCGAGCTGGAGACCATCGCTGATGACGAGGAATGGGAAGATGTCTCCGAGCTGTATGATGAGCTGACTTTTCCCGGCGAAGATAGTGAATAAGCTGGCTATATCTGCGTTAGGCACGGAAGAGGGCGGAATTTTTCCGCGCTCTTTTTGCTTGGAATTGAGCAAAATATTTTCAATAACAGCATTCTGCCGAAAATATATGTTGAATTTGAGACAATACAATTTTATACTTTATAGTCGGAAAGTGAGGAGTGACCTTTGAAAGCTGCAATCCGCACCATGCTCATTTTGTTTCTTTTGCTGGCAGCATTAGGAGGAGGAGGGGCATGGTACATTTGGAATGGCATGCAGCCGGTGGAGCCTGCAGGACCGGCAGTTACTTTTACGATAGAGAAGGGCATGGGCAGCTCGGAAATTGCCGATCTGCTTGAAGACAAGGGAATTATCCGTAAAGGATTGTTTTTTAAAGGCTATTTGAAGTGGGTCAAGGAAGGGTCCAGCTTCAAGGCAGGCACTTATACCGCGAGTCCCGGCATCACCTATGATTCACTGATTACCCGCCTGAATGCAGGCGATGTTGTGAAGAAGGATACCGTCCAGTTCACCATCCCGGAAGGGTATACGGCGAAGCAGATTGCCGGCAAGCTGGCCGCTGCCTGGAATCTCAAGGCCGATGTATTCCTTAAAATCATCGATTCGGGCGACGGATTGGCAGCGGTAGATAGGCTCGGTATCCCCAAAGACAGCAAGCTGCGGCACCGCCTGGAGGGTTATTTGTTCCCGGAGACGTATGAGCTGGTCAAAGAGAGCACGCCGGAGCAGATCATTGAAGCGATGCTGGAGCAGCTTGAGAAGAAGCTGGACAGCATTCCGGATTGGCAGGCGAAGCTGAAGGAACGCGGTTCATCCCTGCATGAGCTGCTGACGGTAGCTTCGCTGGTGGAGCGTGAGGTAGTGGTGGACAGTGAGCGTCCTATTGTGGCGGGAGTAATCTATAACAGGCTGGATAAGGGACAGAAGCTGGAGATTGATGCGACCGTGCAATATTTGCTGGATAAGCAAAAGGAGCGGCTGTATGATAAGGATCTGAAGGTGGACAGTCCGTACAATACCTATAAGAACGAGGGTCTTCCGCCTGGACCGATCAGCAGCCCGGGGCTTCCCTCTATCAAGGCTGCGCTTGAGCCGAAAGCTTCGGATTATTTCTTTTATGTAACCAAAAAAGACGGTTCTCAGGGCCATCTCTTCAGCAAAACCTACAAGGAACATTTAGCCAATATCAAAAAAAGTCAACAAAATTCGCGGTAACCGATTAAAATAGAGTGTGATGCGGTTTGAACCGCGAAGTAGGAGGGTGCAACATGAATAACAAACCGGAGCTGCTGGCGACAGCCGCTTCCTTGGAAGAAGCAGCTGATCTGCTGGAGGCCGGGGCAGATGCGCTGCTGATTGGGGATGACCGCTTCGGCATGCGTCTCGCCGGGCATTTTTCACTAGAGGATACAGCGGCAGTTGTCAAGCTGGCTCACGATAAAGGCCGCAAGGTCTACGCAGGCCTGGGCGGCCTGATGTCGAACCGGCTGCTGGACGAGCTTCCCGCATACGTGAAGGCTATCGGTGAGCTCGGTGTGGACGGCATCGAATTCGGCGATCCGGCCGTGCTGGCGGCAGTGAAGCAGGAAGCGCCTGGACTGAAGCTGCACTGGAACGCCGAGATGACCTCGACCAACTATGCAACAGCTAATTATTGGGGACGCAAAGGCGCCTCGCGGGTCGTTCTGGCCCGTGAGCTGAATATGGATGAAATGACCGAAATGGTGCCGCTGCTGGAGGTTGAAGCCCAGGTACAGGTACACGGCATGACAAATATTTATCATTCCAAGCGCAAGCTGGTGGCGAGCTACATGTCCCACCAGGGCCGTCCGAGCGATGGCGGAAGCCTTGGCAAGGAGCGGGGGCTGTTCCTGATCGAGGCGGAGCGTCCAAATGAGAAATTCCCGATTTACGAGGATGCGAACGGAACGCATATTATGAGCTCCGATGATATTTGCATCCTGGAGGATCTGCATTTCCTGCTGAAGGCCGGGGTGCACAGCCTGAAGATTGAGGGCCTGCTGAAGCCGGTTGCCTACAACGCGGCAGTGGTCAAGGCTTACCGTCATGCGATTGACCTGTATGCCGCCGATCCGGAGGGCTACGCCTTCCAGGAGGAGTGGATGGACAGCATCCGTGCGCTGCAGGACCCTGAGCGCGAGCTGTCCTTCGGATTCTTCTACAAGGAACAGGTGTATTAATTAAAATAAAAATAAGCAATGGCTCACCTTTTTAAAATAAGTTGATTAGGCGACATTAAGGTGTAGCGGCGGAGGGGAAGTTTGGAACTGGAGGAGCGGTAGCGTCCGCCTTTAGGTTTGGATTTCTACCGCGACAGCGGACTAAAATCAGGAAATCCAAACCTAACAGCGGCCGGAAGTCCAAACATTCCCCGCAGCTGCGTTTAACACCTAAATGTAAGACTTTCAGGTTGTTTTAACTGGTGAGGACAATGGAGGGGAGAACAGGAATGGGAACCATGACAAAGCCGAAATACAAAGGCAAACGTTACCGTCTGGACAAACCGGAGCTCCTTGCTCCGGCGGGTAATCTGGAGAAATTGAAATTCGCCGTGCACTATGGTGCGGATGCAGTATATATCGGAGGCCAGAAATACGGCCTGCGCTCGGGAGCGGATAATTTCAGCTTCGAGGAAATGCGCGAGGGCGTCGAATTCGCCAAAAAATACGGCGCCAAGGTGTTTGTCGCCACGAACATCTATGCTCACAATGAAGATATCGCCGGGATTGAAGAATACCTGCGCAGCCTGTATGAAGCAGGCATTGCCGCCATCATCGTAGCCGATCCTGCCATCGTCGATACCGCCCGCCGCCTGGTGCCGGGGCTTGAGGTGCATCTCAGCACCCAGCAGTCCACGCTGAACTGGCAAGCCGTGTCCTTCTGGAAGGAAGAGGGGCTGCCGCGCGTCGTGCTGGGCCGTGAAACGAGCCTGGAGGAGATTGCCGAGATCAAGCAGCATGTCGATATTGAGATCGAGAGCTTTATCCACGGGGCAATGTGCTCGTCGTACTCCGGCCGCTGTGTGCTGTCCAACCACTTTACGGACCGTGATTCGAACCGTGGCGGCTGCTGCCAGTCCTGCCGCTGGAAATACGACCTGTTCGAGGATGCCCGTCCCGAAGGTACATGGGTCTCCGAGGAAGAGCAGGCCATGACGCCGCTTCCGCTGCAGCCTGGGGTGACCCAGCTTCCGCTGCATCAGCCGGAGGATAACCAGTTCTCGATGGGCTCGAAGGATCTGTGCATGCTGGAGAGCATTCCCGACCTGATCGAAGCCGGTATTGACAGCTTCAAGATCGAGGGCCGGATGAAGTCCATCCACTATGTGGCGACGGTCGTCAATGCTTACCGCAAGGCTATCGACGCTTATATGGCTGATCCGGAAGGATATGTGCTGAAGCCGGAATGGCTGGAAGAGCTGCAGAAGGCGGCGAACCGTCCGCTGAATACCGGATTCTTCTATGATACGCCGGATCACGAGGATCATATTTACGAGCCGGAGGAAAAGGCCGCTCCTTATGATTTTGCCGGACTGGTGCTTGAGTATGATGCCGTGAACGGAACAGCGCTCATCCAGCAGCGCAATCACTTCAAGCCGGGACAGGAAGTTGAATTTTTCGGACCGGACAATACGTTCTTCAAACAAACCGTAGGCGAGCTATGGGACGAGGCAGGCCAGCCGCTTGATGCCGCCCGCCATCCGCTGCAGAAGGTGCGCATGAAGGTGGATCAGCCTGTTGCCTATTTCGACATGATGCGGAAGAAAAAATAAATATTTTCAAAAAAACTCACCAACCCATTGTGGATTCGGTGAGTTTTTCTTTTACCCTTATTCCTATTCCCTGCTCAAGGACTGGTGTTTCTCTTCAATCGTCTCCAGCAAACCAAACAGCAGCTCATTCGATTGGCTTAACAATGTTCCGCCCTGCGCCAGCATTTCCGCCGGTTTCTGAACGTATATGCCTTCTTCGAGATCATCTTCCCCATGCTTGATTAATTGTTGAATGCTCTCTCTGCTAGATTCCAGATGAAATTGCAAACCAATTACATGCCCGGCATAGACATAAGCTTGATTGGCGCACCCCAGGCTTAAAGCCGTCTTCTGCGCTTCCGCAGGCAAACGGAACGTATCCCCGTGCCAGTGAAAGGGGGTGAACTCCTGTGGAAAGTGGCGGAAAAAAGCCGATTCACCGGCACAATCCGTTAACTTAACCGGAAACCAGCCGATCTCCTTCAGATCATTTTTGTACACCTCGCCTCCGATTGCCTCTGCAATCAGTTGAGCACCCAGACAGATTCCAAGTACTAGCTTCCGGGCTTTGATTGCTTCCTTGATAAATTGCTTTTCCACCTTAAGCCAAGGATAATCGCTCTCTTCGTAGACTCCCATCGGACCGCCCAGGACAACAAGTAAATCGAATTCTGAAAGGGAGGGAAGGCGCGGCTGATCGTAGAGCATCGTGATTGCCTGTTCGTGGCTGTTTTTGCGTGCCCATTCGTCAATTCGCCCCGGTCCTTCAAAATGAACATGCTGTAAATAATGAATTCTCATATTTTCACCCCCGTTGTATTACGAACCATACTTTGTTAGTATATCAATCATTGGAATGCTGGAAAATATCCATCTGTCATATTATAGAGCAATCCATATTATTTGGGGGATGTAACCCTGGGGGTAAGCGGAGTGTTGACAATCAATCGTAATGATGAACGGCCCATATGGCAGCAATTGCTTGACCAGGCGATTCATAATATCACAACCGGGAATTGGCCTCCGGGTGAATTGCTGCTTCCGTCGCGGGAGCTTGCACAACTGGTGGGGGTCTCGCGTTCAACCATTCAAATCGTCTATGAGGAGCTGTTCAGCCGCGGCTATACCGTGACCTCCCGGCGTGGAGGAACGCGGGTGAGTGAGTGGAACCACGTCACAAGCTCTGCACAAGATGTTACGGCACAAGGGCCGTTGCCGCCCGAGCTTCCTTTATTAAATGCCGCCGTTGATCAATTGCAGGATTGGTTTAGAGGCAAGGAGCATCAAAGCGTGGAGATTGATTTTAGTCCTCATGAGCCTTATTTGGACGAGCATTTTCAAAAGAATTGGCGAAGGTCGTTTTTGCAGGCTTCAGCAATGATGGATTTGAGCAGTTGGTCGTACGGCGATGCTTATGGTTTCGAACCACTCAGGGAACAGATCCAGCGTTATTTATCGCTTGAACGGGGCATTCATGTGCAAACGAACCAAATATTGCTTACTTCAGGGGCTCAGCATAGTATTGACTTAATCGCGCAGTCGCTTTTAAGAGAAGGGGATACCGTAGCCGTTGAAGATCCCGGCTTTCCTGCTGCCTGGATGGCGATGAACTATCGGGGTATGAATGTTATCCCTGTTCCTGTGGATGAGCACGGACTGCAAGATGAGCATATCCCTCCAGAGTCCAGACTGGTTTTTGTTACGCCTTCTCACCAGTGCGCGGTTGGAGTCATCATGCCGGAATCACGCAGGCAGCAGTTGCTGCATCTGGCCGTTCAGAATCAGGCGTGGATTGTAGAGGACGATTACGACAGTGAATTCCGGTATCACGGGGGGCCGCTTCCAACTCTGTTTAGCCAGCAACCCCGGAACACTTTGTACATGATGAGCTTTTCCAAAATGATTGCCCCCGGCATTCGGCTGTCAGCCATTATCGGTTCAGTTGAGGCGATTGCCCAGCTTGCCCGGGTACAGGAGTTGACTTACCGCCATTTGCCGATTATGGAGCAGCTAACGCTTGCCCACTTCATCGCACATGGCCATTTCATGCACCATATGAGAAGGGTCCGAAATGTATACCGCCGCAGGCACGAAGCCATGACGAAAGCCATCATGACGAGCGGTCTGGGCGACCGGTTCACACTCAGTGGCGTGGAAACCGGACTGCATATGCTGCTTGAAGCCGGGGAAACGTTCGATGAGCACGCTGCAACTTTCCGGGCGCTTGAACAAGGGATCCGTGTGTACCCGCTTAGCTCCTATTGTTATAAAAGCAACCGTAAAGGATGGGTGCTGGGCTTTGCCAAAGTAGATGAAGCTGCGATTCAGCAGGGGATTTACCGGCTTGCTGAGGTATTAGCACCTTAGCAGGGCCGGCATCCTTTGGTCTATTCCTCTTGGTTCGCTTTTTCATTCCAATAATAGCTATCCGGCAAATAACGCTCGCCAAATACTCTTGTTCCTACCCGTATAATTGTAGCCCCTTCTTCGATTGCGACCTTGAAATCTCCGGACATTCCCATGGAGAGGATGTCCATTTCCACACCTGGAAAGCTTCTTTCAATTATTTGTGCCTGAATTTGTTTCAATAACCGAAAACAATGCCGGGTCTCGTCGTTAGTCGCATTCAGCTTGCCGATGGTCATCAGGCCTTTTATCCTCAAGGTTTCGAACTGGGATAACTGCTGGACCAGCTCCAGCGCTGCTTCCGGTGGAGCGCCAAATTTGCTTTCTTCGTAAGAGGTATTGATCTGAACAAGAATGTCCATGGTCTTGTTTTCCTTCATCAGTTGATTATGCAAGGCCTGGCCCAATTTCAAGCGGTCTACAGAGTGGATTAAGGTTACATATTTGACAACGTCTTTTACCTTATTTGTCTGGAGATGTCCGATAAAATGCCATTCCACTTGGTTGTATTGCTGCATAAGCGGAAACTTATCCCTAAGCTCTTGCGCTTTGTTCTCACCGAATAAAGTCTCTCCTGCTCTCATTGCCAGCTGCAGCTTTTCAAGCGGAACTGTTTTGGTAGCCAGCAGCAGCTTCACTTCTTCTTTCTTTCGCCCCGCCGCCTGGCAAGCTTGCTCCATTTGTTCATGCACCTCTTTAAGATTTTCTTCGACTAAATGGCTCATTTCTTCCCTCTTCCTCCTTTTTTTATCCAGGAACATGATTTAGCTTAATGTAATTTGGATTGCAATAAAATATCCAAAAAACATATTTTACAAGGTCCATAATGGATGGACATCATCGTTTTATTTCGCTGAAGATCAAAAAGCTGCTGCTATATTTGGGTTTATATGGGAATTGACTAAAAAATATAAAGAATCAGAGGTAATTTCTAAAGAAAACTAAGTAATTGGACCCATACTGCCGATATATAAAGAGTGAACGCTTACATATTTCTTCTAATCTAACTGGCAGGTGATTGTGATGGGAGCTCCGAAAAAGGAGAACGATGGAGAAAAGCAGAAAGAGAGAAGGATGAACGTGAAAAAGAAGAATAAAAGCAATAAAATGCCACCGCTCGTCCAAAAAGCAGAAACAGACCTCTCCGAAGATGCACAGACAACTGGCAAAGGTGAGGTTAAGAAGAGCAGCAAGTTATCCGGCTTGACCCTAAAGGGTGCGCTACATAGTTCGGTACGTCAGGTAAAGAGAGTCAACCCGATGAAATCGGTTGGCGTTAAGCTGTTCCTTATTTTCTTATCCTCAATCATAGTGGTGGTACTGGCACTAGGGTTGCTGTCCTTTAATAAGGCCAAGAATACCATCAAGGCTAATGTATCGGAAGCGAATCGCCAGACGATTATTCAGGTTTCGGAGAAGCTGGATATTACCTTGAAGCAATATGAGAATTTGGCGCTGCAGCTGTTTTTTGATACGCAGATGCAAAGCACCATTACACAGCTGGCAACTGCAGAATCCAGTTATGACAAGTTTGTTGCGACAGATGTCATCAGCAAGAAGCTTTCCAGCCAGACGACTACGGACTCTAACATTGTCGCCATTTCCCTGATTCCGACTTCGCCTGATTATGATGTTATCACAAGCGGAAGCTCCGGACTGAAGATGGACGGCATAAGAGATCAGGCATGGTTCAAAACGGTAGTTGCCAATGCTGAAAAATATCAGTCCCACTATTCCAAGGAAGAGAAGACTGCGCAGAATTACTGGTTCCCTACAGCCGTATCAGGCAACAACGGGAAGAATATCGCGATGGTAAGATCGCTCAAGAATCTTTCGGCTGATTCAGGATATGTGATCATGCTTGAGCTAAAGAATACGCTCCTGGAGGATTCGTTCAAGAGTGTTATGCTCGGAACCGGTTCACGGATTCAGCTCGTTTCACCGGAAGGTACTGTTGTAGCTTCTTCCATCCCTGAAGAGGACGGCAAGTTATCGGAGCTTTCTTTTATTAAAGAGAGCAAGGACAGCAAGGAAAGCCAGGAGGCCAAATTTCCAAATGGCGATGATGTGCTGGCTGTCTACAATCCAATGGCGAATGCGGACTGGAAGCTGGCGGGTGTTGTTCCGACCGGTTCACTGGTAGAAGCAGCTACTCCAATTCTGTTTACCACCTTCCTAGCTGCTGTAGTGGCGGCTCTGCTTGCCGTTGTTCTCGGCGTCTGGATGGTGCGCATGATTGCCAATCCTCTGGCCCGCCTGAAGGATCTTATGATTGTAGGCGCAAAGGGCGATTTAAGCGTACGTACCGAATATGTATCGCGCGATGAAATTGGACAATTGTCCGCATCGTTCAATACGATGATGGAGCGGATTACCGAGCTGGTTGCCCAGACAACGGATACAGCCCGTGAAGTGCTGGGTACGGCAGGCGAGCTTGGGGAGGCTTCCCGCAAGACTGCTATTTCCGCGAAGGAAATTGCTGCGGCTACGGAAGAAATCGCCGGTGGCGCTGGAAGTCTTGCTCAGGAGGCTGAACGCGGAAATGAGCTGACTGATTTGATCGCTACGCAAATGCAGAGTGTTATTGCTGCAAATGCCGAAATGGATGAGGCTGCACGCGGAGTTGGTGAAGCCAGTGGACATGGAGCGAAGCAATTGGAAGAATTGCTGAAGCAGACCAGCCGTACCGGAGAGATGACTACAGCGCTGGTCGACCGGGTCAACAACCTGAAAGATACGGTATTCTCGGTTATCAAGGTGCTGGATGTGATGAAGAACATCACGCAGCAGACGAACATTCTGTCGCTGAATGCGACCATTGAGGCGGCAAGAGCAGGCGAAGCGGGACGCGGCTTCATGGTGGTTGCCGATGAAGTCCGGCAGCTTGCTGAACAGTCCAAGGAGTCGATTGCCCTTGTAGCCGGAATTACGGATAAGATTATTACAGAGATGAATGAAACTGTAGCGGTATTGTCTGAAGTTGCACCGCTCTTTAAAGAGCAGATGAGCTCTGTAAAAAGCACCTCTGATATCTTTGTATCCGTGAAGGGACAAATGGAGGACTTTATTACCAGTCTGGAGTCGGTTACTGGAGCCATTAACACCTTGAACCATTCTCAGGGCGTCTTGTCGGATGCGATGGGCAACGTGAGTGCAGTAGCGCAGCAATCGTCAGCCACCTCGGAAGAGGTAGCTTCACTGAGCAACGAGCAGCAGAATGTGAGCGATCAGCTCGTTGCATTGTCGGGCAAGCTGGAGAGCGTGTCTACTCAGTTGAAGGACAAGCTTTCGCTGTTCACGATTAAATAAAGCGTCAAATAGTAGCGTTATCTTCTTCAGAGGCGTTCTGCAGCCATGCAATTGGCTGCGGGGCGCCTTTTTGCTGTGGGGGCGTAGCTGGAGAACACGAAGTAATTTCCTTGTGCAACGGCACACTAACACGTATAATAATTTTGTTAGGTAATTGTTATGATGAAGGAAATTGTTAGGTAAAGCTGAGCCAAGGAGAAGGACCGGATGAAAGCAAAACGCAGCCACAACTGGTGGTCCTACATTGGGGACATGAGCATGGAACGCAAGCTGCTCTTAGTGTTCCTGATTATCATTACACTGCCGCTTTCTTTTATCAGTGTGATCAGCTTCAAGAGTTATTCTGAATCCATACAGGCTAACACGGTTGCCTACTCGGAAAAGCTGATTGATCAAATGATGGATTCCATTGATGACTACATAGAGGATATGAAGCGGATTTCTTCCATGCCCGCCTATGTAAACGATATCAAACAGAATCTGATCCGCTCTAACCGGTATTATGAACAAAAAAAGATGATGGAGAGCAAGGGGAACAGCCCGGGGCCTGCTCCCGGCGACTTCGATCTGCTGCTGTCCATTCAGCGGGGGATTGAAGGGAATATCTCCTTCATTAACAACATCAAGCGGGGGACGAACTCTGTCTATATATTCGACGGCTACGGCAACGGATATTATTCCGCCAAGGATGGCGGCGTCCGCCTGGACCTTGCGCAGAGCTACAAGTTCTGGAGCGAGCAGTCCAAGGATTCGAGCGGAGAGGCGCTGCTCTTCGGTACTCAGGCGTATACAAGCAATCTGCAGAGCACTCGCTACGCATTCACGGTTGTCCGGAGGATTGTCGACGGCTTGTGGAATCCGATCGGACTGATTGCGGTGGAAGCCAACGTCAGCAATCTGGAGAACCAGGTAGCCGAGCTGGACAAGGTAACCCACGGCAAGTCGGTGATTGTCGATGCGGACGGCAAAGTCATTTATGACAGCGACCAGAAGCTGCTGACCACGGATATTTCCCATTCTACGCTGTTCCGCCAGGCCGAGGGAAGTGCCGGAAGCTTTTATGATACCGTGTCGGGCAAGGAGCGGCTTAATATTTATTCAAGCTCTGCCAAGACGAACTGGAAGGTCATTATTTCGATTCCTGTCGATGAATTGACCCGTGGGGTACAGCTTACCCGTAATGCGACTATCGTTGCAACACTGATTATTATCGTGCTGGCGCTGATCATCTCGATCATTTTGTCTTTTGCCCTGACCAAGCCGCTGAAGCAAATGATTCAATTGATGAAAAAGGTGCAGAACGGCGATCTGGATGTGAACTTCCGGGTACAACGCCGGGATGAGATCGGCTTGCTTGGCCATCAGTTCAACCGGATGCTGGGCCGCATCAGGCAGTTGATCCAGGATATTTACCGGATTGAGGAGCAGAAGAAGGAGGCGGAGCTGCAGGCGCTGCAGAGCCAGATCAACCCGCATTTTATCTACAACACGCTGGAATCCATCCGCATGACCGCGGAGATTAACGACGATGTAGAAGCTGCTGACATGATCTCCATTCTGGGCAAGCTTCTGCGCTACAGCACCAGTGAGCTGTCCGGCACAACCACCATGAAGCAGGAGCTGCTGTATGTAAGCAACTATGTCGAGCTGCTCGGCTGCCGTTATCCAGGCAGATTCGTGCTGCAGATCGACGTTCCAGAGGAGCTTGACAACTACTCCATGATTAAGCTGGTTTTTCAGCCGATTATTGAGAATGCCGCCTATCACGGGCTGGATGATACCAAACCCCAAATGCATCTCAGCATCAAATGCGAGATTGCGGAGCAGAAGCTGCTGTTCCACATTCGCGATGACGGCTGCGGGATGGATAAGGCCACTCTGGATAAGCTTAATGACAGCCTGAAGCATGAAATGCCGCCCAAGAAAAGCATCAACGGAGGCATCGGCATGAAAAATGTGCATCAGCGGGTACAACTGCATTATGGTGCGGCTTATGGCATCGAGGTTTTCAGTGAACCCGGGGAGGGGACGGATGTTATATTATCCCTGCCGCTGCCAGGACCGCAAGGTTTCGGAAAAGAATGGAAGAGAACAGAGGGGGAATCCGCTTGAAACGGATGAAGTTACGTTGGTCCATGCATATCATCCTGCTGCTGTTCCTGCTCCTGCTGTCTGCCGGCTGTAAGAACCGCAGCAATAATGGAGCACTGCCGCCGCCTTCGCCTGCGGGAGAGGAGGGCATATCCAGCCTGTCCGGCACAGTTGTTATGCTGACGAACCGGATTGACCTGATTGAGAATGGCACTTTCAAAGGTTATGCGGAGCAGTTCAAGAAAAAATATCCGCAGGCGAATGTGGAGTTCGAGGGCTTGTCCAATTACGCCACCGATATTCTGGTCCGCTTGTCCACCAAGGATGCCGGGGATGTGCTCCTGCTGCCGGTCAACCTGCCGGCGAAGGAGCTGGGCAATTTTTTTGAACCGCTGGATAAGGCGTTGTCTGCACAGGAAAGGTTCACTACATTTTCAACGTATGACGGTAAAAGATACGGGCTGTCCACGGGCACGACTACAAGCGGAATCGTCTATAACAAGCGGGCTTTTGAAAAAGCGGGTATTACAGAGGTTCCACGGACGCTCGATGAATTCTACGCAGCCAGCGCCAAGCTGAAGCGGGCGGGGATTACGCCGCTCTACATGAATTATGGCGCGGTCTGGCCGCTGCGGGAATGGGGCAACAATCTGGTCAATTATATGACAGGCAATCCCGATTATATGAACAACATGGTTCAGGAGGACAACCCCTGGAAGACCAGCAATGAATGGGGAAAGGCGCTTGAAATTGCCAGAACCATGATTGCCAAAGGGTATGTGGAGGAAGAGCTGTTCTCGAACAATTGGGAGATTTCCAAGACCAAGCTGGCAAAAGGAGAGGCTGGCATGTATCTCCAGGGAAACTGGACGATCCGCCAGATTCTGGATGCCGGAGCATCGTCCGATGATATCGGATTTTTCCCGTTTCCCTACGACAATAGCAGCACGCGCTACGCGCCGCTCAATCCCGATTGGTTCATAGGGGTCAGCAAGTTCAGCAAGAACAAGGAGCTGGCGATGGCATGGATGAAATTCTTTTTGAAGGATACTTCGTATGTAGCGGATTGGGGATTCCTGCCCCCGGATGGCTCAGAGGAGCCCACTATGCCGCAGTACCGCGAGTTCCTCTCCTACAATCCCAAGCTGGTAGAGGCTACAGTGCAGACTGATGCTTTTATTGATATGGCGAACCGGTCGAAGCTGAGCTTCTGGTCGGGCGATTATATTCAGGAGCTGATTGCCGCGCCAGATTTGCAGAAGTCCTTTGATGAATTAAATAGGAAATGGAAGGAAGCGCGGTCAGGACAGCAGGCATCACCCCAGCCGTAGGGAATCAATACAGAGTCAAGATAATTTTTGTGGAGGTATTATATATGGCTAAAAAGGTTACTATGCAAAAAATCGCCGATCATCTCGGTGTGTCCAAGTTCGTCGTTTCCAAATCGCTCTCCGGCAAAGGCGGCGTCAACGAAACCACCCGGGAGCGGGTGATTCAGGCGGCATCACAGCTGGGATATTTTACACAGAAAAATGCCTATGTGCAAAATGTCAAACGTCCCTCCCAGGCAGCGGGCAGTGACCGGAACAAGCAATCTGTCCTCGTGCTGATGCCGAATATCCGCTCACAAACCCAGGATTCGCTCTATTGGGGCAAAATTGTCGATGGAATCGCGCTCGCCCTGGATCAGGAGGGCCTTGGGATGGTTATTGTGTCTGAGCACCGTGCCGATAATTTCATCAATGTCCTCAACCCTAGCGGCCTGCTCGGCCTTATCGGTGTGGGACAGATTCCCACTTCACAATTGTTGGAGGTGCATCGTATCGGCCTGCCGATGGTGCTGATAGATCATGAGGACCCGCTAATTCCAAGCGATACGGTGTTCGCGGGCAACATCGACTCCATGACCCGGCTCAGCAATCATCTGATGGGGATCGGCCATACTTTGTTTCATTTTATCGGCAATATCCGCTATTCCCGCAGCTTCCGCGACCGCTGGATCGGCTTCCGCAGCGCGCTGGAGGAGAGCGACATGAAAACTCCTGCCGGCAATGACGAGATGCTGCTGCTGGAAGGGATGGATGACGGCAGTTTCCGTGAAGAGTTCAAGCTCTGGATGATCAAACGCAAAAAGAACAAAACCTTGCCGACCGCCCTCCTCTGCGCAAATGACTCCACTGCGCTTACAGTCTGTGAGGTGCTGCGGGAAGAAGGGCTTGCCATCCCGGCTGACATTTCGGTGACGGGCTTTGATAATATAGAGGATGCTGCGCGGGGCGTGCCGCCGCTCACCACCGTGCATGTGCCCAAGGAAGCTATGGGCCGGGCCGCAGTAGAAAAGCTGCTGAACCGTATCCATAACCCGTCTACGCCGCTGGAGAAAATCCTGATCTCCGCTGATATCGTCCATCGGGATTCTGTGGCGGGGCCTCGGGGGTAGCATCCATGAGCTATGATGTACATATCACAAGGGCGGATCATTGGAGCAATAGTGAGAGCAAGCCGATTTCTTTGGAGGAAGCCAAGGTTTATTTTGCCGCAACAACCGGTTTTGAGTATACGAATGAACTCTCTCACCAGACCCCATTTGGAACTTTGACCATAGGCGGTGAATTTTTCATCTGGAGTGATGGGAATAAGAAGATTCCTTTCCGCTATCATGAGGGACGAATCACAGTTTCTGGAGCGGATGATTTTGCAATTTGCAGGATGAAGAAAGTGGCTCAAGCGCTTGCAGCGGTCGTTCAGGGCGACGAGGGGGAGATTTACTAATTTGGCTAATTTTATGGACACAGGAGATGATCTATTGAGCGCTGTATTGACAGACCCGACGACACATAAGGATTGGATTGTGCCGCATTCGTTTCAGTGGTATGCCGGACTGGGGAGCCTGACCGGGAAATACGCTTATCCTTGGAAGTCGACGGTTGCGGGACCGGATGCGGAGGAGATTTTTGCCCAGGAGGTTGCCGGACTGGTTCCAGGAAAAAGAGTGCTCGACATCGGCTGTGGTCATGGAGATTTTACCATTCAGTGGAGCCCTGTCGTACAGCACATTGTCGGACTCGATGTCACTGCGGATTTTATTCATACTGCGAGCAGAACGGCTCTTGCCAATGTGTCATTTGTGACGGCTAACACCAAGCACAGGCTCCCTTTTGAGAGCGATGAGTTTGATTGCGCCTATAACCGCAAAGGCCCTGCCTCCGGGTACCCTGAGCTTACCAGGATCATCAAAAAGGGCGGCCGGCTAATCGCTCTTCACCCCGGCGACAGGCAGTCGCCTGAATTGTCACTGCTTTTTCCGGGTCTTTTTGGTCCGCAACAGGAGGGGACTCCGGGATTGGATAAGATTGAGCAGTATGTAAAAGCAAGCGGGTTCGCCGCAGCTAACATCGAGACGGTCACCGGCACATATTATTTGCACGAACCAATCGACGTTGTACGCATGCGCTGCTTCGGGCAGACATCTGCGGTGCATGAAATGGTGATAAGGGACAACATGCCCGAGATCAACCGGATCTTTGCCCGGCATCAGACCGATCAAGGCTTGCCAACCACAGCAGACTATTACATACTCCGCGCAACAGTTTAAGCTAAAGAAAGGCGGCCCCAGTGAAATTCCACTAGGGCCGCCTTTCTTTCTGCTAACTCTCCCACAAAATGAACTTGAGAAACAACACCATTAAGGGTGAAGTGACGGAGGGGAGGTTTGGAACTGAGGAGCGGTAGCGTCCGAAAGTCCAAACACTTCCCGCAGTTACGCCTACCACCCAAAATGCACGGCCCTCAATTCCATCCTGCCAACACCCCACAAAATGAACTTGAGAACCCCCATTAAGGGTGAAGAAACGGAGGGGAGGTTTGGAACTGTAGGAGCGAACGCGTCCGCCTTTGTATTCAGATGTTATCCGCTAAGCGATATAATAAAAACATCTGAATACAACAGCGGCCGGAAGTCCAAACACTCCCCGCAGTTACGCCACCACCCCAAATGCAGCTCCCTCTCAAGTTCACCTTAACCCTACTTTAGATTCCGCTCAATCAAAGCAATCCGCTGCTGCACGCAGGCGTAAGAGCGAAGCGGGTCCTCAGGTGTGTTCAGCACATAATCAAGCATCTGGTCAACCGTTGTAGTTGCCACATGGATGCGGGTGTCGGAGGAAGCGTAGTAAATATAGATGTCTCCATTGTCACGGGCGATTACGCCGTTGCAGAAGACTACGTTGGATACGTCACCGATGCGTTCTTCACCGTCTGGAGCGATAAAATGTCCGCCCGGAGCATGGGTTACTTTATTAGGCTCTTCCAGGTCGGACAGGAAGGCATACAGCACATAACGCAGTCCGGCAGCAGTGTTGCGCACGCCGTGGGCGATGTGCAGCCAGCCGCGTGGTGTTTGGATAGGTGCCGGGCCTTGGCCGTTCTTCACTTCTTTAATGGTGTGGTAATAGCGCTGGTCCATGATGGTCTCGCTGGTGATTACAGCATTCTCGATGGTATCGGACAAGCCCCAGCCGATGCCGCCGCCGGAGCCGGCGTCGATGAAGCCGTCCTGCGGACGGGTGTAGAAGGCATATTTGCCGTCGACGAACTCAGGGTGCAGCACAACATTGCGCTGCTGGGCGGAGCCGGTTTTCAGGTCGGCGAGACGTTCCCAGGTTTTCAGATCCTTGGTGCGGGTAATGCCGCATTGGGCAACAGCGCTGGAGAGATCGCCATGAGGAGCATCGGGATCTTTGCGTTCGGTGCAGAACAGGCCGTAAATCCAGCCGTCGGCATGTTTTACCAGACGCATGTCATAGACGTTGATGTCCGGATCTTCGGTCTCAGGCAGCACGACAGGGTGATCCCAGAAGCGGAAGCCGTCCACACCGCTGTCGCTTTCGGCTACGGCGAAGAAGGATTTGCGGTCATTGCCTTCCACGCGGGCGACAATATAGAATTTGCCGTCCAATTCGATTGCGCCCGGGTTGAAAATACCGTTCACTCCGATTCTTTCCATGAAATAAGGGTTAGTCTCCGGGTTGAAGTCATACCGCCAGATAAGCGGCGCGTGCTCCGCTGTAAGCAGCGGGTATTGATAGCGGTCATAGATGCCGTTGCCGTAGGGGGCTTTCTCATTTTTACGTGCGATCAGCGCCTCATAACGTTCTGTTAATTGCTGTTTGCGTTCCTCAAAGCGTGTTGTCATTATTTTGTCTCCTTTATAGTTAGTGTAAGCCGTCCAATCATTTCGAAGCAGGCTCTGCTGTTATGATAAGGACATTTCCATGCGCTGACCTTCGGCTCGTGAACCAAAGGCTGCAACGTTTCGTCAACGCCCCAGTACCATTCGCCCAGCTTGTGGTCGACGATATATTTATTGGTAAAATTCCAGGAGTTGCTGGCAGCTTCCAGAAAGCGCACATCGCCGGTCATCTGATAGGCATTGTAAAAGCCGACAATGGCCTCAGCCTGCGGCCACCAGTCTCTGGATTTTTCGATCAGGCCTTTGCTGTCAGCCTCATTCCAGATTCCGCCGTCCCCGGCGATTCCTTCGGCAAGCGTAGCTTCGGCCATCGAGACAGCTACTTTGCGCACCCGCTGGAGCAGCGCCTCATCCCCAAGCACTTCAGCCGCTTCAACCAGCAGCCAACTGCCTTCAATGTCATGCCCGTAAGAGATACGTTCTGATTTTACATGCCACTCTTCATCAAGGAACAGGTGGAAATGTTTTCCTTCGTCGTCAATAATGTGGTCCAGCATCGTTGCAATCAGCTCGGCCAGCTTGCCCTTCAGCTCATCCGATTTCCATACCCGGTACAGTCCGGTGTAGCCTTCCAGCACATGCAGATGGGTGTTCATGGACTTCTTCTCGTTCATATCCTTGGTGCTGAGCGTGAGATCGTCAGTCATCTGCCATTCCTGGGACAAAGCTTCAATATAACCCCTATAAAGGGGATCATAGCCGTACTTCTCAACCAGATGGAACAGCTCCACAGCTTTATCCAGCACATCCTTACGTCCGGTAGCATGGTGGAATTCCGACAGGGCATAGATGGCGAAAGCCTGCCCGTAAATTTGTTTTTTGGGCTGGGAAGCTGCACCTTTCGCATCGACCATCCAGTAGAAACCGCCATACTCTTTGTCCGTGAAATACTGGAGCAGATAGTCGTAGGCACGTTCGGCCATCGCAAGATACTCATCTGTGCCGTATAGGCGGTAAGCGCTCGCAAATGTCCACAGAATCCGCGCATTCAGCACAAGACTTTTCTCTGCACCGGCTACGACATTCAATTGGCTGTCGATTTCACCGGCAAAACCGCCATGCTCTTCGTCCAACGTGTGCTCCATCCAGAAGCCCAAAATGTTGTTCTTCAGCTCATTCTCCATTTCTTGCAGCCAAACTTCAGGTGAATTGCTCATATGCTTCGGTTCACTCCCTTATTACAATATTGGTCTTGGAGCTGTAATACTCCCTAACAACGCCCGCAGCCGTTTTGCCGTACATGCAGTAGTCGTCGTTGCCAGCCGCCGCTTCCAGCGGATAAAGTCGCGCGGGCCAATCCCAGAGCATAAAGCCCTGAACCCAATCCCGGCCTTCACAGCTACGGAACATTGCCTGGTAATACCGGCGCTGCTCTTCCTCACAGGGTTCACCCTTTAAGGACCAGTCATTGGGGATGGCGGCGCTGCCTGTACGGCTGGGGCAACCCGCTTCCATGAAGAAGAAGGGCTTGTTATACTGCTTCACCACGGCTTCGATCCGGTCAAGCTGCGCTTCCCAGTCATGCTCGGGATAATAGCCGCTAGAGGAGATCACATCCAGGTCATCCCACCAGGTCACGTTGTCCTCTTGATATTTGTCGCAATTATAAGTGAGGATTCCGCTGTACAGCTTGCGGACTTCGGCAATCAGGGCCCGCCATTCATCCGCCCGCCTGTCTGACATCACCAACTCACAGCCGATGCAGAACATCTCGCAACCGCTTTCTTCAGCAATCGCAGCATAATGCAGGATGAAGTCAGTATAAGAGCGGAACCATTCCGACCATTTGGGCTCGCAGGGAACATCCTTGTCGAAAAAGTTGATGTGGGCCCGCCAGGTGCCGTCTGCACAATTTACAATAGGCTTCAGGCAAACCTTGAGCTCAAGCGACTTCGCCTTGCGGATCGCCCATAGCACCTCTTCGTCGGTAACCGTCGGCTTCTCCCAGTAAGGGATTTCAGTGGATTGTGCAGTGGCCTGAATTGCGCTGAAGGCAATGGCCGTCCAATTCGCACCGGTTACAGATTTCATAAGCTCCATAGAGGTCTCAGCCTCTTCATTTGCCCAAGTGCCGCGTTTCCCCATGAAACCCCAGGTTACGCCTCCGACATATTCGTTCTCTAGTAGCATACTCAGACAACCTCGCTTTATAGAATAGTAGGAGAAAGATCATAGAAACATTTTAGATAATTTGTTATATTGTTATTATTATTTTGTTAGTTATTAATAACAATACAGATTAGTTATAACCCTTTTTATGAAGGATTTCAAGGGTAAAATGAGCAAAGTAAAGAGAAGACTATAAAAGAGCAACACAGCACATTTGCTACCTGAGAAATTGCGCATATAATTGATAATGATAGCGCAATCATTACGGGCGGAAACATAACTGGAGGCGATTAGCTAGTGATCAAGGTTATGATTGCGGATGACGAGGAAGTAATCCGGCGCGGGCTTGAAAAGATTACTTCCAGAATGGATTTGGAAGTTAAGGTTATCGGCTCCTATGGCAATGGGGCGGAAGCCTGGAATCATCTCCGGGAGCTCACCTTGGAGGATATAGACCTTCTAATTACGGACATTAAGATGCCTCGGATGGATGGCTTCGGGCTGATTGAGGAGGCCAGGGGGCATTTGAAGGAGCTGCCCATCGCCGTACTCAGCGGGTTCAGTGAATTCGAATATGCCCGCAAGGCTATGCGGCACGGAGTGCTTGATTATTTGCTTAAGCCGATTGAAAAAGCTCAATTGTACGATTTACTCAAAAGTGTCGCGGACAACAAGAAACTGAAGGAAGCGGCATCCGAGCCGGAAGAAATACCGCATGGCGGGGAGCATTATGTTGTTGAGCAAACCAAGAGCATTCTGGAAAAGGAATACGGCCAGAATTTTGAATTAGAGCGTTTGGCGGAGACGGTAGGCATGAATGCGAGCTATATCAGCCGTTTGTTCAAATATAAGACAGGCCAGACGATTACGGATTATCTGATCGGCATCCGGATCGCCAAAGCCAAGGAGCTGCTGACCGGACAGCCTGATCTGAAAAATTACGAAATCGCCGAGCGGGTCGGCTACAGTGATCCTGTCTATTTCAACAAGCTGTTCAAGAAAATGTGCGGCATGACCCCTAAGGATTACAAAAGCGGTTACAGAGTCCCTAGAGGCTAGCTTCAATTGCAAGCTATATTATAGGAAAAGATTTTCTGCGGAGGGTAACGAACCCTCCTTTTTTTGCTGTCTTTTTCATAAAAATAGATAACAAATTAAAATAACAGAAAACAAAAATAACAAATAGAAGACCAGAAAAAACAATTGAAACCATCGTTTTGATTTTGAAAACGATTTATAATGTGTTTGTAAGCGATAACATCATTACTTTTCAGACGAAGCAGAGAATACATTGATTTTTTCTGGAATTCATTCGTCAAGTTGTGATGATTATTGTTAGTGTTTTGTTATTATCAACGCCAGGAGTCAAAATGAAGAGAGGGGTCAACAAAACTATGAAGAAAACCAAAGCAGTTACAAGTTTGGCAGCGCTGACGCTGATGGCCGGTTTGTTTGCAGGTTGTTCATCGAACAACAATAACACGGACAATGCAGCAGCAACGAACGCAGGAAATACAGGAACTAACACTGAGGCGACAGCCGCTCCAGAGGGCGATGCGGCAGCTAAGGATATCAAAGGCGATATCACGGTAATCACACAGAGAACGGACATTGTTGATACCGTATTCAAAGATTACGCAGCAAAGTTCAATGAGAAATATCCGAATGTCAAAGTAAACTTCGAAGCGTTGTCCAGCTATGAAGATCAAATCAAAATCCGCATGAGCACCAGCGATTACGGTGATGTGCTGCTGCTGCCAACCAGCGTAGCGATTAAAGACCTGCCGGACTTTTTTGAGCCGCTGGGCAAAATGGCCGATCTGGAGAAGCAATATACCGGTCTGGAGGAACGCAGTGTAAACGGCATTTCTTACGGTATTCCGATTACAGTTAACTTCTCCGGTGTCATTTACAACAAACAAGTATTCAAGGATGCGGGAATCACTGAGGTTCCTAGAACCTTCGACCAGTTCATGACCGCTCTGAAAAATATTAAGGAAAAGACCAAAGCGGTTCCGCTCTATACAAACTATGCTGCCGGATGGACATTGACCCAGTGGGAAGCTGATCTGGCAACCGTTGCCGGCGACCGTGATTACGTGAACATCGGCCAAGTGGCTTCTGACGACAACTTCGTTAAGGGACAACCGCACTATGACCTGTACAAACTGATGTATGACGCAGCCAAGAATGGCCTGATCGAAGAAGACCCGACAACAACAGATTGGGAATCCTCCAAGGCTGATCTGGCGAACGGTAAAATCGGTACAATGATGCTCGGATCTTGGGCGATTGGCCAGATCAAAGGGGTTGCTACCAACCCTGACGATGTCGGCTTCATGCCTTTCCCTACCAACGCCAGCAAAGTTCTGGTTCCGCTGTCCGATGACTACAACCTGGGCATCAGCATTCACAGCCAGAATAAAGAAGCGGCAAGAGCATGGGTGGACTGGTTCATCAACGAATCCGGCTATCCTACCACTGAAGGCGGCGGCATGAGCCCGGTTAAAGGCTCTGCACTTCCGGAAATCCTCAAGCAATTTGATGGCACAGACGTAACCTTTGATACGATTGCTCCTGCAAAAGCCGGCCAAGAGGGCTGGGTGGATGCCATCGACAAGGAAGCTGAAATCGGCCTCTGGCAGCCTGACTTCAAGAAGGTCATCATCGAAGCTGCAATCGGCAACAGAAAAGATTCCTTCGACGATATCATGAAAGGCCTGAACGATAAATGGAAAGCGGCAAGAGCTAAAGTTACTGCCGGAAAATAAGTCAGCACTAGACTAGACGCAGGAGTGAAGACAGATTCAAGAGAACGGGAAGATGCCGGAAGGGGCATTTTCCCCTTCACTTTTGCGGATTGGAGCAGGATTTGGAGTCGTAAGCATGTGTTCTTATAGGAGGTGTGGAGAGTGCCCAAATTGTCCAACATGAGCTATAAAAATCAGCGGATTTTGATCATCATTTTATTTTCCTTGGTTCCGGTAGTTTTGCTGCTGACCTTCTCATATTTGCCTGTGTTCAAAATGTTCCAGTACAGCTTCACAAGCTGGGACGGCTTTAGCAAGCATATGGAATATGTCGGGTTCGACAATTACAAGACGATTTTCACCAAACCGGAGTATTTCGCCGTATTTAAAGTCAGCTTGTACTACTTCTTTGCCACCTTTGTCCAGATGGGGCTGGCGCTTTATTTTGCCACAATTCTAAGCTTTAATGTCCGTTTAAAGAACTGGTTCAAAGGAATTCTGTTCTTCCCAACACTCTTGAATGGTGTAGCCATCGGTTTCATCTTCCTGTTCTTCTTCAAGCCGGAAGGAACCCTGAATACCATCCTTGATCTCGTCGGGCTTGGAGCCTTGCAGCAGAAGTGGCTGCTGAATCCTCACCTGATCAATATTTCCCTTGCTTTTGCATCGGTATGGAGATATATGGGGATGAACTTTATTATTTTCCTTGGAGCGATTTCCTCCATCGGCAATGACATTTACGAGGCTTCGGAAATTGACGGCGCCAACCGCTGGCACCAGTTCCGGCACATTATCCTTCCGAGCATCAAACGTATTTTGCAGCTCAATCTGATCCTCGCCGTAAGCGGAGCGATCGGTGTATTCGAAATTCCGTATGTCATGACCGGCGGTTCCAATGGCAGCGGCACGTTTGTCATCCAGACCGTCGATGTGGCCTTCAAATACAGCAAGCTGGGCCTCGCTTCGGCAATGGCCGTTGTGCTTCTGGGTATTGTTGTTCTTGTTACTATTCTGCAGCGTGTTCTGATAAAGGAGGAGAAGTAAGAACTATGCATACTTTTAAATATACCGCAGCTTCTTTCTTCAAATACCTCACTTTAGTTCTGGGAGCGCTGATGGCGCTGATTCCAATCGTCGTGGTCTTCTTCGCCTCCCTGAAAACAAATGCCGAGTACGCCTCGACAGGTCCGCTTACTCTGCCGGAGAACTGGCTGAATTTCTCCAACTACACCAAAGCCTTTGTAGATGGCAACATGCTGCGCGGCTTTATGAATACTATTATTATTGTGCTGATCTCCATTGCCGGAGCTACACTTACCGGTTCGATGATGGCGTACATTCTGGCCCGTTTCAGATTCAAGGGCAGCAAGCTGCTTATGGGAGCTTTTCTGCTCGCAACGCTGATTCCAGGGGTAACGACCCAAGTGGCTACCTTCCAGATCATCAACTCGCTGGAATTGTTCAATACCCGCTGGGCGCCGATCCTGATGTACCTGGGTACGGATATTATCGCCGTCTATATTTTCATGCAATTCCTGGACTCCATTTCCGAATCGCTGGATGAATCGGCGATGCTGGACGGAGCTTCGTATTGGACGATTTACTGGAGAATTATTTTACCGCTGCTGAGTCCCGCGATTGTAACGGTGATTATTGTGAAGGGCGTCAACATCTACAACGATTTCTATACGCCTTTCCTCTATATGCCAAAAAGCAGTCTGCAGGTCGTATCCACCGCGCTGTTCAAATTCAAGGGGCCATACGGCTCACAGTGGGAGGTTATCTGCGCCGCGATTATGATTGCAATCATTCCGACGCTCATAGCATTCGTAGCTTTGCAAAAGTACATTTATAACGGTTTTGCGCAAGGGTCGGTAAAATAAAACCCGGTAAGAGCAAACACCCGCTAAAGATTCTAGCACGCGTAACAATAATCGCAGCCGCTGCTGCGCTAAATCTGGAGGGATTTTATTTATGAAAGAAGTTAAGCTGATTGGATGTAAAAATGTGCCGAACATGCCTTGGCAGGACCGACCTGCCGGAAACGACAATCCGGTCTGGAGACATGACAGCAACCCGGTTATTAAAAGAAATCCGGCGAAAGGCGTTGCGCGCATCTTCAACAGCGCCGTTGTCGCTTATGAAGGCAGCTTCCTCGGCGTATTCCGTGTAGAAGACAACACTACCCGCCCTCACCTGCGGATGGGCTACAGCGCTGACGGTCTGGACTGGAAAATTGACGATAGCCCGATTCAATTTGTGGACGAAGCAGGCAATCCATATATGCCGCGCTATGCTTACGACCCGCGCCTGGTTAAAGTTGAAGATACCTACTACATCATCTGGTGTACAGATTTCTACGGTGCAGCTATCGGCGTAGCCAAAACTCAGGACTTCAAAACCTTCATCAGCCTGGAAAATCCGTTCCTGCCGTTCAACCGCAATGGCGTGCTGTTCCCGAAAAAAATCAACGGCAATTTTGTGATGCTGTCCCGTCCGAGCGATAGTGGACATACGCCTTTTGGCGATGTGTTCCTGAGCGAAAGCCCTGACTTCGTGTACTGGGGCAAACACCGCCATGTTATGACCAAAGGCGGCCAAGGCTGGTGGCAAAGTGTCAAAATCGGCGGCGGCCCTGCGCCAATCGAAACCACCGAAGGCTGGCTGATGTTCTACCACGGCGTTACCGGAACCTGCAACGGTCTCGTGTACAGCATGGGCGCAGTAATCCTGGACAAGGATGAGCCGTCGAGAGTAAAATACCGCTCCAAAAACTTCGTGCTTACACCGGAAGAATGGTATGAGGAAAGAGGCTTTGTGAACAACGTGCTCTTCCCTTGCGCCACCCTGAATGACGCCGAAACCGGCCGCATCGCCATCTACTACGGCGCAGCCGACACCTATGTAGGCGTGGCTTACACCACTGTGCAAGACATCGTGAACTACGTGATCGAGACCCATGAAGAGGTCGGCGACGATGCCGGTCTGGGTAAGATCTAGGACGGTAGCGGGGCCTGTCTCCTGCTTACTGAGCTGAGGGGCACTCTATTGCAGAATGTACAGCAGATAGTTGCTTTTTCACTCGAAAAACTGAATCTGTTGCACTTCCTGCAGCAGATTCAGCCCAAAAGTAACTATATCGTCCTTTCTTGCGATTTCTACTGTACAAAGTGCAACAGAAATCCCGTTTACCTTGTTTGCAGGCGATTCTGTTGTATAGACTGCAATAAAATTGAACGAGGATACTGGTCCTGAGTATTCAGTTTCCAGCAGTTGACCTTGTCTGTAAGTGTTCTGCAGCGAGTGGCGGCCATCTTGGTGGCCTGCCACGTTGCTGCATCAGCCGAAAACCCATGCGTAATGGGTTTTTCGTTCTGTTTTGTTTTTGAAGTGATGCTGCACCGCTCTGAGCACCAGCTAATTGTATTTGCTGCAACTAAAAAGATCAGCAAACCCGTTTTTTTAACGATAAATGTATTCTGTACAGTTAAAAATGGCGGAAATGCTTCTTTAGCTCAATTGCGGTCAAGCTAAGTGTACAGAGTGCAACTAAATCCGTTTCAGTGCAAAAATAGGCTTCTTTAGTTGTATGAAATACAGCTAGAGCTTGGGCGACGAAACTAAATGAAGCGGTTTATGCAGTTGTTTTCAGGTTAAATCCGAGTTATTGGATTTACTTGTTCTTGCAAACCCTGTGGTGAGTGAAACGGAACGGAGGGGAATGTTGAGTGGAGAAGCGTAGCGTTCGCCTGAAAGCTTTCCGAAGGAAAGCTCGCTTCGGAAGCATATGCTGTTCCCGGATTTCTACCGCCCAGCGGTATAAATCAGGAAATCCGGGAACAACAGCGATCGGAACCAACATTCCCCGCAGTGACCCACACTCACCCCCCATTTTGCCCAACACATTCAATCCCAACCCTAAGGAGGATTCACTATGACAAGCGAAAGATCCCTGCCCCAGCTAAAAGCCTACGAAGGCAGCAGCCCAAAACCGGCGGATTTTGATCAATTCTGGGACCGCGCCCTGCGCGAGCTCGATGCCCAGCCGCTGGACTATGAACTGGTGCCGGCGGAATTCACCAGTGAGCTGGCGGAATGCTTTCATCTATATTTTACCGGAGTGGGCGGAGCCAGAGTTCACTGCAAATATGCAAGACCGAAGAAAGCGGCGCAGGAAAAAGGCCGGGGTATTGTAATCTTCCACGGTTATTCCTGCGATAGCGGTGATTGGATGGAGAAGGTCGCGTATGCTGCGCACGGAATCAGCGTGCTGGCGATGGACTGCCGGGGGCAGGGAGGATTGTCCGAGGATAATCTGACCGTACAAGGCACAACCATCCGCGGCCACATCATCCGGGGGCTTGACGACCCGAATCCGGACAACCTGTATTACCGCAACGTGTTTCTGGATACCGCCCAGACGGCGCGGATTCTGATGAGCATGCCGGAAGTGGACCCTGCACGGGTGGGGGCTTACGGTTGCTCCCAAGGGGGAGCTCTGACCGTTGCCTGCGCCGCGCTTGAGCCGCGTATCTCTATGGCGGTCCCGGTCTATCCGTTCCTCTCTGACTACAAACGGGCCTGGGAGCTGGATATCACCACCTCGGCTTATGAGGAGATCAATTATTACTTCCGCTTTTTTGATCCGCATCATGAACGGGAGGAAGAGATTTTTAACCGGCTGGGTTATATTGATATTCAGAATTTGGCAAGCCGAATCCAGGCCAAGGTGTTATGGGTGACCGGACTTGCGGATACGATCTGCCCGCCTTCAACGCAATTTGCCGCATACAACAAAATCACAGCACCAAAAGATCTGATGGTCTATTACGAATACGGTCATGAGTATCTTCCATATCTTGCTGATCGAACGCTGCAGACATTCATGACCTTGTAACGGGTATCTGTGCAAGAAGACAGTGAATCTGACAGTGATTTTTTGAGCAAACAAGCAGCAGGAAATAAAGGTTATCTTACCCGGCTGCATCCCTCCAAGTCGCTAGGGATGCGGCTTTTTCCCGTCTTTTTCATTGCAGAGATGGCGATAACTCTAAGGTTAGACGAATTCACAATCAGCAGGACATCCCAGGTTCCCGAAAACTTTACGCGCGGCAGCATCGACCGGCAGGAAAACCTCAATTTGCGGATATACACGGCTACCTGCAGAAATCGAAACCTGTCTGTAGCGAATGGGAACAAGCTCGCCGGAGCTTTCCATTCTGGCTAATATGGTTTGTGTATGATCAACCTTTTCCTCTGCATCCTGCACATTCAGATATTCGTCCACGTTATATTTCTGGAATCTATGAAACAATTTTTGATACCACGCATCATAACGGGAGAGCATGTGCTCCCTCTTGATCGCGTGTATCCCGTTTATGGCGTGTGCCTTCCACTGCTCGAACGACGCTTTGTCGAAAGTGGAGCGGGGCCGGATAGGCAAATCGGAATTAAAATGAAAATCGACCCTGTTCATTAAGCCATCGTACGAACGGTCGAGCGGGATATCGAACAAACGGCGAAACGGCTCGTTAACCCCCTTGATGTCCTGTGTGTGTGTTACGATCATGGCGGGAAAGGGAATGCCTCTCATCGTTTGATGCGCCCACTCCAATGCATGCTCCAGTGCCCGTCCCTCCAATTCAGTCTGGATCGGAAGATAACCTGCTGCCAAAAGCAGATCGTTACGCTCGTCAAAAGTGCATTCAAGATATTCAGCAATATGGATGATCGTCTGACGATCCGGTATGCGGCGGGAACGCCCAACCAGCAGATTTTTATACGAAGGAAAGGCCTCGTCGTTCAGCTCCTGTTGGGTAAATCGTTTCAAGGACGGGTGAGGCCGATCGGCAAGCATGTGCTGGCGTTTCATCCGCAACGCTTCAATCTCGCCCAATACGATTTTAAGTCTGGAATTCTCTGTATGTATGTCCATCTTCTCTTCCCTTCTTTTACGAAGTGTAGTTCTGCACTTGGGCCGATCATTGATTTAAAGTATACTCCTCAATGAAATCGAAAGTCATCTAATGACACACAACCAATCCATGGAGGAGATACAATATGATTCGTGCCATTGTAGTTGATCCGCTTGCTCCGTCACATTTGGCGTTCAAGGAAGTTGATGCACCACAGGCCCAGCCCTGGGAAGCTCTCGTGCAAGTGAAGACCGTCTCTCTCAATCGCGGTGAAGTGATAGACGCCAAGGATCAGGAAGTATCAAGCAGACCCGGCTGGGATTTCGCCGGAATTGTCATCGAGCCGGCCAAGAGCGGCGCAGGTCCGCAAAAAGGGGCTCGGGTTGCCGGTTTGCTCCCGAAGGGGGCGTGGAGCGAGCAGATTGCCGCCCCTGTATCGATGCTGTCCGAAATCCCGGACAAGCTCACTTTTACGGAGGCGGCGACCTTACCCGTAGCCGGCCTGACGGCGCTTAATGCACTCCGAAAAGGCGGCATGCTGCTCGGCAAGCGCATTTTCATTACAGGCTCTACCGGCGGAGTTGGGCTGTTCACCCATCAGCTTGCGGCCCAGTCCGGCGCATTCGTCGTAGGTACGGCCAGCACGGAAGAGAAGGCCGTGCTTGTTCGAGAGGCTGGAGCCGACGAAGTGGTCATTGGATATTCAGCAATTTCATCAGCCCGCAAATTCGGGCCGTACGATCTGATCATTGATTCGGTAGGCGGCGATACACTGGCGGCGTTGCTGCCGCAGCTTGCGCCACAAGGCATTTGCGTTGCGGTAGGATTTTCCTCTTCGAATACGGCGACGATCGATATGATGAATCTGGTGACCAGCGGAGGAAGAACCTTGTACAGCTTCTTTCTTGGAGAGGAGCTCACTCGTCAATCAGCCGCGAACGATCTGAGCTTGCTGGCCCGGCTGACCGCAGACGGGCGGTTAACGCCCCGGATCGAAGTGGAGGCGCCTTGGACCGAAATTGACACCGTCGCCCGCAATCTGATGGAGCGGAAATTCTCCGGAAAAGCCGTGCTTCACTTAGGTTGATTGTAAAGATAAGTCTTAGGCATTATCTCCGCAGCCGCTTCTTCCATTTGGAAGGAGCGGTTTTTTATCGAAATATAAGATTTTATATGTTTCACACCATAAATTATCCTTATATTTCTCGCTGAAACGGAAACCGTCCTTATAAGGACGGCCAGGCTGTCGAGAAAGTCTCGACGGCCTTCTTTATGTGATCTTGATTTCACACGACACCGCGTTAATGTTATATAATATAGGTAACTATTTATAGAACGGATGGTGTGTCAGCATGCTGCGTTCCAATCGAGAAAAACAAC